>NZ_JBFUCY010000044.1:0-51809 GCF_056404995.1 Mucilaginibacter sp. P2_A5
CCCGAACAAATTATCATCACTACCGCATCTGAGAGCGATTTGAACGTCTTTAAGCAGGATTGGGGCGGCATAACAAACCGGACCTTCTTTGGAGACAAAATATATCATGATATACCATACTTTAAAGACTTAGAAATAAAAGCAAACGCAACTATGCTTACACCTGTCAAAGCTGTAAAGTGTCAAGCAGAAGAACTTAAACAACGAGATAAAGCTGCAAATGATTTATTTGGAACGGCCGTTTCAACGRTTAGGCAACCTATTGAATCCCTATTTAATTGGTTGATTGAAAAAACAGACCTGCAAAGAGCAAGTAAGGTCAGGTCTACCAACGGGCTGCTCGTACATGTATTCGCCAAAATCGCCGCCGCTTTCATCTATCTTATTTTTTAACCCTTGATTCGCATTAGTTAGTATCAAGTATCAAGATTTTTTTGGGGAAAGTATGGAGTAGTTGGTATTCGACGAGGGATTTTTAGGGTTCATTACGATATGACTTTATGACCAAATAACCGCCATGCATAGTTCGCGATTGCCGCGCTGCGCTCGCAATGACATAGGTTTATGACCGGATATATTACCGCAGCTGTTTTGCGACTTGCTACTTGCTACTTGCTACTTTTTCATGCAACTGTCTTGCTACTTGATACTTGCTACTTGCTACTTTTTCATGCAGCTGTCTTGCTACTTGCTACTTTTTCATGCAGCTGTCTTGCTACTTGATACTTGCTACTTGCTACTTGACACTCGCTACTTGATACTAAAAGAGACGCCCATCAGCTATTCCCATGACCATGGTCATTTTCCGCAAGGACGCGGTTACCTAAATTGCCGAAAATAAAAACCGGGAAAAGCCATGAATGGGATCATTATATATCAGGGTAAATACGGCGCAACTGAGCAGTATGCGCAATGGCTGGCGGGTGCGCTGCATATGCCATTTTTGAAAGCAGACCAGGTTACGCCCGCAATACTTGCCAGTTATGACCTGGTTATTCTTGGCAGTTCTGTTTACGTTGGTAAATTTACCATTGGAAAATGGCTGAAACGGAACATTAGCTTACTGACGGGCAAGAAGCTATTCTTATTTATTGTGTGCGGTACGTCGGCTGAAGATAAGGCAGAGCAGCAGCAGTTGCTGCAGACGAACCTGGAACCCGGGGTTATGAAAACGAAGGGGACATTTTTTCTGCCCGGGCGGTGCGTTGTTTCCAAACTGTCGTGGAAAGATCGCTTTGTGTTAAAAATGGGGGCCATGCTACAAAAAGACCCACAAAAGAAAGCTGTTATGAACCATGGGTTTGACCATATGGACAAAAAATGTTTGCGGAGCCTGATTTTGGCGGTAGGCCTGGAACGTGAATTGAAAGGGGCGACGATGCCTAACGCAAACGGGAGACACTGAAATGTTAGGGAAACTGAACGAAACGCAGATAGAAGAACTACTTAAACGACAGGTTACCGGCCGCATAGCCTGTACTGACGGTGGCATGCCTTATATTGTGCCCGTGAATTATGTTTACGATGGAAAACAGGTTATCGGGCATAGCACAACGGGTAAAAAGATGGAGATGATGCGTAAGAACCCGCGGGTGTGTTTCCAGGTTGACGACATAAAAACTATTTTTAACTGGCAAAGCGTGATTGCCTGGGGGCGGTTTGAAGAGATTACCGATATTACAGAAAAGGAGCAGGCCATGACGGCCATTACCCACCGTTTAATGCCCTTTGCCGAAAAAACGGCCAATCACCCTTCCCACGGTTTGGCCGAACGAGAAGAGGACATCGGCACCAAACTCGACCTCATCCTATACAAAATAGTACTTGTTAATAAAACAGGCCGGTTTGAACGGAATTAATCGGGGGTATCCTGGCTGGATTTTTAGAGGGCATGGGCGCATTGTGCTTATAACGATGTGTTTGTAAGTTATTGATTGTCAGTATTATTAAAATTTAATTATGTCATTGCGAGGAACGAAGCAATCGCGAACTATGCAAAGCGGACCAGCACAGTTCGCGATTGCCACGCTGCGCTTATAATGACATGTTTGTAAATAGCTGACTTTCAGCTCTATATTTTTTAGTGATTTATGTCATTGCGAGGAACGAAGCAATCGCGAACTATGTATGGCGGACCTGCACAGTCCGCGATTGCCACGCTATCGCTTATAATGACATCGATATAAGTTATTGATTATCAAATGTATTTTTTATTCCCCTCTCGAGAGGGGGCGGGATGGGGAGTGCGTTGGCAGGGGTGTGTTTTTCCGCGTTCATTGCGCGTGCATAAACACACCCCTCCGCCCCTCTCAAGAGGGGAATCGCACATTTCCACCGCTTTTTAAAAGGGATCCGCAAAATTTTTCATCTCTACATTAAGTCCCATTTGCAATCATGTCATCCCCATTTTTTCCAGGTTTTACCTGATGGTTACTCGCAATGACATAGTTGTTGTGATGCTCTGGAACCAACACGTCATCCCCATTTTTTTCTGGTTTTACCTGATACTCACTCGCAATGACATGGGTTTATCATGCCAGCGATGTGTGGCACCGAAATAAATTCCGCATAATTGCGAAAATCTAAAACAAACCCTGTCGTGAGCAATTTTCACCACTCACCACTCACCACTCACCACTCACCACTCACCACTCACCACTCACCACTCACCACTCACCACTCACCACTCACCACTCACCACTCACCACTCACCACTCACCACTCACCACTCACCACTCACCACTCACCACTCACCACTCAATCTCAATCCACACCGGGCAATGGTCGCTGGTTTTTTCCCAGCCGCGTACGTGGCGGTCGACGCCGGCGGATTGGAGGCGGTCGGCTACGTGGGGGCTGAGGAGGAAATGGTCGATACGGAGGCCGGCGTTGCGGCCGTAGGCATTGCGGAAGTAGTCGAAAAAGGTATAGATCACCTCGGTGGGGTATAGTTTACGGATGGCATCCGTCCAGCCCTGGTCGACCAGGTTTTTGAAGGCCAGGCGCACTTCGGGGCGGAAGAGGGCATCGTCAAGCCAGCGCTCGGGTTTGTAAACGTCCAGTTCGGTGGGCATTACGTTGTAATCGCCGGTAAGTATAGCAGGCATACCATGCGCCAGCAAGCCCGATGCATGACTGGTAAGGCGCTCGAACCAGCGCAGCTTGTACTCCAGCTTGGGGCCGGGCGCCGGGTTGCCGTTGGGCAGGTACAGGCAGCCGATGACAATGCCGTTTACAAAAGCTTCGATGTAGCGGCTGTGCTCATCGTCGGGGTCGCCGGGGAGGGCATTACGGAGTTCTTTGATCTCGTAATCTTTACGGGCCAGGATGGCTACACCGTTCCAGCTTTTTTGGCCATGCCATATGGCGTTGTAGCCGGCATCGGTAATGGCCTCCAATGGGAATTTATCCTGGGGGGCTTTTAGTTCCTGCAGGCAAACTACATCGGGCGTGGTTTCGGCAAGCCAGCGCAACAGCACCGGCAGCCGGCCGTTTACACCGTTAACATTATAGGTGGCAATTTTCATTTGTTATTAGTTGATTTTTAATGAAAACCAGTTACGAAAATTAGTCCATAAATGTCAAAAAGTATCATTTTTTTGCATAAAATTTGATAGGCTAAGAGAACAACCCGTGTGTGACTTCTTCAGTTTCGGAGTCGCCATAATAAAAGATGGTTAAGCCGCGTGGGCCATCGGTGATGGTAAGAATGTCCTGGCGTTTGATATTGTTTTCGTTGATAAAAAGCGCCAGCCGGTCTGGGGTGTTGAAAGAGTCGGTTTTTACGATGATCATGGGAGCATATTTTTGTATTAAGATAGCGTTTCCGGTAGTTTGTTACAGCGGTTACGGGGGAGTCTTAAGTCGGAAGTCTGCAGTCCAAAGTCGGAAATGTTTTGGGTATTAAGCCGGAAGCCCTGGGTTGAAAATCCTGAGCCTGTTGAAGCAGAAAATATGACTTTGGACTTAAGACTTATGGTTTTTTGATCGAATTGTTAAAGTGTTGATTTTCAGGCTAAAGGTGTTCCATGTCTTGTTTTTGCAAATATGTAAAGTGTTGATAATGAACGATGAAGATGTTCCACCCGTTCCATGCGTTTCACCCGTTCCGGTGGAACGCTGCAGCGGTAATATCCTGCAAAAAAGCCCGCCGTTTTTCAACGGGCAGGCCTATCATAGGTACAGGTAGGGTGTTACTTTGTTGTGGGCGGGCAAAGCTGCATAAAGGTTACTATACTGCTGGCCTCATATGATTGTATGTTGCCGGTAGGGCAGGCTACCGCGTAATTGCGGTAGGTGAGGTTGCGGCTAGCGTCTCGGTTTTTCCAGCCGGTATTTACATTGTTTTGAATCCAGCTTAAATACTGGCTTTGGCCAGCCTCGGTTATCAGCTGCATTACGTACTGGGCAAATATGGCTTTGAGTACGCCCTGCTCATTAAAGTCGCCCTCGGCGGGTAGTATGCCATTGGTACACAGGCTGTTCTTTACATAATCGGTGTATAGTTTGGCGTCGTTAAGGTAGGCGGCATCGTTAGTTTGCTTGTACAAAGCTAGTGCGGCCCCAATTGCCGTGCCCGAGTTATAGGTGTAGTCCTGGCCGCCGGCGGGGTTATTGCCAATTTTGTTATCGTTCACCTTGCCCGTCGCATCAACCAAATTGGCTTTGCTCCAGGCATATATGGATTTGGCTTTATCAAGGTAGCCGGTATCGCCGGTAATGTTATACAGGCGCATGGCCGCTATCACGGTAGGGAAGTTGATACAGGCGTTTTTGCCGCTATGCTGAAAATCCCAATACATGCCACCATTCACAGGATCATATGAGCCCGCCCATACATGATCAAACCCTTCTTTGGCTTTTTGCAGGTAGGTAGCATTGCCGGTAACCTGGTGGGCGCGGGCCAGGGCCATTACCCACCACATCATATCGTCGTAAATAAACCATACGGTGTGGTTGGTCCAGTTGTAGGCATCGTAGTGGTTATAGTTGCCCTGGTAAACATCGCCAATCATAGTCATCTGGGCGGGGGCTTTGGTGCGCTGGTATACGTTCATGGCCATATCCCAGTAGATGGCCTGTGTCCAGATAGCGGCCACGCCATCCTTTTTAGTCGTGCTGTAATACAGCTTGTTAGCCGTATCATAAAATGCGCTGTTAAATGCGCTGTAAGCCAGGTCGGCATCGCCTGCGGTAAAATCCTGGTTAATGGGTTTAACCACCGAGGTTTTGGCGGGCTTGGTATCTTTGCCCTTACTGCAGCCGGCAAAGCTTATAAACAAACTCAGTGCTAAACAACAGGTTAACTTTTTCATAGTGAGGTTTTAAATGGAACAATACCCCTGGATAGGATAGGGGGACCGGTTAAAAAAGCAGCAACGGGTTTTCCGCTGCTGCTGCAATTGTGCGGCTGGTATTACCAGCCCGGGTTTTGGACTAATTTTTTATCAGTATCCACGTCCCTCTGGGGAATTGGGAAAAAGTAATGCCGTTTGCTGAATACGCGTGTTTCAAACGTTACCACGTTCAAAAAGTCGGGTAAATCGGCATTGATATTAAGGCCTTTGATAGGGCCGTTATCTGTTTGCTCGGCAATTTTCCAACGGCGTACGTCAAAAAATCTTACGTTTTCAAATGCAAGCTCAACCCGGCGTTCCTTGCGGATGGCTACACGCATTTCGGCCTGGCCGGCGGGTACCGGCAGGTTTGTTGATCCGTATACCGGGATACCCGCCCTATCGCGGATGAGGTTCAAATATTTAAGGATATCGGGGTCGCCGGGAGCGGCCTCGTTCAGCGCTTCCACGTAATCCATGTAAATGTTGGCTAAGCGCAACAGCATAAGCGTACGGCCGCCAACGTTCCAATTGCCCAGTCCCATCATTTTGCGTACTACGTAGCCGGTAGGGGTATAGTCGTTACCGCCGGTTGCCTTGCCCGAGTTTCCGTGGTTGTACAGCTGCGTGATAAGTTCGCCGCCGTTGGTGTTTAACCAGGTGCTGCCATTGTAAGTGATGTCAACATAAAACCTCGGCTCGCGGTTCACCCATTGGTTGTAAATGCCGGCTTTGGTGTATTTGGTATCGGTAGTTGAGTTGCCACTGCTTACATAGCCCGAACCTGCATCGGTAATGCTTTTGCCATTGGCCATAAAAAAGGCATCAACTATGTTTTGCGTGGCACCCAAACCTCCGGAACCCCGTTTTTCGGACGGAGCGCCATTATGATAGGGCGTCAGCTCGTACTGGCGGGAGTTTAAAGAATTGTTGGCACGGGCCAGGATAACCTCTTTATTCCAGTCGGTTAACCACAAATCGCGGCAACTGAGGTAGGGATCATAATTGCCCGAACCATCATTTTTGCGGAACAGGTCGTACACCGTAGGTACAAACTGGGTTATAAAGTCCTTATAGGCATCGGCTGCCTTTTTCCATTTGTTAACATCGGCGGTCTGGCTTATCAATTGTTTACCATCCGCGTTTTTTAATGCGGCCTCATCGGTATTGCCATTATATAACGGACTTGCCGCCATCAACAGTGTTTGCGCCCTGAAAGCTAAGGCAATACCTTTGGTGATACGGCCGTAGTTGCTATCGTTATTGGGGGTAACCGGCAAATTATCAGCTGCTGCTTTCAACTCGGTTTCAACATAGGCAACGCACTCATCAAATGAGCTACGGGGCAACTGTACATCATCAAAGCCGGCATCGGGGGCTATAACTTCATCTCCTAATAACACTACCGGGCCATAAATACGCATCAGGTAATAATAAAACATGCCGCGTAAAGCTTTTGCTTCTGCTCTGTATTGTGCTTTAAGCTGATCGGACATATCCTTTACTTTATCTACATTGGCAATAAAAAAGCTTGCCGAGCGGATGCCCTTGTAATAGTTAACCCAGTAATCAGATACGAAGCCGGAGTTGGCATCCCAGTTACCAATGTTTACATCGTTTGATTGTACAAAGCCCCAATCGTAGTCGGCTTCGTCACATCCTCCTGTCCATAAGCCGGCATTGCGGTTGCCGCCGGGGTTGCGCTGGCCAAATTCATCGGGTATGTTATTGTATATATTGGCCAAAAACTTTTCAGCGCTGCTGCGGCTGTTAAAGGTTTCATCTAATGATAACCTGTCGTTTGGTACCTGGTCTAAATATTTTTTGCAGGAAGTGGTGACCGTTAAGACCAATACCGTTGCGAATAATAATATCTTTTTCATGATGCTGTCTTAATATTGATTAAAATTTCAGGTTAAGGCCTAATGAAAGCGTTTTAACATTTGGATATTTGGCGCCCGTTGCGCGGCCATTGCGGTCGGTGTTCAACTCCGGGTCCCAAAGTTTAAAGCTGCTGAAGGTTACCAGGTTGTAGCCGATAAAATAAATCCTGGCGTTTTTGATTTTGAATTTGCTGAACAGATCTGTTGGCAGATTGTAGCCAAATTCTGCAGTTTTCAGCCGTACAAACCCGACATCTTTTACCCACCATGAGCTTGCCTGCGAGTTGTTGAAGTTTTCGCTGTCGCCATAAGCCAAACGCGGGTAAAATACATTCTGGCTTGGGTTTTCCGGCGTCCACCTGTTGGTTGCATTGTTGTAAATATTGCTGCCGCCATCGCCATTAAACGGAATAGCGCCCGCGCCGCCCAGCATAATATCCGCATGGGCCACGCCCTGGAAAAAAGCACCCGCATAAAAGCCTTTGTAGCCTACATTAACGCCAAAGCCATACACTGTTGATGGTACATCGCCATTGCCAATTTTGGTTTGATCGTAAGCGTTTATCAGGCCATCGTTATTGATATCCTTATACTTAATGTCGCCTGGTTTTACCTTAGTTTTATCGCCCGGTACTGCGCTTTTGTCAATCTCGGCCTGGTCAACAAATAAACCTTCGGCCTGGTAACCATAACGGGCCAATATAGGGTTGCCACGGTGTTCGAGCCATGGATACAGCTGGGTAGGCCTGTCATCCTCAACTATTACTGCTTTGTTATAGGTAAAAGTACCGCGCAGACCTACTGATACTTTGCCAAACTGCGCATTGTAATCGAGAGTTGCATCAATACCTTTGTTATCGGCTACACCCAGGTTGCCCTGTGGCTGACTTACCAAACCAACAAAGCCCGGTACCGACTGTCTGTCTAAAAAGATTCCGGTGCGGTGTTCTTTAAACAAATCCACAACCAACGAAAGGTTATCGTGTAGCGTCTTTATTTCGAAACCCAGATCCTGCTTGTGCGATTTTGCCCAGCTTACCGCTACACCATATTTAGTTACGTTGATACCATTAATGCTTTCGAAGTTTTTGCCGAAAGTATAACCGCCATCGTTTGAGCCAATTTCAGATACGATGGTTAAATAGCCAAAGCGCTTATTCTGCCCAAGATCATCGCTGCCTACAAAGCCGTCGGAGTAGCGAAACTTAAGGAAGGTTATGGCATTTTTAAGCGGATCGAAAAACTTTTCGTTTGATACTATCCAGCCGGCGCCGAATGACGGAAAGAAACCGAAACGCCTGTTAGGATCAAAGTTTTCTGACCCGTTATAACCAAAGTTGGCTTCAAAAAAGTAACGGTCATCATAAGAGTAAGTTCCCCTGCCGGCCAGTCCAAGATACCTGAACGGTATGGAACCCTGGAAATCGCCCGCAAACGCTAAAACCCTGTCGCGCGCGTTGCCCAGCACCAGGCCGCTTACACGATGTTTGCCAAAGCTCCTGTCATAGTTAATGGCTGCTTCGGTGTAAGTTTGTCTTCGGCCATCGTTGCTTCGGCCATAGCTTAAATAATTGCCGCTGCCAGTATAGGTACGCACCAGGTTTAGGGTACCATCTGCATTGTATGGGTTATTTGAATCGGGGAAATAAGTATCCTCACGTTTTGACCGGTTAATGTTATGCGAGCTATAATTGTCAAACGCAAACATGGCGGTGGCGCTTAAACCCGGAGTAATAAATTTAAGATCCTGGGTTAAGCGGAGGTTGGAGTTTACCGTATTTTCGAAAAAAGTATTGTAGCCCCTGCGGGTTAAGTCGGCATAGGGGTTACGGAAACCGCCGTTGGCCGATTTTCCGGGAATAAAACCGCCCGGGTAGGCTATGGGGTACTCTACCGGTGGTACAGATAAGGCATTAACAAACAAATCCTGGGTTGCAATTGATGGCCCGTTTGAATTTGCCGTATAGCCCTGTACGCCCAAATCAAGCTTGGTTGTGCTGGTAAGTTTAAGATTTAAATTACTCGTAAAGTTGTACCTGGTATAAGTTACATCGGAGTTATATTGTGCCAGGTCGTCTGTTTTCAAAAAACCGGCTTCGTTATAATAACCTACCGATACGTAATACTGCGCGTTATCAACACCGCCGCTTGCGTTAAAATTTGCCCGCCTGTTATGCCCGAATTTATTGAAGGTAGCATCCAGCCAGTCGACATTAGGGTACAATAGCAGATCTGTTTGATTGGCCGTATTGTTAATATAATCCTGGGTATATTTTGGTTGCTGGCCACGGGTAGTAAGGGCCTCATTGGCAAGGTTCATAAAAGTTACACCATCAGCCAGTTTAGGGCGCCTGGTAAAAGTGGTAACACCTTCGTTATAATCAAGGTAAATTTGTGTTTTGCCAACTTTTCCGCGCCGGGTTTGCACCAGTACTACGCCATTGGCGCCGCGTACCCCATACACAGCGGTACTTGATGCATCTTTTAAAATAGTAAAGGAAGCAATATCGGTGGGATCGATGGCACTTATGCTGCGCTCAACCCCATCAACCAAAACCAATGGGGATGATGAGCCCCCGCCAAAGGTGGCAATGCCCCTGATCCAGATATCGGCCACATCCTTCCCCGGTTCGCCGGAGCGCTGTACGCCAACCACACCCGAAATGCGGCCTGCCAGCGAAGCTGTAATATTTGAGGTAGGAAGCTTTAATTCCTCGATGTTTACCGTTGATTGTGCGCCTATGAGGCTTACCTTACGTTGTACGCCATAGCCTACTACAGCAACCTCGTTGAGGATATTGCCTGCCTCTTTCATTTTTAAGCTGATTACCGTTTGAGTGCCTACCGGTACCTCGATAGTTTCAAACCCAATGAAGCTAAACACCAGTACCGATTCAGGCGATGGCGCGGATATGGTATACTTTCCATTCGCGTCAGTTGATGTGGCAGAATATGTCCCTTTTATACCAACAGTAACGCCTGGCAAGGGCAAATCCTTGCTATCGGTAATTGTACCGGTTACTACAATAGCCGCCCGGCTTTCTTTAACTATTTCTTCGGACGTCTTGCGTTTAACTACTATGGTATTGCCGTCAATAACATAAGTTAAACGTTTACCGGCCAGGCAAACAGAAAGGGCATCCCGGATGGATGCATTGTGTAAGTTAACATTTATTGATGTCGATTGCTGAATAATCTCGGCATCGCATAGGATATTGAATTTAGTTTGTTTTTGTATTTCGCGAAACACTTCCTCGAGCGAAACATTTTTTTGCGACAGGCTTATTCGCTGGCCATAGCTTTTTGCGCTAACCTGCAATAAAAATCCTATCATTATAACTAAAGTTAGCTTCATTATTAGCAATATCTTAGTATAGATGCCGCTTGGTTTACGGCATAAATAATGAGGAAAAAAATTCATAATTTTGAATAGTTTGGGTTTATAACTGAATATGGTTTGTCAAGATTTATATAAGGGTAACCCGGGCTATTGCCAACAGGCATTTAATTGTCCAGGAGTGTTGCAACCACTTCTGGATTTTTTTTGCACTGTAATAAAATAGCGGGTTTTAATCCCCGGAAGTGTGTATAACTATTTCATCACCGTGATCCTCCTTCCTTCAATGGTAAAGTGGGCAACCCCTGTTAATTCAACCACCTTTAGCACTTCAGATACATTATCAAATTTGGATACTGTACCCCATATCGCTTTTTTAGGTGCGTTTTCCTGGTACACAATATCTACGTTGTACCACCTGGACACTTTTCTTAATATGCTTTGAATATCTTCACTGGCAAACATAAAATTGTCGTTTTTCCATGCTACGGCTTCTTCAACGTCAGCTTTGGCTACACGGAAGTTGCCGGCTTGTTTATTAAAGCTTCCTTGTTGGCCTGGTGCCAGCATTACCTGCCCGCTATTGCTGGTCAGCTTAACCGAGCCTTCCAATAGTGTGGTTTTTAAGGTATTTTCATCGTCATAGGCATTTACATTGAAGTGGGTGCCCAATACTTCAACCTGTACTTTATTTGCCGTAACTTTAAATGGCATGGCCTTATTTTTGGCTACTTCAAAATAAGCCTCGCCGGTAAGCTCCACATTCCTTTCGGTACCGGTAAAAGCAGTTGGGAACCTTAACGAAGATGCTGCGTTTAGCCAAACCGCTGTTCCATCAGGAAGTATAACCTGGTATTCGCCACCTCTTGGGGTTGATACGGTATTGTATTGAACAGCAGCAACGCCGGCGCCCGATGTTTTGTAGGAAACCAGTCCATTATTTACTTTATTGATGATGGTTTGCCCCTGTTTGGTTATCAAGCCATTTTTTGCCTGGTTAAGAACAATTGTTTGCCCGTTGGCAAGCGTAAGTATAGCCTTGTTGCTACCGGGGGCCACATCGTTTTTAAACCTTTCTTTGCGCGATGCCAATTGATAATTATGGGGCTTTTGCTTAAATAAAAACAAGCCTGCGGTAAGTAAAATGATTGCAGCCGCTGCAACTGAGATCCATTTTTTAAACGGATATGGTTTGCGATGTTGTTCCTGGCCGATGCCAGCCTCCAGCCTTTGCCAAACGCTGTTACTTATTTCAGGATCGATGGCGCGGTGCTGGTTTATTTCCTCGTTGAAACCGGTTTGCAAATTTTTAAGCAGTAAGCGGCCTGCCTCATCTTTTTTGAGATGATCGAATAGTTCTTCTGCTTCGGCAGGAGTACATTCATTCAATAAATACTTGTTCAGCAGGTGCTGGTAATTCTTTTTAGGATCCATAATCGTTTGTATATATCCTAAAGACTGATAGCCGGGGGGGTATAGGCGAAAATATTTTTTTGGCAAATCACAGGCTATGGTGCAACCTTTTGCTCAATGCAAGCGTCACATAACATATAACGCTTATGTATTATTGAATAATTTAATATATAATACAACGTTTATATAGGTATTTATACAATTACATGCTACCCGCACCGAAAAATAACCAATAGCCCCGAATTATATGGAAGATCATATTTGGATGCTTGTTACCAAAAAAATGGCAAATGAGGCTACCGGGGAGGAGTTAGATGAATTAGACAACTTGCTTAAACAAAATCCAATTGCCCATAATTCGTTGAAATTGCTTTTTGATTGGTGGGATACTGATGATAAGCCGGGCGAAGGCAACACCCATTTGCAGTTTAAAAAGATATTGGAAAGGATAAGTTATAAAAAGTAAAACCGAGGCACACTTGCCACTTACTACTATTTCATCAATTCGACAATTAACAAACTAAATACAATATCGGCGTTTTGCCTGAAATATTTTTTAATACTTTTCATGGCGGCCATCATATGCTCTTTAACAGTATGTTTGCTGATGCCCAGTATTTGAGCGGCTTCATCATAGGTTTTGCCTTCCTGGCGGCAGAGGTTAAAAACTTTTTTGCATTGTGGCGGTAACTGTTCAACCGCGCCGCCAAGTAGTCCGGCATATTCGTTCCATTGTAAATCGGCTTCGCTTTCTATGGCCTGTTCTTCAATAATGCTTATTACTTTGGCCCTTAGTTCGGTTTCGACGGCAATTTTTTTAATCAGTTTAAATACCTGGTTCCGGCTTATTTTATACAGGTAACCAGCTATACCGTATTCGGGCTTTAGCTGTTCGCGAATTTCCCATAATTTTAAGAAAACATCGTGGATCACATCTTCTGCCAGCTCAGGCATTTTCAAAAACCTTAATGCGTAATAATATAACTGACTATGGTACTTGTCATAGATTTGCTTATAAGCTTCTACATCGCCGCCCTTTAGGCGTTCGCAAAGCACAATGTCATTAACGGTCATTTAAATAGGTAATTGGATGATGGTAATACAATTATCGCTCAAAAAAATTGGTTTATACAAAAAACTTTCTGAAAAGGCATTTAGCTGAATCCGGATGCGTGTTTATGGAAGTTCCGGGCATGAGTTACACACAGACGACAGCCAACCCGGTAACACGGTACCTTTTTAAGCCGATGCGGGTTTTTAAGTGAAATCCACCCCATATAATATATATAAATAAAAAGCCGCTAATTCCTAAAAATTAGCGGCTCTGTAATAAACAGGCATTCGTAAAATCCGCCTAAATCCGCGTAATTAGTGTGTCTATTTCAAAAATAACAGCTCCCTGAACTTAGGCAACGGCCACATGCCATCGTCTACCAGTTGCTCCAGCTTATCAACCCGGTAACGGATAGGGGCAAAAAATGATTTTACCTTTTCATCATAGTCAATGGCACGCTGGCGGATGTCTTCCACTGCGTTTGCTGTTTTACGTGCATCAACCATTTGGTCAACATTGGTTTTAATGAAGTTTACGTGGTCGGCAATTTTTGTGATTATATCAAGCTGGGCTTCATAGGATGACGGGGCAAGTCCTAAATCTTTTAGGCCTTTCACATTATCTATCAGCTTGGTTTGATAGGCTATTGCCGCCGGGATAATCACATTTTGCACCAGTTCGCCTATTACACGCGCTTCTATCTGTAGTTTTTTGTAAAAGCTGTCTAATAATATTTCGTGACGCGCATGTGCTTCACGCGGAGTAAACACACCCGTTTCGGCAAACAGGATCTCGGCTTTTTCGGCCAAAAATGCGTCCAATGCTTTTGGTGTGGTCTTAATATTAGCTAAACCGCGCCGTTCGGCTTCCTTTTCCCATTCCTCGCTGTATCCATTGCCTTCAAAACGGATGTTTTTTGATTCTTTGATGTATTTTTTAATAACGATCAATAAGGCAAGATCTTTCTTTTCGCCTTTTTTGATCAGTTTATCTACATCATACTTGAATTTCCTGAGTTGCTCGGCCACAATCAGGTTGAGGATGGTCATCGGGCTGGCCGAATTGGCTGATGACCCAACTGCTCTTAATTCAAACTTGTTACCGGTAAATGCAAATGGCGAGGTACGGTTACGGTCGGTGTTATCGGGTAGTATCTGCGGAATCTTCGGAATGCCCTGCCATAACAGGTTATCCTCTTTTATTTTTTTGCTGATGCGCGATGTTTCTATCTCATCCAGCACATCATTTAGCTGGCTGCCCAGGAAAATAGATATGATGGCAGGAGGGGCCTCATTGGCGCCCAAACGATGATCATTGTTAACAGATGCTATCGATGCCCTTAACAGGTCGGCATGTTCATGAACGGCCTTTATGGTATTTACAAAAAAGGTTAAGAACATAAGGTTGTTCTTAGGCGTTTTACCCGGCGATAACAGGTTTTTACCCGTGTTGGTAATTAACGACCAGTTATTGTGCTTGCCAGATCCGTTTATGCCGGCGTACGGTTTTTCGTGCAGCAATACTTTAAAGTTATGCCTGCGCGCCACGCGGTCCATCAAATCCATCAAAAGCTGGTTATGATCAATGGCCAGATTTATTTCCTCGTAAATTGGGGCACACTCAAATTGCGATGGGGCAACCTCATTATGGCGTGTTTTTAACGGTATACCTAATAATAAGGCCTCGGCTTCCATATCCTGCATGTAAGCATACACCCGCTCCGGTATCGAACCAAAGTAATGATCTTCTAACTGCTGGTTTTTGGCAGATATATGGCCAAAAAGGGTGCGGCCGGTTAAATAAAGATCGGGGCGTGCGTTAAATAAGGCAATGTCGACTAAAAAGTATTCCTGCTCTAACCCTAATGAGGCATTCACCTTCTCAATTCCTTTATCAAAATAGTGGCAAACGTCAACCGCTGCTTTATCAAGTACGCTTAAGGCTTTTAATAAAGGTACCTTATAATCTAAAGCCTCGCCGGTGTATGATACAAATACGGTGGGGATGCATAAGGTACGCGCCATTAAAAAGGCAGGAGACGATGGGTCCCAGGCGGTATAGCCGCGGGCCTCAAAGGTGTTACGGATGCCACCGCTTGGGA
Source organism: Mucilaginibacter sp. P2_A5 (assembly GCF_056404995.1). Lineage (NCBI taxonomy): Bacteria > Pseudomonadati > Bacteroidota > Sphingobacteriia > Sphingobacteriales > Sphingobacteriaceae > Mucilaginibacter > Mucilaginibacter sp. P2_A5. The sequence continues at coordinate 15,125 of NZ_JBFUCY010000044.1, forward strand.
AACTGGATGCATCGGGCTCCTGTTGCGATAAGGCATCGCCGCTAAAACGCTCAATAGCGCCGCCATCAGCTGTAGATTCAAAAAAAGCATCGTGCTTTTCGGCGGTGGTGCCGGTGAGCGGCTGAAACCAGTGCGTATAATGAGTGGCCCCTTTGCCCAAAGCCCATGATTTCATGGCCGAGGCTATTTGCTCGGCCAGGTCGCGGGGAATAGCTTCACCTTTTTCTATGGAATTAACGATACCCTGGTACGCTTCTGTAGAAAGGTATTCCTTCATTTTCTTTTTATCGAAAACATTGGCGCCAAAATAATCTGAGATTTTGGCGGCAGGCGGTTTAACTTCAGGGATGGTCCTGTTCAGAACGTCCTGAAGCGCTTTAAATCGAATGTTAGGCATTTTTATATATAGGTTTATATACGGTTTTAAATAAAGACAAATTCAAAAATAGAACTATCCTTTAAAATATGCATTAAAATTTGACGAAATAAAATGATTTGAGCTGCTATTGTACCGTAGAAGCCATAATCTGTTTGAATGATGATGGCTGTTTTTTTTGACCAGATGGGATGGAAAATTACTTTTTATGTTAATTTATTTCGTTTTTATTGGTAAAACAGGCTGTTTTTGTCGTTTTGTATGCTAAAACACCTTATTTAAATGTTTAAATCTGTTTTATTGGTATTTATAGCTTTTTGGTATTTAAAATTCATTAAAATTTATCCTCTTTTTGGGTTTTGAATTGCGATTTTTGTAATTTTTATAATTTTTATTATGTTTTTTTTGTTAAAAATTTGTTATTGTTAAAATTACTACCTAATTTCAGGAAATAATTTAGATAAACCCTGTAAATATTATGTTTTTTATAAAAAAGTGTAGGGTTTATTGGTCAAAACCTAAAGAGCGGTTTTTTAAGGTTGTTTTTTGAAGAATTTATCCCTTGCAATCAGACTATTAATATAATACAACAATCAAACTAAAATTAAACTATTAAAAAACAATCAAACTAAATTAAAAAACAAATGAAAGTAAGTTCTACAAAATTAGACCTCCTAAGTTCAGTCCGACAGCTGACACGTGAGAAATGGGCGCTGGGAGCTACCATTTTTACAGGAAAAATGATTGGCCTATTGCTGGTTTTTGCCGCAATGATGGTTTTACCCGGTGTATTTGGCACATCTGCGCATGCTGCCGATACGTATACGGCCCATGAAACGTCGTTAATTAATACAGTTAACACTGTGTGGACACTGGTTGCTGCCTTTTTAGTATTTGGTATGCAGGCGGGTTTCGTAATGCTTGAAGCAGGTTTTGCCCGCAAAAGAGAAACGGTGAACGTTTTAATGGAGTGTATTTTTGATACTTGCCTTTGCGGTTTGTTATTTTACGCCATAGGTTACGCCTTTATGTTTGGCAACGGTAACGGCTTTATTGGCTGGGGCGGCTTAGGTGCTGATGGCAAAACCATCACCAACTGGTTCTTCCTGCAAAATACGCCCGAAACTTATGGTTCAACAGGTATCCCCGTTTTGGCACACTGGATATTCCAGTACGCTTTTGCCGATACTTGCTCAACTATCGTATCTGGTGCAATGATTGGCCGTACCAGCTTCCGTGGCGATATTCTTTACAGTATAGGTATTACAGGTTTTATTTATCCAATAATTGGCCACTGGGCCTGGGGACCGGATGGTTTCCTTGCGTTAATGGGTACTTCTGGTATTTTCCAATCAATAAGCGCTCAGCCTTTCCGTGACTTTGCTGGTTCAACAGTGGTACACACTATTGGTGGTGTTGCTTCCCTGGCAGGTGCAATGGTATTAGGCCCGCGGTTAGGCAGGGTTTTTGCCCGTGACGATAAAGAAAAAGGCGGATTACCTCCGGGTCACAACTTATTGGTTGCCGCTGTGGGTGGTTTCATCCTTTGGTTTGGCTGGTATGGTTTTAACCCTGGTTCAACATTATCGGCAATGGATATGCAGGGTATTGGCCGCGTAGCTGCCAACACTACGCTTGCTGCCTGCGCCGGTGGTTTTTCTGCAATGTTATTTGCATTATGGTTTGGCCCAACAAAAGGAAAGTTTGACCTTGCTTTTACTATCAATGGTTTCTTAGCTGGTTTAGTTGCTATAACCTGCCCTTGTTACTGGGTTAGCCCGTTGGGTTCAATCCTGTTAGGTGCGGTTGCTGGTGTTATCATATTTGCAGGTGTTTACCTTATTGAGTGGTTCCGTATCGACGATCCGGTTGGTGCGGTATCTGTACACGGTTTAAACGGTATCTGGGGTACTTTATCATTAGGTTTCTTTGCATCCGGTCAATATGGCTTCACAGGCCCAACTGGTCCTGATAATACAGCACCGGTTACCGGCTTATTTTATGGTGGTGGTTTTGGTGTGTTAAAAGCGCAGTTTATTGGTAGTTTAACTATCACGCTTGCTGTGTTTGTTGTAACCTTTGCAATGATGTTTATCATCAACAAACTGCCTAACCCATGGAAACTACGTATTGAAGAAGAAGGCGAAACAGGTGCCGGCGGTATCGATGTATTTGATCATGGTATTGAAGTTTACCCTGCTCAGGATGATGAGATCAGCTTAAGCGGCCTTTTTGATAAAGATGTAAAATCTCCATCTGCAGTATAATAAAATTCTATAATGCCTTGTGCGGTTGGTTATTAAATACCGACAATCTTTTATCGCCAACCGCACAGGTATTTTTTCACAATCTTATAAATTCAACCAGCTTCACTAAGGGCTATTGTTGTGCATTAGCCTAATGGGGAAGCTTTATTCAACCAAATCAAAATCAAATCAATTAAATCGTTATCATGAAAAAAACACTTTTACTTTTATCTGCCCTTTCAATTGCTGCTTTTACGGTTAAAGCACAGGATACGGTGAAAACCACATCGGATGCCCCTTTGGTTATCTACGGTTCGGTAGATACCTACTTCAAAAAAGATTTTGCTAATAAACCAAATATTCAAACCTCTTTCGGATCTGATAATAATTCAGTATCAATTGGTATGATCGATTTGGGTTTGAAGAAAAAAGTAGGCAAAGCAGCGTTTGTAGGCGAAATGTCTTTTGGGCCGCGTGGCCAGGAGCAATCAATTCCTGATGCTATTTATGGGTCATTGCCGGCTGGTACTTCAAGCTACCACATTCAAAACTTATACGTTTCTTATGATGTAACAGATAAGTTTAACTTAACCGCTGGTTACATGGCTACATTTGTAGGTTACGAGGTAATTAGCCCTGTGGGTAACTTTAACTATTCAACTTCTTATTTATTCAGCGCAGGCCCGTTCCAAAATGCAGGCTTTAAAGCAACTTACGCTTTCTCTGATAAAGTAAGCTTGATGGCCGGTATTTTTAACGACAACTGGAATACCTACAAATCAAATTCAGCTACACCAGAAGTATCAACCTTTGGTACGCAGTTATTTGTATCGCCTGTTAAAGGCTGGACCGCTTATATTAACTTTGCAAGCGGCAAATACTCTGGTACTATATTGGATTTAACCACCGCTTACCAAATAACCGATGCGTTTAAATTAGGTTTAAATGCTGCGCGTAAAACCGGTATGGGTGCTTATAATTACTATGGTTATGCTTTGTATCCTCAATTGGCTGTTTCAAAAGCAGTTACTTTTGGTTTAAGAGAAGAATATTTCAAAGCCAAAGCAACAAATGGTGGTCCTGATATCGGCATTACTCCGGGCAACTCGGTGTTTGCTTCAACTTTAACTTGCAGCATCAAATCAGGTCCTTTAACTTTTATCCCTGAGTTTAGGTTAGACCATACTAAAACCGCTGATGTTTTCTGGAAGAGTGATGGCACTCCTTCAAAATCAGCCGGTCAGTTTTTATTAGCCGCTGTATACGCGTTCTAAATTTAAATTAAAACATTATTTTACAAAAAGCCTCCCGATATAACCGGGAGGCTTTTTATCTTTATAGCTGCGTAGAGTCAAGAGTTAAGAATCAAGAATTAAGACAAGGACTTCAAAGTTGAATAGATTTGAAGCCCTTGCCTTGGTTTGCTGATCTCTAAATAGCAAAGCAGGTGTGCTTTTTATCTTGACTCTTGATTCTTGACTCTTGATTCTTATTTATATGAAAAACATCTTCATTGCTCTAATCTGTATTCTTTCTGTAAAAAATGCCGTCGCCCAAAAAGACACGCTGGCTTTTGATGAACATAATAAATATATTTATTATCAAACCGCTGATCAGCCGGGGTTAAGGAAGGATACCTTGTACAGCCGGGGATTGTATTTTATGCACAAAGCTTATCCAAAGGGTAAGCTAAAAATTACCAAAGCTGATGAAACCCAGGGTGTGTTGAACGGAGAGGGTAGCTTCGTAGTGTCAAAACGGTCGCTGTTATCGGGCAGTCTGGGCGGCGAGATAAGCTACACGTTAAGAATAGAAGTTAAAGATTCGAAATACCGCTATTGGTTTACCGATTTTAAGTTTACCCCTTATAAGCGCGACAGGTATGGTATGGAGGTTTTAGATCCTGGCATTACATTCCCGATGGAAGAGGCGAAAAACAAGCTGGAAAAAAGGGATGTTGCCGTTTATTTGGATAAGATACTCAATTATAGCAGGCAAAACGGTACGGTTTTAAAATCATATATGCTAAAAACAACGCCAGCGAAAAAAACAATCCAGGAATTAAAAAAGATATCAACCAAGGATTGGTAGTTCATGGTATTAGTTCATTGGTTCACTGGTTCATTAGTTCATTAGTTCATTGGTTCATTGGTTCATTGGTTCATTGGTTCATTGGTTCATTGGTTCATTGGTTCATTGGTTCATTGGTTCATTGGTTCATTGGTTCATTGGTTCAAACTGCGGGGGCGATTTTGTTTTAAATATTTTATTTTTGGCCATTGTTGCCGTGCTGGTTGTTTGATGCTTGATATTCTTTTCTTCGATACGATAACCCGTAAGCGCCTCCTCTTTATTAACAGACTTTGAAGTAGATTGGTGAAATTCGACCCAATTCGTGAAATTCGTGTAAATCAATTCGTGTGAATCAAAAAAGCCGCCCCTTAAATTTAGGGCGGCTTTAGTTTTTAAATTAGCCTTGGCGAGACAATAGTAAAAACGTGAATTCTGTTTTGTTAATTGATATTATGTTTGATTTTCTTTATCCAATACGATAATTTGTAAAACAGCTCCTTTTTTGTAAAAGTTTTTAAAGCTGATTAGTGAAATTCGATCCCATTCGTGAAATTCGTGTGGATCAATTCGTGTTATTACAATTCCTCGTCGTGCTGGCTGATATCCAAACCTGCTAATTCCTCTTCAGGTGTAACGCGTAATGTGCTTATCATATCTGTTATTTTTAACAGTAATAATGATCCGAAGAAGGCAAATGCCGACACGCCAACTAAAGTGATCAGATGAAGAAAAAACAAATGAGTTTCGCCATAAAATAAACCATTACCTGTAGTGTTGGCACTATTTACATTTTGATGCGCGAATACACCGGTTAACAGCATACCAACCATACCGCCTACACCGTGGCAAGGGAATACATCAAGTGTGTCGTCAATGCTGGTTTTGCTTCTCCAGATAACTACAAGGTTGCTTACAACCGCAGCAACAATACCAATTATTAATGAGTGAGGAATGGTTACAAAGCCTGCTGCAGGTGTAATTGCAACCAGGCCAACTACGGCACCAATACAGGCACCCAGTACACTCGGCTTTTTGCCGCGCAGGATATCAAAAAACATCCAGGCCATTGCTGCTGCTGCAGATGCTGTTGTTGTAGTAGCCAAAGCGGTAGCTGCAAGTGTGCCCGAGCCTAAAGCAGAGCCGGCGTTAAAGCCAAACCAGCCAAACCATAATAAACCTGTACCTAATAATACGTAGCTGATACGGGCAGGAGAGTGCGCTGTTTGGTTACGGCCTTTTAAGTATAATGCTGATGCAAGGGCTGCCCAGCCGGCGCTCATGTGTACAACGGTACCGCCTGCAAAATCAAGCACGCCTTTGCCAAACAGGAAACCATCAGGATGCCAGGTAGAGTGGGCCAAAGGCGCATATATAAATACCATGAACAGGCAAAGGAAAATAACATAGGAGTTAAACCGGATACGCTCGGCAAATGCGCCGGTAATAAGGGCCGGGGTAATAACCGCGAATTTTAACTGGAACATGGCAAACAATACCAATGGGATGGTAGGCGCAAGTTTCCAGGTGGCGTTCCCAAGGGTGCCCTTCATCATAAAAAAGGTACGCGGATCGCCAATGAAACCGCCAATGGTATCGCCAAAGGCAAGGCTAAAGCCAAAAATAACCCAGATAACGGTGATAACGCCCATACAAACAAAGCTTTGCAGCATGGTTGATAGTACGTTTTTTTTGCTCACCATACCGCCATAAAAAAAGGCAAGTCCGGGTGTCATGATCAAAACAAGAGCGGTACTAACCAATAGCCAGGCAGTGTCGCCGGTATCAATTTTACTGTCTTTAACGGTTGTTAATGTAACCGATGGAAATATAAGGGCAAGTACTATAATAAGTATTAGTATGCCAAATGGTATGAATTTTTTCATGCTTGGGGTTTTAGGGAATGGTTAATAAAAAGCTGAAAGCTTAGTGCCTAAAGCAGAAAGCTTTTTTTACAAAAGCCAGGTTTATACAGAATTAGTGAGCCCTGATTGTACGGGCTTGCCATGATTATGTATAAACAAGAATTAGTTAATAAATGATTTTAGTTTAATTGATAGTTTAAGAAACTGCCCGGTACCCAATCAAAAATACCGGGCAGTTCAACAATTATACCGCAGGCATCCAATCAAAATGCCTTTGGATATTTAAACTAATTTTTAAAAAACAATAAACACGGTTGTGTAATCAGCACAGCCGCGTGTAATTGTTTAACTATTACCAAAAAGCGTGGAATGGAAAAAGGATGAGTTTGCGGAACCGCGATAGCTCGCTTGTACCCCTGCCGCAAATGAAGTTGAGATACTTAACGTGTATGGTGTAAAAGTTGGGGCTTGTATAAAGGAATGGCAGCGAATGCGGGCCACGATGTTGCTGCAGGTTTATAACCTGTACCGGTGCGTTATTAAGGCTGTAATCATAGTTAAAAGGAGTGTGATGATTGACAGCGGCCGATACTGATGTCTTTTTGCTCTCTTTATGGTTAATATGATACAATCCTCCCCTTGCCGAAGCAGAAAGCCCCGAAACTAAGAGGAAAATTGTGACTATAAACCGATAAAGCCTGCTGATCATGTCTAAAAGTAAGAAAAAAATAAAATAAACGTGATTTTTTTACAAGTATTTTAACTTTTTATCGGTTTGTATATAAAATATGTAGCGGTTTTGATTTTTAATATACTGATTATGAAAAAAATGTACGCAATAAAAGCCCTTTTTAACTGATTTATAAGGCAAAATATGGTCTTGATGATTTTTTTGTTGGCGAGGTAATTTTTGTCATTTCTGTTTAATAATAAATGGATTATTGCTTGTTTGTAAAATATAATGTATGTAAAATCGTTATATTGATGTAATTAATTCTTGAAAAAATGCATTCGGCCAAATTTGATTTGTACAGGGTTGAGTGGCTCGACTTTGTATTTGACCATCGTAACAAAGTGTACGGTGCTTACGAATTAAGGCAGCATTACGGGCGTACTATGACGAGAGCACTGGCCATAACATTAGCCGGTGTTGCGGTTTTTGTAGTGCTAAGCTTGATTTTTAAACCAAAACCGCCCGAGATTTTTAAAATAACCGTGGTTGATTTAAATCCGCAGCTTGTAAAGCCTGCCGAGCCTTTGAAACCAGCCGAACCGGTAAAGCCTGCTGAACCACCAAAACCAGTGGCACCGGTTAAGGCCGCGCAACAGGTAGCAACCACCAGGTTTGTTACGCCTGTGGTTGTGAATACCGAACCAACTGTTGAGCCGCCGGTAATTAGCAAAATTGAAGGCGCTATTGGTAATGCGGATATTAAGGTTGCGGGCGGCGGAAATGTTCAAAACGTACTTGACAATACCGGGACGAGGGACGGCACCGGTACAGCGCCGGTGGTTGTTCCTGTAGTGGATAACACCATCCATGATTTTAATGCCCTTGAAGTTATGCCCGAACCCGCCGGCGGTGCAGCGGCCTGGAGCGGTTTTTTGCAGAAAAACCTGCGGTTCCCGGTTATAGCCCAGGAACAAGGTGTATCCGGGCGGGTGATCATGAGTTTTGTTATCGAAAAAGATGGTCATTTATCAAACATAGCAGTTGAGCGCGGCGTAGGGTTTGGGCTTGATGAAGAAGCGTTGCGGGTACTAAAACTGGCCAGGCCCTGGAAGCCGGGTATGCAGAACGGCCAGCCGGTGCGTGTTAAATATGTAATACCAATTAAGTTTCAATTAGCTGATAGTAATTAAAAGCGGGCTTCCAGGTTGCAGGAGCCCTCATGTTATGATGGGCAGGAGTGGGCGATTGGCCCCGCACAACGCGGGGCCTTTTGCTATCCCGAAACGAAGGTTTTTGATGGCTTGCAGAATTTTATTTGGTAATAATCGATTTTTTCAAAATAAAATATACTATTTGTTTTGAATTGTCGTTATTTTCGAAACTAAATTCTTTAAAAGATGTCAGCAACAAAATTTAATTTGTACAATGCCGAGTGGCTCGACCTTGTATTTGATCATCGTAACAAAATGTACGGTGCTTACGAACTGCGTCAGCATTACAGCCGTACCATGGTTAAAGCTATGGCTTTAACCTTTGCCGCTATTACTGTTTGGGCGGTGGCGAGCGTGGTGTTCAGGCATAAACCAGGGGCCGAAGTTATCATTAGGGATGTTCCTATATTGAAAGTATTGCCACCGCCCCCGGTTTCGCCCAAAGTGCACCAGGTGATACCACCTCAGTCTGCCGGAACTCAGCTACCCAAGGATCTTTCAAGAAAAATCAATTTCCCGCCACCTGTTGTTGTGCCCGAAGAAAAAGCTATCGATCCGCATACGGTGGCAGAGCTTCAAAAGGCAACTATATCCAATACAGATCAGGCCGGGCCGGACGCTCCTGCAGGAAATATTTTAGATGTTGATGTAATAACCGAGGGGCCTGGTACAGGTGCTATCACCGAGGATGAAAAGGTAAGGCCTTTTAACGAAGTAGAAGTATTACCACAGCCCGATGGCGGTATGGCCGGCTGGGCCAGATTCCTGCAAAAGAACCTGCGTTATCCTGCGCCCGCCCGAGAAGTTAATATATCGGGCAAAGTGTTAATCAGCTTCATTGTTGAAAAAGACGGCCAGCTATCAAATATAAAAGTAAGCCGCGGTTTGGGTTATGGGTTGGATGAAGAATCTGTCAGGGTGTTAAAACTGGCCAAACCCTGGAAGCCAGGCATCCAGAACGGGCATCCGGTACGTGTAGCTTACAGTATCCCATTTGTCTTTCAGTTGGCGGAGGAGAATTAGTGATGGGTTTGTTGGGAGAAGGCTCGGTGTGCGGGTTGCGAGGTTCGAGAGAGAAGGTGCGGGTTGTCTGGATCGGGTTGCGATAGTCGATTAAAAAGGTTCGTGTTGCGTGTTGCGAGGCTCGGGCAGAATAGGAGCCAGGCAAAGTAAAGGGTTCGGGTTGCGGGGGGATAATAGGGGCGAGCCTAACTAATCCATGCGCCATTATCTGTGCAACCCGCAACCCGAACCAGGCAACCCGCAACTCACAAGAAAATGAAATTTTGATGAAATTTATTTTTTTGTAATTTGATCTTTTTTTGAGTTTTGTAAAATATAACAAATGCTTATTCGTTATAGTAGAAATTTAATTCTTTAATTTATGCCTATCACAAAATTTGATTTGTACAATGCCGAGTGGCTCGACCTTGTATTTGACCATCGTAACAAAGAGTACGGAGCTTATGAATTAAGGCAGCACTACAGCCGGACCATGAGCAAGGCCATGGGCTTAACTTTTGCAGGTTTAGCGGTTATTGTAATATCGGCCTTTGTTTTTAAAGGCAAACCGGCAGCAATGGTTAAAATGACCCCTGTTGATCTGACTACCGTTCTGACCCAGCCTCCGGTGGCGCCGCCAAAAAAAGCTGAGCCCCCAAAATCTACAGAACCGCCTAAGCCTGCTGAGCCTGTAAAAACAGTTGCAAGCCTGCCGCCGGTTGTAGTACCTAATGACCCCATTGTGCAACCGCATACTACCGCCGAATTACAGGCAAGCACAATTGGAGCCACCGATAGTAAGGGAGCTGATAAGCCCGGTAACGCCATGGATGTTAATACAAATAAGGGTACAACAGGCACCGGCCCTGCAGTTGATAATGCCATACATGATATGGATGGCAGCCTTGAAGCAATGCCTGAGCCGGTAGGTGGTGCAGCGGCGTGGAGTAAATTTTTGCAAAAGAATTTGAGGTTCCCGGCAGTAGCGCAGGAGCAGGGGGTATCTGGTAAGGTGTTGATGAGTTTTGTGATAGAAAAAGACGGTTCGCTGTCAAATATAAAGGTAGAACGTGGCGCCGGTTACGGGTTTGATGAAGAAGCGTCCCGGGTGCTAAAGCTGGCCAAGGCCTGGAAACCCGGCATGCAAAACGGCCAGCCGGTGCGTGTTAAATATGTAATACCAATGAATTTTCAGTTAGCCGATCAGTAATATTTAAGTTGCGGGTTTCGGGTTGCGAATCTCGTGGGTGTTGTGATGACAGATGTGTGTGATTGTGTGTTAGCCTCCGGAAAGATCTTCGGGGGCTTTCTTTTTTGGCAAGGTTACTTACAATGCCTTCCTGAAACAGATGCTATCCGGCAAATCAACATATGGCCCGTATTTGGGGATAGGCAGGTAGCCCGATCCGGGATATAAGCTTAAAGCTTCTACCTGTTTTTCGCCGGTTTCCAGCACGGTGTATGTGTAGCCTAAACTATGCGCCCAGGTTTCCAACTCATTTAATATCAATTTGCTGATGCCATTACCGCGCGCATCGGGGCGTACAAACATCCGTTTTACTTCCGCAGCTTCGGCATCATAAGGTTTAAAGCAACCGCATCCTGCAGGCTGATCGTTAAGATAAGCTACCACCACGGTATCATTTTTTTCGATTACGTTGTGCCGGTCGTAAATATCCATCATATCGCCGTTGCGATCACGCAAATCGGCATCAAGCTGGGTTACAAGTGTGCGGAAATCGGGATTGTCGCTGGTTGTGCGGGTAAGGCGTACTGCTTTCATCAAGGTAAAAATAGCAGAAGATAAAGATAAGTTGGGTTTGAGAAGAGATAATTTTAGGGAATTGAATTTTATCAGCTTTGAGTTGCTTGTTAAAAGATAAGTTATGTGCGTATTAATCAAACCTTTTTGATAATATATTGTCGTACTTTCAAATTAACTTAATATGAAAAAAATAATTTTCGCCGCAATGGCATTCCTAAGCTTTTTTAGCTTTAAGGCAGCCGATGCCCAGGTAAGTGTTAGCCTTGGTATTAATATAGGGAGCCAGCCCGCATGGGGCCCCGTTGGTTACGACTATGCCCGTTACTATTACATGCCGGATATTGATGTATACTACTCTGTGCCAACACATCAGTATGTTTATTACCAAAACAATGCTTGGATAAAGGCAAGTGTGTTACCCGGCAGGTACGGTAACTTTGACCCGTATCAAAGTTATAAAGTTGTAATAAACGAAAGGGACCCGTGGTTAAGGAACAACGTTTACCGTACAAAGTACGCAACTTACAAGGGGCGCCGTGACCAGGTTATTATCCGCGATAGCCGTGACGAAAAATATCGTAAGCATTGGGACAACGGTAAGCATAAAGGCTGGGACAAGCAAAAATATAAAAAGAACGATGGGGGTAATGATGGCCGTGGCAATGGACACGGTAAAGGACATGGTCATAAAGACAAAGATTAACGGCCTGCATTTAGCAAAGCTGTTCGTGTTCAGGGTTAACTTTGTTTTTTTTACCCAAAATTAAACTATTTTACCAATAGTAAAAATGTCGATTATTTAGCGTATGTTTGCAACTTATTAATATACAATATAATGCAACAAGGAACAGTAAAATTTTTTAATGACGAAAAAGGTTTCGGATTTATTACACCGGCAAACGGCGGAAGCGAAATCTTCGTACACTCATCTGGTTTAATTGACAACATTCGCGAGAATAACTCAGTTAGCTATGACGTAGAAGAAGGTCGTAAAGGCCCAAATGCAGTAAATGTTAAAATAGTTTAATACTCTATATAATCATTTGTAAAGCCCGCTCCTGCAAAGGAGCGGGCTTTTTTGATGTGTGTATGCTTTTTGACGGGGGGTATTCTCTATCCGCTTACGTAAATCAATTTCAGCCGTCTGCTTTTCAATTTTTACTTTTCAAATCAATTTATCCATTCCCTTGTTAAGCAATTAGTAAAAGTCGCCGTGGTGGTTGCTTAATGCAAAAGCAAAATCAATATATGACGGCTTGGGTTTTTAAAAATAGGTGGCGAAAAGTAGTGACAATTGGTGTGGCAGCGGTGGCCGTTATCCTGTTGGTAGTGGTGTTTTTTTTAAACAGTTTTTTAAGCAGCACCCTCTCCGCGAAGCTTAAAGAAGCTGTGCTTAAAGGTACCGATAGCTTGTACCGGGTAAATTTTAGCAAACTTGATCTTAATGTATTTAAAGGCAGCGCTGTACTGCACAATATCACTTTTACACCTGATACCGCCTTATATCGCCGGTTACAACATGAGGGCCGCAGCCCCGGCCATTTATTGGAACTGAAAGTAAAGCGACTGGAAGTTTCGGGCGCGCACCCGTTAGATATCTGGCTGCATAAAAAGGTAGATATAGGATTGATCGATCTCAACGATCCCGAAATATACATCAGCAAAAACGGCGATAAACATCAGCCTAAAAAAACGGTAGATAAGCGTACCCTTTATCAAAAGCTTTCTGAAAGCTTTACGCTTATCCATGTTGCCAATATCCGCCTGGGCGGCATCAGCTTTACCTACCGGGATAAATCGGGCCCGAAGCCATCCGTTCATGTATTAAAAGAGGTGGATATACATGCTACCGACCTGCTTATTGATTCTGCAACGCAGGCCGATACCTCACGAACGCTTTATTGCCGTGATATTGTTACCCAGCTTAAGCATTATACAGGCAAATCTGCAAACGGACTGTATACCTGCAAAATAAATTCCATGAAGTTATCCACTAAAACCTCCAGGCTGGATATTGCCGGGATAGATGTGCAGCCGCTTGCCATAAGTACGTACCTGGCCAAAAGTCGCACTGATCGTTTTGGTCTGCACCTGGATGCCATTACCCTGCACCATTTTAACTACCGGAACTATCGCCGGGGCAACAGTTTGGATGTAGCCAGGATGGTGCTGAACAGGGGCGAATTCAGCATGTTCAGCAACCCCAACGGGCCGCTTAAAACTACCGATAGGCTGGTCACTTTTCCCAATTGGGCCATCCGCCGGTTAAAAATGGGGCTGCAGATTGACACCCTTGATATCAAAAACCTTGATGTAAATTACAGTGAATTCAAAAAAAACAAATCGCGCAAAACCGGTACTGTAAGGTTTAACGCTGTAACGGGCAGGTTTCTTAACCTTACCAATAAAAAGGCCTTGCTGCAAAAACAGCCCCTGGCTACTGTAAACCTTAGCACATTGTTTATGGGCAAAGGCAGGCTAAACCTTAGCTTTGGCTTTAACCTGGCCGATGCCGGCTATAGTTACAGCTACAAAGGCCACCTGGGCGCCATAAACCTGGCCGATGTCAATGCCGCCGTAATGCCGCTTGGATTGGTGCGCTTTACATCCGGCAGGGTAACCAGTCTTGATTTCAATATCCATGGCAACCGGCATTTATCTACAGGCAAGGTTACGCTTTTGTACAACAACTTAAAGGTTGATATACTGAAGCCAGACGATCAACAAGGGTATGCCACAAAAGGCATCAAATCGTTATTGGTAAATACACTGATACTTAAAAGCGATAACCCCGATAACGGCAAAACCATACCTCGCGTTGCCGATGTCGCTTTTATCCGTCCAAAAAACTTTCCTTACTTTAAAACTATCTGGCTTACCCTACTCGGCGGTCTTAAAGGCTGCGCCGGCATAGGAAAGGCCGACGAAAAGGCAAAAAATCAACCGCTAACCCAAAAAGAACAAAAAGAAAAGGCCGAAGCGCTAAAAAAGGCGCAGGAAAAGAAGGATAAAGAAGACCAAAAATTTAAAGAGAAGCTGAAAGGTAAAGAAAAATCAAGTTGATAAACATCAGACCGGTAGTGTTTTTGGCCTGGTGGCGCAACCTGCATTTTAATAATTATGTGGAAACATAAATACTTCAAATCTGTTCTTAACGTTAAAGTGTTTAATTTGCTATTTACTTTTTTGCCACTAACTTTTTGTAACCCCGCCAGTAAGCTAATTTTGCTACCGCGGCACATACGTCGTTTTTTTCGGAATTTGATTGCCGGTAGTAAACGAAATAAAGGCAGCTTGATTTTTTTTCTTTTATTTTCATTACATGCCGCTGCGCAGCAAACGGATAGTGTAAAAACAGCTAATAGCCGTACTACAACCGTGAGCGGCCATATTGTCGATGATGCTTCCGGTTTACCACTGGCTTATATCAGCATTGTTTTTAATGGCAGTAGTTTTGGCGCAACTTCCAATCAGCAAGGTAATTTTCAGTTAAGCGCGCCGGGTGCGTTCACCCTGGTTAGGTTTTCGTACGTGGGTTATCAGTCGGTTACCAGGGCTGTTAAGCCGGGGCAGGTTAACAATTTTCAAATCCGGATGCGCAGCCGCCAAACCGAGCTAAAGGAAGTATCCATTAAATCGGGTAGAAAGCAGCGTTACCGCAATAAAGACAATCCCGCTGTCGAACTCATTCAGCAGGTGATAGATCATAAGGACCAAAACCGGATGGAAAGTGCTGATTACCTGCAGTACGACCAGTACGAGCGCATCGGCATGTCGCTTTTTCACCTGTCGCCAAAGCTTATTAATGGCAAGTTTTTTAGCAAGTATAAATTCATGATCGATACAACGCTGCAAATAAACGGGCAAAAGGAAACTTCCCTGCCGGTTTATTTTAGCGAGAAGCTGTCTCAAAATTATTACCGTAAAAACCCGCCCAAATCTATCAGGGTTTTAACCGCCCAAAAAGAAGTTAATATTATTAAGTTTACTGATACCGTTGGGTTGGCTATTTACTTTAACCGCCTGTACGGTAATACTATCGATATTTACCAAAACAACATCTTTATAATTACCAACCAGTTCCTGAGCCCCATTGCCGACCATTCGCCGCAGTATTATAAATTTTTTATTACCGATACCATTCAAACCGAAAAAGGCAAACTGATCGAGCTCAGCTTTACGCCACGCAACAAAGGCGATCTCCTTTTTGAGGGCCGCATCCTGATCACGATGGATGGTCGTTACGCCGTGGAATCGTGCGAACTGAATGTTAACAAGCAAATTAATATCAACTTTATGCGCAGCCTCAAAATCAATCTTGATTTTGAACCGCACGCCGATGGGCGCTATTACCTTAAAAAGAGCGATGTGGTGGCCGACTTTGGCGTTATGAAAAATAAAGGTACCGCCGTATATGGCCGGCGCACCGTGAGCTATGATAATTACAAGCTAAACCAGCCACAGGCAGCGCTGTTTTACGAAGGTAAAAGCGAGCAAACGGCGGCAAATTCAAACAAGCCCGATACCGCTTACTGGGCGCAGCACCGGGCCGACAGCCTTACCACCCAGCAATCCCAACTGTATGCAAATATCAACAAGCTGGAGGCTATGCCTTCTTTTAAAAAACTAACCTGGATAGCTGCTACCCTTACCAGCGGGTTCGCAAGTGTGGGGCCTACCCAGCTGGGGCCATTAGGGTCTTTTTTTGCTTATGATAACCAGGAGGGCGCCCGTTTCCAGGTGGGCGGGCGCACAACGCCCAAACTCAGCAGGTTCATTTTCCTGGAGGGCTATACGGCCTACGGTATAAAAGATGAAAAAGCTAAATACAATTTAGTAACCTATTTTTCTTTAAACAAAACAGCGCCATACGTTTACCCTAACGACTATTTTAAAATAAGCTACCGGTATGATGTGGACTTGCCGGGGCAAAGCTTTGCGGTAAGCAATCAGCAGGCCGCGCTTACATCGTTTCATACCGGTACCACCAATTACTGGCTGTATAACCGCATTTTTACGGTGGCCTATGTTAAGGATTTCGAAAATCATTTCTCGTACAACCTGGCCTTCCGCAACTGGAACCAGCGGCCTGCCGGCACGTTGCTGTTTCAATCAAATAACGATAATAGCCTGATCAACAGTCTCACAACCAGCGAAGTTGCCCTGGGCCTGCGGTATGCGCCCCACGAGCAAATTATACAAGGCCCGCGCGAACGGCATACCATTTACAGCAAATATCCCATTTTTAACTTACAAATTAACCATGGCTTTGCCGGCCTGCTCAACGGGGCTTATGATTACAATAATATCTCGGCAAATATTTACAAGCGCTTTTACCTTTCGCAGTTAGGCTTTACCGATGTTACGCTGCTGGGTACCCTCATCACCGGCAAAGTGCCGTTCCCCTTGCTCAATATTCCCCCGGCCAATCAGTCGTTACGGTACAATCCCGATGGCTATAACAACATGAACTACCTGGAATTTGTGAGCGACCATTACGCGGGCATCAACATAACCCATGCCTTCAACGGCTTTTTCCTGAACAAGATCCCCCTGATCGAACATCTTAAATGGCGCGAGTTTATCTCGTTTAAAGCGATATATGGCGGTTTACGCAATGAGAATAATCCGCTGCTCTCTGCCAACCTGTACAATCTGCCCCCCGCGCTGGGCAACGCCAATGGCACCTATGCGCTGGGCAGCACCCCCTACATTGAAGCCGGCGTTGGCATAGGGAATATATTTAAACTGCTGCGGGTTGATGTCATCAAACGTTTCAACTACCTCGATCATCCCGGCGTAAACCAGTACGGCATTAAGTTTAGTATTAACCCGGATTTTTAGGGGAGCGATAGTAGCCGGTGCAAAGCCAGGGAGGGGTTTGCCGCCAAATCCTTGCTTTAGCTTTTGGGCCTCCCGGCTAAGGTTGAAAAATTGTACTGAAAAGACATATGCCAATTACGCTAAATAAAAAACAGGTTGACTTTTTTGAGCCAACCTATTTTTTTATCATTTTTATTGATGTTTATTTCTCTATTAAATGCCCGTATTACTTTAAACTCACACCTACCGCTGCCCTTGTTTCGTCATAAAACAAATTCAATGTTTTGGGCTTAGATCCGGTTGGCAAACGGTAAGTTATCTCGTTTGATTCTTTTGTAGATTCGGGTTCGGCAGAAACGTATCCTCCTGATGTTTGCGATATGGAGGTGTTATTATCAAGCACCAACCTAAAATCCGACGGTGAAACACCAACGCTGTTGCCGCCAATTTTATTTTTATTGGTAACCGTAATCTTAAATGTCATTTCAATTCCTTCCGATTTTCCATCTGGATCGCTTAGGTCTGTTGCGCTTACCGGGCTTATTTTTATGCTTGCTTCTTTTTGTTTGCCAACTAGGGCGCTATCGGGCGTAAACGATATAACGTACGTTTTGGGGGTGTTACCGGCCGGCGCGTCGGCTTGGGCCACAGTCTCTTTCGGGGCATCTTGTTTAACTGTACTATCAGTTTTGCCATTAGCTTCACCGGCGCCGTTTTTGGGCTTACAGGCAAATACAAGCAGTGAAACAGAGAGCATGGCGAATAACGATTTTTTTTTCATAGTGATTTTATTGTAGTTGATAATATATTGATTTAGTTTTTTGTGGGTATGGTGTTTTTGGTGTTTGTCTCCTAATTACAGTTAGCGCTTCTTGGATTAGTTGGGCTTCCGCAAGAGAACTCATATTTACTTTGACTGTATTTGGGGCTGGGGTTATCGGTAACCTCAAGCGGGGCCATAAATTGACCATTATAGCCCGGCATGGCCACTTGTTGGGCCGAGCCATTACCCAACGCCACGTTTTTGCCGGCAGCGCTGCCGGCAAAACTATAATCCATCAGCGCATCCAGCAGCCTGTATACCCCGTAGTAATCATAAGCATCATACGCGTTTCTTGAATTGGGCAGCGTGTGGTATGTGGTATAATTGTAACCGGCCACTGTAGATGGTTTCAGGTAATAAAAGTCTTTTTCGCTGTTGGCTATATTGATGTTTTTAAAAATATCAATGGCCAGCCGGTGGTCATTAATTACATCTTCATCATAAACCTGGCTTATCATTTTGGTATTGGCCGGAAAGCTTTGCAATTGGGCCTGGGTAATTTGGTAACTGTACCAGGCCGCCATGGTGAACAGGAAGCGGCCATTTTGTCCCCAATTGTTTTGGGTAAATGCCTTGTAGCCCAGGCCTATGGAAGCCCCGCCGCCGAAAGAATGCCCCATAAAACCCACTTTTTTGGTGTCAATAATATTGGGGTAATCTGCCGCTGCTTTGGTAAAGCCGGTCCACAGGGTGTAGTAACGATGATCGATACTGATATCATTGGTTGCATACGGAACAAACACTACCACATAGCCTTTTTTTGCGATGAATTCAAACAGTCCCCGGTTGTATTCCTTGTTTTCGCCCCCATAGGGGTGGGAGTAAAATATGGTTGGCCTGGGCGTGCTGATACCGGCAGGATAAAAAATGGTTACGCTGGTGCCCGCGTATTCGGGATTGGGAAAACTGATTTCGGCAACCTGGTAGGCGCCATCGGCTCCGTATCCCGATGCTGGCCGGGAAATAGGCCCCTGCAGGTCATCATCCGGCGGTTCGGTGTTGGTGGTGTTGCTGCTTTTGGAACATGCTGACAACATTATCAAAAGCAAGAGAATGTTTTTAGTTAAGATGTTTTTCATTTTTTGTATTGCTTTTATTTAAAAGTTTAACCTTTTTTTGATGCATGACCGTAAAACAAGGCCTCAGTTTTACAAACAACGCTAAACTTCCGAAAAGAAACGGAACCGGAGGAATGCCTGTTTCCTGTTCCGTTTTCCGGCCTATTAAGCTTCACGCCGGTTTATACCGTGCAAAGATGGGTTGCAAAGGGCAGCGGAAAAGTATAAAAGGGGCGAAGCTGTAAAAACAGGGGGTGAAATGATTTAAGAGGATGGGTGGGGTAAAGGGGGATTATACAGGCCGAATATTCATAATTTTATACTTTACAGGTTGAAACCTGGTGTATACTAAGCATGCAGATTACGGATAGGGGAGGCTGGCGCACCGAAAGCAGTCCTTGTAGTTTTATGTAAAACAATTAATATCAGGATCTTTTTGGAGATGCGGAGATTAACGCAATTATTTTAGTCCCTGCCATTTGATACAGTTAAGCATCGCGATTTTTTATTTCAAAAAGCTTTAGTTTGTTTTCAAAAAAAATAATAATTTCACTGTCCGAAGGCCTTGTTTGAAACCTTATCACATGAAATACCATTACTATTTGTTTTTGTTGCTTGCTGTACTATGCAAAGCTTCTTTTGCCCAAAAAATTGAACTTGTTAATTCGGGCGATGTAATTAAGCAATCTATTACACTTTATGATTCTGCCAGGTATAAAGATGCCCTTAAACTGCTTACCAAAGTTAACCGCAGCGATACCAATTACGTATGGTCGGTTTACGAAAAGGCAGTTAACTGCTCGGCCGATAGCCAATACACTCAGTCTATAAAATATTGCCAGGAAGCGCTTGCGCTTACAACGCAGCGCGAGTATGAGCCAGAATTGTATAATACCTACGGCAACGCTTTAGATGATTTGGGCCAGCCCGAAAAAGCGCTTAAAGTTTTTGATGCGGCTATAGCCAAATATCCGGCATATTCGTTATTGTATTTTAATAAGGGCATAGCTTATATCGCCTTGAAGCGCTATGCCGATGCCGAAGCGATGTTTCAAAAAACGTTGCTGATTAACCCATACATGTACAGCGCGCATTTTCAACTGGGGATCGTCGCACTGCAGGAGGGGAAAATTATGCCTGCGTTTTTGAGTATCGTGGGCTACCTGCTGGTTAATCCCGAAGGCAAGTATTGGTCGCGGTCGATAGGCTTGCTGGATAAAATATCAAAAGGCACGGATGAAATACTTGAATATAAAAAGAACAAGACCGGCCCGCCCGATGAAACCTATGCCGAGGTGGAAGATATTGTGCTTTCAAAAATAGCGCTCGATAAATCATACAAACCCCTGGTTTCTATAGACGACCCCATTTCGCGCCAAATACAGGCTGTTTTTGAAAAGCTGGAATATCAAAAAGACAGTAAAGATTTCTGGATACAGTACTACCTGCCTTATTACAAACAGGTTTTTAGCCAGGGAAAATTCGAATCGTTCATATTCCACGCATTTTCAAACGTGAATTTGCCCGTTGTTAAAGATTACAACAAAAAGCATAAAAAAGAGCTCGATAAATTTATTGAGGAAGCAGCAGATTATTTTAACCAGATACGTTACACGCGCCATTTGAATTACAGTGAACGTGATACTATTAAACAAAAGTATTACTACGAAGATGGCCGGCTGATAGGCAAGGGGGAATTATCCGCCGATAAAAAAAATATTATCGGTCCGTGGCTATCATATTATGGCGCCGGTAACAAAAAAGCTATCGGTGCTTACAATTCTGCGGGAGAGAAAATAGGGACCTGGACCTATTATTTTTATTCGGGAGTTTTGAAAGCGAAAGAGACCTATACCGCCGGTAAACTTAACGGCACGCAGGAATATTATTTTGAAAACGGTAATTTAAGTTCGCTGGAGAATTTTGTTAACGGGAGCCTGGAAGGTATAAGCAATACCTACAACTATGGAGGTAACATTAAATCGGCCGCCACTTACAAGCAAGGCAAAAAAGATGGGGTTGAACGCAAGTATTATGCTAACGGAAGCCTGCTGGAAGTGAATAATTACACCAATGATGCCCTTAACGGCATTGCCACCGAATACTTTAAAAACGGCAAAGTTAAAAGTACATCGCACTATAGTGCCGGCAAAGCCGATGGACCTTATAAGGCGTCGTTCGAAACGTTGGGTATAGCAAACGAAGGCCAGTTTGTAAAGGATAATGCCGAAGGCGAATGGAAGTTTTACTATGAATCGGGCAAGATCAAAGAAAAGCGCAGTTACGTAAATAACAACGAGGACGGCCCGCATACCGAGTACTATGAAAATGGGCAGGTATCTGTTACCTACACTGTTAAAAAAGGTAAAATAACCGGCGAGGCGGTTTATTACCGCGAGGACGGCAAGGTTTGGTCGAAATATGTGTATGATAACAGTATTATCGTATCGGTTAATTACGCTGATGCTGCGGGCCGCCAGCTTTATAGTGCCGAATCGAAAACCGGGATAACCGATTTAGTTACTTACAGTAAGGGTGGTTATAAAAAAATGCACAGACATTTTAATGCCAAATATGAACTGGAAGGGCCGGATACTTTGTTTTACCCATCTGGAAAAGTTAACGAGATTAATGAATATAAAAACGATAAGTTAAACGGCACGTCGCTTACCTGGTACCCAAGCGGTAAAAAGAAATCAGAGATACCTGTAGTTGATAACGAAAGTGACGGTTATGCGGTAACTTACCATGCCAACGGCACGCCGGAGGCAGAAGGCTGGATGAAAGCAGGCCAGCACCAGGGCGAATGGAATTATTATGACGAAAAGGGCAGGCTTAGCAGCCGGTCGTACTATTTAAACAACGACCTGGATGGTTATAAAGAAACTTATAGCCCCAACGGCAAAAAAAACCTGGAGGAAAAATATCACCTGGGCTGGCTGGAGAAAATGACCCAGTATGATACCACCGAAAAAGTAATTGCAGTAGATACCTTCCCCAAGGCTACCGGAAAATATAAACTGGTTTATGACAACGGCAAACCAATGTTAGAAGGTAACTATGTTAAGGGCGAGTTTGACGGCCCCTTTAAAACCTACTATTTTGACGGCAGCCTGGAGAGTAGCTATGTATATAAAAGGGGTGGGATAGATAGCATGTATGTAAGTTACCGCTATGGCGGCAAAAAAAAATCAGAGGGCATGTTTAACAATGGCGATAAAACCGGCACCTGGAAGTTTTATGGCGAAGACGGAAAACTAAGCGGTACCAACAATTATGTGAACGATGAGCTTAGCGGCGAAAAAACCTATTACTTTGAAAACGGGGTTAAGGATTACATCGGCACGTACAAAGCTGGTGTGCTTGATGGGCCGGTCAAAAAATATGATCCCGATGGCAGCCTGGCCTACCAAATCAATTTTGAAGATGATAAAGCAATTTCCTACTCGTACCTGGCAGCAGATGGCAAATTAACCCCGGCGGCTGTTTTAGCATATAACAATGGCACCTTAAAAACCTACTTTGCAAACGGCAAACTATCGAGGGAATGCAGTTATAGCGATGGGGTAAAAAATGGCCATGATGTGATGTATTATACAAACGGACAAATCCGGGACGAAGATAGCCCGGTATATGGGCTGGCCTTCGGGGTAACAAAGATCTACTATCCCAATGGAAAGCTAAAATCTGTATATAGTTACAATATGGATAATGCGAATGGGATTGGTAAGGAGTACTATCTCAACGGCAACATAAAGAAAGAGATGAGCTTTGATAACGACGAATATCATGGGCCGACAAAATACTTTGATGAAAACGGAAAGCTGATGAAAACGATGTGGTATTATTATGATAAACTTATAGCCGTAAAATAATGAATAGATCACATTTATTATTTGGCGCTTTATTTAGCTGTTTTTGCGCGTGTTTTAACACCGCAAATGCCCAGGACTTTGAAACTTTGCGCAAGCAATTCCCCGATGAAAAAGCCGTGGTTTTAAACCGGGTTTTTGAATACAATATCGATATTAAAAATGGCGCCCCGCATGTAGAAAGTAAAGAACTACAGCAGATAGAATACCTGCTGGGCAGCGCTACCGCCTATATGGGCAGCTACGGTTTTTCGCACAGCGATTTTCATAAACTGGTATCATACGAGGCGTTTACACAGGCAGCCGATGGTAAAAAGCTGAAGGTTAGCGATTTTACAACCAACGACGATAAAGCAGGCTTCGTTTTTTACGACGATGTAAAGGAAACAACATTTCACTTCCCATCTGTCGAACCGGGTGCCATCGGTAATTTGAAGGTTTCATGGGCCAATAAAGATCCACACCTGTTATCGCCCTATTACTTCACCGGGTACATGCCCATCATTAACAGCGAGCTCAAGGTATCGGTATCAAAAGATATCTCCCTTAAATACCAGTTTGTTGGGCAGGATACCGGCAATATCAAGGTTAATATCGAAAGCAAAGGCCGTAATAAGATCTATACTTTTCAATATAAAAATTGCCCGGCCGATAGGTCGTACCACAACGCGCCTGGTTATGCGTGGTACTCGCCGCACGTTGTTTTTTATTTAGATAGTTATAAAGACGAAAAGGGTAATACCGTGCCTTACCTATCCGGCCTGGACGATCTTTATCATCTCAGTTACAGCTATCTTAAAAACGTGAATACCGCGGTAACCCCGATAGTTAAGCACATTGTCGATTCGCTTACCGTTGGCATGCATACCGACGAAGAAAAGGCGCGGAGTATATATTCATGGGTGCAGGGCAATATCAAATATGTGGCCTTTGAGGATGGTATGGGCGGTTTTATCCCCCGGGATGCCGGGCTGGTATGTAGCAGGCGCTTTGGCGATTGCAAAGATATGGCCAGCATCCTTACCGAAATGCTAAATGCTGCCGGCGTAAAAGCGTACTTTACCTGGATAGGCACGCGCGACCTGCCTTATAAATTTACCCAAACGCCATTACCGCTGGTAAGCAACCACATGATTTGTACCATTGAAATAGGCGGTAAGTTTATCTTTTTAGATGGTACCGACCCCACCTGTGTTTTCGGCATGCCGTCGTCGGGCATCCAGGAAAAGGAAGCTTTGATAGCCATTAACGAGAAGGAATATAAGGTTTTAAATGTTCCGGTGGTCGAAAAAAATAAAAACATGCTGGTAGATAGCACCTGGCTTGAAATGGGCGTTAACGGCATTAAAGGCCATATAAAACGCGATATAAAAGGCTATTTCGCCATGGAAATGCATGCTAAAATGATGTATTGGGATAAAACAAAGATGGACGATTACATGAAGGCCGAATTTGTGCGCGGATCGAACAAGTTTAAGCTGGATTCTTTTTATGTTGATAAAAAACAAAGCGCCGGCGAACTATCCATACATGCCAATTTTACCCTGCCCGATTATGGTAAAAAGCTTGGCGACGATTATTACCTGAACGTTAACCTGTTTAAGTTTTTTCAGAACGAACAGTTAGATTATCCTAAACGCAAAGCACCCGTTGAGCAGGATTTTAATTTTGTAAAAAAATACGTTACCCTGTTTAAAGTACCTGATGGGTACCAGGTTTCTTATTTGCCCAAAAGCAAAGCTTACCATAACAAAGTATGGGGCTTTGATATTAAATACGAACAAAATGGTAATTGGGTAACCATGACCCAGGAGTTTGATAACGATAACCTGATGCTTGCAGCAAGCCAGTTTGATCAATGGAATAATGTGCTGCAAAACCTATACCCTTTATATAAAGAAACCTTAAGCCTCGCAAAAAAATGAAACTTGTTATAAAAAAATCCCTTGGCCTGTTAACCGTTTTATTAGCAGCCCCGGGCGTGTACGCGCAGTTGCCGCAGATAGAAAAAGAAACCTGGGCAGATAAGCCGGTTATTCACAAAATAGATAGCAAATATGCCAAAGAGTCGGGCGTAGTTGTGCTGGATAAACGCCGGGTAGAGTTTGCCGACGAAGGCAAAGACGCCATTGCAGAGTATTATACGCTGCACAAAATTATTCATATTAATGATGACAGGGGTATCGAGGCTTATAACAGGATTTACCTGGGCATTAGCGATAAAGCCGACATTGTAGATATTAAGGCCCGTAATATTTTGCCCAGCGGCAAAATAATTGAGCTTAACAAAGATGATATCAAAGAAGTAAAAGAAAAAGACGACGAAGTTTATAAGATATTCGCGATGGATGGCCTTGAAAAAGGCAGCGAGGTTGAATACTATTACACGTTTAAAAGGCCAGCTACTTTTTTTGGCCGCGAGATAGTGCAGGGAAGCGCCCCGGTATTGCAAGCCCGGTTTCAGCTGTTTGCACCTAAAAGACTAAAGTTTGAGGTGAAGCCTTATAATACCGAAGCCATAAGCAAGGATACCGTAATTAACGAAAAATCTTTCAGCGAATGCCTTTTTACCGAAACACCCGGTGCCGAAAAGGAAAAATATGCCAACTATTACTCCGACCTTAAAAGGGTAGAGTTTAAACTGGCCTATAACGAAGCCAGCAGCAAAACCGAGCGCATGTATACCTGGAACCAGCTGGCCAAAAGAATTTACAGCGTATACACCGATTATGCTGATAATGAAACCAAAGCCGTTGCCGATATTGTTAACAAAAACGGCTGGGCAACGCTTACCGGCGAGGCAGCCAAAATAATGGCGGTTGAAAATTACATTAAAAAAAATATCTCGTACCACGAAGAGTTAAAGGGCGACAATGAAAACAGGATAACAACCATTCTGCATAATAAAAACGGAGGTACCATAGGGATTATACGGTTATACAGCGCATTTTACCAAAACCTAGGCATAAACTACCAGTTTGTGCTGACTGCCGAACGCGATAAATACCTGATTGATAAAACCTTTGAAAACTGGAATAATTGCGATTACCCGGTACTATATTTCCCGGCCCAGGCCAAATTCCTGGCGCCAACCCGGGCCGACTACCGCTACCCCTGGATCCCTTCACTGTGGGGGGCAACCAATGGCCTGTATTGCAAGCATACCACTTTGGGCAATTTTTCGACAGCTATAGCCGAAATTAAGACCGTGCCGCTGGAGGATTATACCAAATCGATGCAAAACATGGAGGCTACCATAACCTTCAGTAAGGACCTTGATTCGTTAATAACCGATGCCAAACAAATTTTTGGCGGCTATGCGGCAACCGGCTATCGCGATGCCTTCAACTACGCTAACGATGAGCAAAAACAACAGCTGATTAAGGACCTTACCAAAAACTATTTCAGCTCCGAAACCATTCTTTCTTCGGAAGTATTAAACCAGCCTTTTGAAAGCCAGAACACCAACCTGCCGTTAATTTTGCACATCAAGGCCAAATCCGGCGCGTTTTTAGAAAATGCGGGCAACAAGCTGCTCCTGAAAATTGGCATGGCCATAGGCCCCCAGGTAGAAATGTACCAGGACAAGCCACGTCAATTGCCGGTTGATATGGGCTTTGGCCACGTGGAAGAACGTACACTTGAAGTTACCATCCCCGATGGCTATAAGATCAAAAACCTGAACGACCTGAAAATTGACCAAACCTACAAGGAAGGCGACGAATTAACCATGGGCTTTGTATCCAATTATGAACTAAAAGGAAACCTGCTTACCATCCACATCATGGAGCAATACCGCAAACCTATGTACCCTATCACTATATTTGATCCGTTCCGCAAAATCATTAATGCATCGTCCGATTTTAATAAGGTAGTGCTGGTATTGGAAAAGATATAGGGACAGGTGCCCCTCTGATAACAAATGTGGCGCTTTCCCGAACATGGTGTTTTTGTTTGGGGTGAATAACGATATCGCTGTTGCAGACTATGGGTATAGTAGTTGGGAAACAGGTAAAATAAAGAGACTGTCCCAATGAGACAGTCTCTTTATTTTTAATTGTTTGGGTAATATACTGGTCAGGGTGAACAAACCGATAATACCTGAGTCAGTGAAATATCAGGATTTCAGCGGTCCAACGTGTTGGTAAGTGTTGATGAGCAAACCTGTGGGTGTGGTCTTTGAGTCAACAAAGGCAAGTTCCCGGGCGTTAATACTGTCTGATAATAAGCGTTTACCCCGGCCAAGCAAAACCGGGTAGGTGATGAGCACAACCTCATCGGCCAGTCCCTGGTCAAGCAACACCGATGTTAGCGTCGAACTTCCCACCACGATCAGGTCCGGGCCGTCTGTCGACTTTAGATCGCGAATCGCCTGGATAATGTCCTCGCCCAAATGCTGTACCGGGCCCCATTCCAGGCTGTCGGGCCTGTGGGTTGCGATGTGTTTGGTTGCAGCGTTGATGGCATTTGCCATTGGGAAATTTCCGGCAGTAGGCCAAAAGCCGCTGAATATATCATAGGTGTGGCGGGCAAGCAGCAGGTCGAAGTTGGGTCCGTATGCCTCCAGGAGCATTGCCGCCCCGGCAGGGCTCCGATAGGGTGTTGTCCATGCGCCATAGGTGTAGTCTCCGTCGTGTTCTATCACGCCATCCAGCGAGATATGCTCAAAAATTCTGATTTTTCTCATTTGGTTATAATTAGTTCATAGATAAATCTGATATCAATATTCCTTTTTTAAAAATACCAGGTACCATTTTGTTACTTTAAAAAGTCATCCAGGTAACCTAATATGGTTTTAGTCTGCATCATCAGGCTGACATGGCTTTGCGCGGGAACAATGGCCAAACGCGATTTTGGCATCGGCCCCAAATCGGCAGATACGCCGCCTCCCAGTAATTGGTACGTTTTCATCAATTCCACTTTGTCCAGGCCATCATTGTCGCCCGAGATAAGCAATACCGGCGAGGTGATTTTTTTAATATTGGCTTCACCCACGTCAAATGGAACGGCGGCAAAAGCAATCATTTGTTCAATAAACTTTCTCCATTTTGTTTTGTCGGGCGCTACTGCATCATATGCGGTTTTTATAGGCGTATTGTCAAAAAAATCAGGTTTAAAATCTTTAAACCCACTATTGATAACCGGCAGCCAGCCGTTAGTTTTGTAGGTAGAAGATATGATTACTAATTTTCGTACCCGTTTGGGGCTTTTCGCCGCCAACTGGTAAGCTATAGAGCCGCCCATACTATACCCTGCCACATCGGCGCTATCAAGTTTTAAAAAATTCATTACCCCTTCCACATCACTTGCCAGGGTAGCAATGTCTAATTTTCTGTCCGAAAACGGGGTGTGGCCATGTCCCTGCAATTCCAGGGCAATTACCTTTCTTGTTTTCGACAATTCAGGTATTAATTGCGACCAGTTCATCTCAATGGTATAAAATGCACCATGTAGCAAAATAAGAGGCTTGCCCTCACCATATACCTCATAGTAAACCTTAATGCCATTAACAGGCGCATAGCCACTGCTTGCAGGTTTAAGCTGCTGGCCGTTAGATTGCAACACTGTAAAAAATAGAATAGCGATTAATAATACCGGTTTCAGGATAGCAGCTCCTTTAAATACTTTTTTCATAAAATGTAATTTAGGTTGTTTTAATTTTATTGACAATACAAATATCGATTGCAATTAGGGGTTTTACGCTGTGTAAACATGACAAAATTAAGGGTGGATCGCGACAAATAGTGTCGTTATCTTAATCGTGTAATGACGGATAGTCTTTAGCCTAAAGTCTTAAGTTTTAAGTCAGGAATGAACAGATTTATCTTTTGACTTACGACTTAGTACTATTAACTTAACACCAGGTGCCCGGCTGTAGTGCCCGGCAACGAAAAGTACTTGCGGGTGCGGTGAAAATATAGATCATACGCTTAATGCAAGCTACAAATCAATCCGTCAATCAAATTCGCTAAAACCTTCTAAAATTAAAAGCGGACGGAGGTGTTGGAGTGAATATTGTTGCTCTTCGCGATTTAGAATCAGGAGTAAACAAACATTCAGCCAGGGCTTTTACATGGTCCCCGTTAAATGGAATTGATGTGCCTTCCCATTGCCAGTAACTCCGTGCGTCAAAATCCAGATGGAAACTTCCAATGTAGTAGTTTTCAAAATTCTGGCCATAGTTAATGATACAGTAATCCGGCAGGTCGAGATTTTTCATTTCATATAGCTCAAGACCTTTGTAGTAGTCTTCATCCATTAACTCACGGTAGAAATATAGTTTTTCCAGCTTGCCCGATTTTAGGTTCGGTGGTTTTTTTGATTGCAGTAATAGTGGGCTAACATATATAGCACGTTCCCCGCTTTCTGTTTGGATAGTTACCGCATAAAAGTTAAGCATAGTGTTTTAGATTTAGATTGTGGATATCTGCGTGAGCCAGTATATTATCCTTTAATATATGCACTATATTGATAAGTCCAAAATTTGGAGCTGATTGAACCAGGAATTTTTAACTGTTTAACTTTTGGTAAGATATTATGCTGTTTAAGCTCTGAATTACCGGTCGTCCGGTTTCCAAAAGTAAGCAGCTACATCAGCGATCTTTATTTTTGATGCTCTGGTTAAATACGGATATTTAGCTGCCAAACGATCCTGGGTTATTTTATGATTTAAACATTCATCCTCTCCAGCCCATGTAGTATCGTTTACACCATATTGTAATATATCATAGATAATCTTATAAATATTATCCCCATACTCATTTCTGACAGAATTTGAAGAATCTGTAACAGTAACGCAATTTATAATAGCTTCATTCACCCTGTCTTCAATTGTCATATAATCAAAAATATTAAGTTTATCTTTAATAGTCCAAACTTCGCCGCCACTATTCGCGCATAATCATTAACAATTTTCCACCATCTAAACTAGAATAGCGGCCACGGGATGTTTTTCAAGCAGATCCTGAAGGGGCGGAAGTTAAAAGGTCGATAGACTGCTCCAGAGGAGCAAAGCTTTGTAGTATCAATAAATTAATATCTATTGCGTGCCAGAGGTACGCTACCTAATGTATATCAAAAAAACAATTCTTTTTTGGCGATGATTGGCCTGTTGGTGACAGCACACAAAGGGGGCGACAAGAAAATACCAACAATGGCGTAACATGCATATGGTATTTATGGTGCGCCTGCATTGCCGCCCAAAACAAATTAGTAACAATTGGGCGGCAATTGCATCTTATTGGCAATTTATAAACCTACGCATTGGGCAAATGATTAAAAAATATTCAGTTTTAGCGGGAGTAGTAATCTCTTTGATTTTAATGGCGATAGCAATTTCAGTTTACCCGGGCGGCACCATGTACGATGAAACTACTGTTGGCTTTAGCTGGACAAAAAACTTTATAAGCAACCTGTTTGGAACAAGGGCGTTAAACGGCGCCGAAAACCCTGCCATGATTTGGGCATACTCGGGAATGATCCTTTTCCCGTGTAGTTATGCCTTGTTTTTTATTCATATGGGAAAAAAACTACCCGAAAAAAATGCGGGCGTTATACTCAAATATGGCGGGTTGGCCAATGTTGTTTTTACGTTTTTAACCGTAACACGTTATCACGATTTAATGCTGATTATATCAACCACCTTGTTTTGGTCGGGCATAGTTGTTATCACGATTTTTATCCTGAAAACAAGGCTTCATTTGTTTAAGTTCCTTTGTATCATTTGTTTGCTGTTTTTTTATTACGGTGTATACCTGTGGGGCACCAGTAATTGGGACCTATTGCCAATAATACAAAAGGTAAATTTTTTGACTTCGACCTTATTAATTTTAGGGCTTGAGTATTTTACCAAACCCGAAGATTTCGCCCATATTAAAATTAAGAAGGTTCATTAGTGTACTGGTTTATTGGTTCATTAGTTCCTCCGGCTATCGCAAAGTGTTTTCGCCGGCGTTTCAATAAATACCGGGGTGGCTCGCTGGCGGGTAAATGAACCGGGCAAAAGAGTAGTACGAGAGGATTAAGGTTGAGAACAAACATTGGTGATTGTCCTAAAGGGATGGCGTATACGAAGGCACTTGCGGGGAGCGCTTAGTCTTGTATCCTAATTAAACTTTCGGACTTCTTGAACTGTTTGTCAAATGGTTGGATCGTACGAACATTATAATTCATTCAATAATTCTGACGCCGGGCGGCTTTTGATCGTGCCTGCCTTAACTTTATCGGCAAGCTTAAAAGCCTTTTTAATATGGGTTAATTCTTCCAGTACCGCAGCATCGGGCGCAGACAAGGGTTTAGCTTTCACATAGGAGTGGCTTTTAAGCAATTCCAGAAAGCTATCTGCTTTATTATCAGCAATGTCGATTACAAGTTTCATTGTCCTACCTTATACTACAAATGTACCATTAAAACATTAAAAAGTAAATAGGAAGATTGCCGGGATGTAAATCAAATTGTCGCCAAACAGTTGCCTTTGTTACCGCAAGTCGTGCGTTGTGGCCATTGAGCGATGGCCGACTTGACTTTCTTAGTCTGAAAGTTCTGCCTCCATAAGAAACACCGCCCCATCAGCCTAAAGGGTGATACGAGAAGATTTGCGTTACGTGAAAGATTGGTGATTGTCCTAAAGGCATAGCGTATACTTAGCATGCGGGCCACAAGTCGGGGACGCTTGCGGCAGCGAGGGGAAGCATTAGCCGCCCGGTTTTATTACCACTCACACATTAAGAGATTGCGTTATGACGATTGCTTGCTAAACCTTGAAAAAGAATTTTTTATAACAAACCTTTACATATCCCAACGGCTAACAGCACGAACAGAACTTATCAAAAAGCTTGTTGACAAAAAGGCAAATAAACGCGGATTAAAAAAACAATACCCGCATTACGATTGGAATTTAAAAAGCTTTTAAAAGCATTTTAAAGCCTTTTTAAAATTACCTATATTTGTATATGGCTACCATGCCATAAAGCCGTTAAGAGGGCTGTGTCGGTCAAAAGCCGTTGCACAAATCCCGGACTTAACGGCTTTGTAATTTAAACCTTACAGCTTATGGATTTATCAACTATTTTAGCAAGTAACCCGGATTATATATCAAGGGTTAATAATAGTGTTGGTATTCTTCAATCTAACTTTACAGAGATAAAGAAGTATCTTGATGGACCTTTATCCGATGATAATTTCAACAAAACATTTCTATTATTTTTGGATGTTTTCGATCTGATACCACTACTTAAGGCTAAACTTACGATGCCTCAAATAGTAAGGGGTAGAATGCATAAACAGGGTGATTCATTATGTAATGAACGTTGGCAAGTTTCTTACAATTGGAGATTTAAGGACAAAATAAAATTAGGCAGGTTTAATCAAGAAGGTGAACCATTATTTTACGGTTCTTTGCCAACTGAATCGAAAGAAATGGATTATGTGCTTTCTTGTTCTTTGGAATGTTGTAAAGAGTTAGCAGACGAATATAACGCCCCCGATGTGCAAGATATTACGCTTAGTGGATGGCTGATTGACAAACCATTCGAGGTAATAATTCTATGTTTTGACGATCTGCATTTGACGAACAATCCCAATCTAAAACAGGCAGTCGACACATATTTTGAAGCTATTAAAACTCATTTTTCACAGGAAGTCGCTCGTTTTATAGAAGCTTTTTTACGTTACTTTTCTGAATTGAGCCGTACTATTATGGATAAAAACCAATGTTATCAAGTGTTAACGCCAATGTTTATCGCTATGAAGTACTATTCAGAAACCCAAAATAAAGAGCCTATATACGGCTTAATATATCCCAGTGCAATGAGTTTGGCACAAGGATTAAACGTAGTTCTAACCCGCGAGGCTGTAAAGCAATTTCTTAGACTTGACAAAGTAGTTATGTATAGATATTGCCTGGTTAAACCGGAACGTAAAACATGGGTAGCTGATAAATGCAGCGACATTGTGAAGGTTAAAGGCCATAAATTTAAAATAACCGGGTATGTACCGCCTGGACGATATTAACAGCGTAATTTGACAAATCAATAAAATAATAAACCATGGGAAACCCATTTGAACAATTCCAAACAGATACCATAAGAATTATTAGTAAGGATGGTAATAATACTTCCGCCAATCTAAAAGCCCATGTTACCCCCGTAAAAATAAGTTTGTATGATTTGAGTGTAGACATCTTTGAAGGTGATTTTGTGGAACGGGACTTGCCAAATAATCGCGCCGAACGTTATGAAATACTTGAAGCAAATTATCATGATAAATTTCAAGTTATTCCTGCTCATTATATTCTAAAAGTTAGAAAAACAACCGCAATTAAACCAAGTAATCAAACAAAGACAGTTTATAATCTTCACGGAAACAATAGCCGGGTTTATAATCATTCTCAAGATCATTCATCCAATATTATAAATGAATCAAACAATAATGTATTCAACCAACTAAAACAGGTTGTTAATGACAATATTGGTGAAAATACGATATTGCTAACGCTATTATCAGAAATGGAAGAAGCCAAAGGAAAGCCAAATTATTTGGACAAATATTCGGCCTTTATAGCAAATGCTGCTAATCACATGACATTGATAACACCCTTTATACCGGCCTTAACCGCCTTTATTCCAGGGCATTAATATGCATAAACGTTATTTATTGTAATATCACTTAGCGCAAACAATTATATTAAGATTTATGGAGATATCGCAAGAAATAATATTAGAGTACCTAAAAGAAAATTCAATATCACTAACAAAGTCAAGCAGTGATATTGATAGGGACGCATTCCTTTATTTAACTCATAAAGGATTAATGACAAAGCATGCTGAAGGATATGCAACCATTACTATGAATGGCAAGGCCTTTTTAAACAATTCATATTATTTTAACCCTGTTCCCGACACGATTTTCGATTGGAAAATGAATATTATCAATCAATTAAAGGAGAGCGAATGCCAACTTAATGGGCATGGTGACCAGTTCGATGCGGCTATATCAGAACTTAAACAAGATGGAATAATTGAGCAAGGCAATTTTGGATATTATAAAACACTTACCACAAAAGGACGATTGTTTTTAAATAGCGGATTAGGGTACAACGATTTTTTAAGTTCATCCGGCTATTCGGCTAAAACAACTGTTTATAATCTGCATGGGGGTAACAGCCGAATTTACAATCAATCACAAGATTATTCATCTAATGTTATCAATGAATCAAGCAACAACGTTTTCAATCAGTTAAAACAGGTTGTTAATGACAATATTGTAGATAATGAATTAATATTAAATCTCTTATCAGAATTGGAAGAGGCAAAAGGGAAGGCCAATTACTTAGAAAAATATAAGGTGTTTATAGCCAATGCAGCCAATCATATGACTTTATTATCTCCGTTTTTACCGGCCTTAACCGCTCTTATTTAAGGCCATAATTAACCAAATGCGTTAATGAAATTTGGATTCAGAACACCATCATTAAAAAAACATTTCGGCAAGGACATCGTTTAAAAGACGAATAATGCCCAAAATGCCAAAAGGATACGGTTTTTTAAGAAATCCCCTTCGCTGGCGCACGCGTGTCGCGTGTGCCCCGCATGCAAATCACGATTTTGTTGTAAAGCCCGTAACCCCACAATTTCTCCACGTTCGCGTTAGGGATATAAGCGGATACCGGCCTTGTGGCTAATGCCGGTGTAGTATGAGCGTTTAGCCCGGCCCGCTTCTATCAGCGGGAAACGCCCTGTTTAGATATGAGATGAATTTGGTTGATGGTTTCCCTGCTTCTGCCGGATTGTTGTGTATATGTGGACTTATCAGCATCGAAACAGAAAAGCACCCACTAATTTTTTAACAATCACTAAAAGAAGTCCTTTTGTATCAGTTCCTTTGTAAATAAACCAACCACAATTGAACATAGGGATTTTTACTTACGGAACACGGGGCGATATACAGCCGTATATTGCCTTGGCTTTAGGCCTTAGCGACAAAAAACACCGGGTAATTATTGCGGCTCCCGAAAATTTTAAGGAATTGGTGGAGGGCTATGGCCTTGCTTTTCATCCGCTGTATGGAAATGCCGAGGAAATGATGAATTCGCCGGAAGGGCAAAACGTATTAAAAACAGAGAATACCATTAAGCTGATGAAGTACTTTTTTAAAGCGCTTCATGAAATAAGGGTACCCTTGCGCAAAAGCTATATAGCGGGAATTAACCAGGTAGATTTTATTATAGCAAATGCTGCAACGCTGCCAATTACAAGCGCGATTGCAGAAAAGCAACATAAAAAAATTGCGCTAACCTATTTTATGCCCCCGGTTGTCCCTACCACCGAATTCCCTTTGGGCGATTTCGACTTCCTGAATTTCCCCTGGTATAATAAGCTTACCTATAAGCTGGCACACCTGTTTTTCTGGAAATTTGTAAAGAAAGAGACCAACGAATTCAGGCAGGAATTGGGCCTGCCCGTTTTAAAGGAAAACCTTGTAGACTATATTGGCAAACAAAAGCCGCTCGACTTATATTGCTTAAGCCCCAGCCTGATCCCTCAACCCAGAGATTGGGATGATAACCATAAAATAACCGGCTTTTTAACTGTTCCCGAAGAAAAAAGAGCAGGCCATTTTAGGGATGAAAGCCCGGCGGGATTAAGTGATTGGTTGCAGCAGGGTGATAAACCCGTATACATTGGTTTTGGCAGTAACGGTGTCGGCAATACCGAAAAGTTTATAGGCATCTTAAACGCCATCTTAAACAAAACCAATGAGCGCATTTTGTTTTGTACAGGCTGGTCGCTTTTTAAAAACTTACCGGCGCATAAAAACCTGTTTGTAACAAAATATGTAAACCACGGCGCTGTTTTACCCAAATGCAAAGCAGGGGTGTTTCACGGTGGCGCGGGTACACTGGCGGCCATGCTGCGAAACGATTTGCCGGTAATCATTATTTCGTTTTACACCGACCAGCCAACCTGGGGAAAAATAGCCGAACGAATGAAATTTGGCGTTCATATCCCGGTTAAAAAGCTCAATGCCGATAAGCTGATTTCGGCATTAACAAAAATTCAAACCAATGAAGTAAGGAACAATACGGCGGCTATTGGTCGGCAAATAAGGAATGAGAACGGACTTGAAAACGCGGTGAACGAAATTGAAAAGTTCTTTATGCAAGTTGGATCTGCATAGTTTTATACTTAGCAGGCTGGCTCAGGGTCCCTTTCCAAGGAGACCCTGAGGGGACGGAAATTGAAAAGTTCTTTAATGAAGAGCCTGCGGGAAATTAAGGAGCGGGGGGAATGTGGTCTATCGCATGGCGGCGACGACTCACCCCGACGAGGCTACGCCCGTCTCCCTTCTCTCCGACTGCGTCGCATAGAAGGGCAAAAAAATAAACAAAACGGGCTTCACCCTCTTTGCGGCTTCAGCCGGAGAGAGGGTGGCCCAGCGCAGCGTCGGCCGGGTGAGTCTTAGCCGGCGTTCAAGCGAATGTTTATGTAAATTCCAATGCGTCATGGGTAGCCTGTCGAAGACTCGCGCGGAGAGGCCTTTGCAACGTCATTTTCCCTTTCCAAGGCGACCCTAAGGGGACGGAAAGGCCTGTCAGTCTGAGCCTGTCGAAGACTCGCGCGGAGAGGCCTTTGCCCACTATGGTTCGACRGGCTCACCATGACAGCCCTTTAACAACGTTATTTTCCCTTTCCAAGGMGACCCTGAGGGGACGGAGAGGCCTGTCAGTCTGAGCCTGTCGAAGACTCGCGCGGAGAGGCCTTTGCCCACTATGGTTCGACAGGCTCACCATGACAGCCCTTTAACAACGTTATTTTCCCTTTYCAAGGMGACCCTGAGGGGACGGAGAGGCCTGTCAGTCTGAGCCTGTCGAAGACTCGCGCGGAGAGGCCTTTGCCCACTAT
>NZ_JBFUCY010000045.1:0-49450 GCF_056404995.1 Mucilaginibacter sp. P2_A5
GAACTTTTTATACGGCTTTTTATACGGCCTTTTCTCATAGTCTTATGCAGGATAACAGAAACTCAGTCTGCTTCCTTAAGTACTGTCCGGGCTTGGTAAAAAGAAACTAAAGGCAGGTTTATCTTGCGGCCGACATCCGCGTTGCGGTGTCTGTAGGCTCCCGTCAAAGTGCTGCCCTTAGTCCTGTTTATTAATATTTACAAAGATATGAGGCTCCAGCCTTGTGGCCCGCTGATAGGTAAACGCCATGCTAAGTAATAAATATGCAAATCCCGGATGTTCGTTTCATCCGGGATTTTGTATTTTTAACGTATGAGCCGGAATCATAAGTCAAAAATCCTGAAGGAGCATGTTTTGTAAGTTTTGCCACGTTGTTTTGGGTAGATGTGTTTGTTCGGTTGCACTACTTTGATTGTTTGGTGAGAAACCTCAACTTATAAAAATCGGTTTCAAAAATATTCTTCAGAAAAGCCCTGACTATCAAAGATATTACGAGATTAAAAAAAGCGGACCAGATAAGTGGCAGCAATTGGAGCGCTTTATGCCTGCTTTAACTAATGTTTTTGATGTCTATGAAAAGGCCAAGATTTCGGTCAAAATTCTGCTTGATCCCCCTTTTGCTTATAACTCACTGAAAGCCAAAGAAAAAGGGCTGCTCTTTGTAGAACAACCCTTAGTGTCTTCGGGGCAGAATCCCTTTAGTAGCCCGTAGGGGAAATTCTAGAACACTTATTCGAGTTTTTAGGGGCGATTGAGCCAATATTACATGACCAGACCAAATAAATATTAAGATGACCAATCTATTGCGTTATCAGGTGAGTTTGATACACGCGGCTTTCGCCACATAAGATTTTCAGATGAACCTGAATTAGTATAAATAAAAATCATGGAAAATTTGTTTTTATAAATATTTTCCATTTACTTTGATGGAAAATATTTCTCTAAGTATATTTTCCGACCAATTATAATTATGAAAACCGAAATTCTTGAAGTTTCACTTCGGCAATTCCTGCAATCCGGAATCCGGGACACCTCCATTCAAAAGATTGTGGATGGCCTCGGCATTTCAACCAAAACGTTTTATAAATACTTTAAAAACAAAGAGGAACTTTTAGCTGATGCTCTGGAGCTGTTCTTTAACCAGCAGTACCAGGATTTCAGGAAATTAAACGTAGCTCAAAACGCCGCTGCGCGCTTTTTTGATATCTGGTTAACATCTATTGACGTTTCGTACCGGGTTAACAAAATTTTCTTCCATGACCTGTATTACTACTATCCGGACTTAGCCGCTAAGAGCAATGCGACCAACAGCGGAAGGTTTACGCCGGAGTTCT
The DNA here is from genome assembly GCF_056404995.1 of Mucilaginibacter sp. P2_A5. Classification (NCBI taxonomy): domain Bacteria; kingdom Pseudomonadati; phylum Bacteroidota; class Sphingobacteriia; order Sphingobacteriales; family Sphingobacteriaceae; genus Mucilaginibacter; species Mucilaginibacter sp. P2_A5. The sequence continues at coordinate 1,335 of NZ_JBFUCY010000045.1, forward strand.
TAAATGTTATTAACCGGGGTATTCAGGAGGGGCTTTTCAGAAAGGATATTGTACCCGAAGTTGTCCTTGAAAGCATTTTTGTATTGTATACCGCTGTTGTCCGTGAAGAGCATTTTAAGAGATTTGACCTGACGCCTTATGATTTGCTGCTAAACACTATCACCTTGGCTGTCAGAGGTATTTGTACCCCTCTGGGAATTATTGCGCTTGATGAACAGATCAGTATAAGAAGTATACAGGCTACAAATAAAGAATCATAAAAGAGTATTCACTTAACCCGATAATATGGATAAATAAACACTCAAAAAAAATACCGGTAATGCGGCAAACATTACCGGCGATATTTTTAATCAACCAAATAACCGATTATTTTATTAATTAAAATTCCCTAAAATTATGAAAAAAACACTTACTCACAAACGTGTTTGGTGTGAACTCGCGAAAAAAATACTGGTGCAGGCGGTATTCTTAATGTTCTGCTGTATTCCGGTATTCGCCCAGCAACAGGTAAAAGGTACAGTTGCTGATGAGAAAGGCAATCCACTGCCCGGGGTAACCATCCATGTAAAAGATGGAAAAAGCAGTACGACTACGGACTCCAAAGGAGCGTTCTCCATTTCAGTGCCTTCCTCTTCTTCTGTATTAGTATTTTCTATGGTCGGATTTAAGAGCGCTGAACAAACCGTTAAAATCGGTAGCTCGATGACTATAACGCTTATAGATAACGTAAGTGAGCTGCAGCAGGTTATTGTAACCGGTGTATTTGATTCAAGGAAACGGCTCGATGCGTCTATCGCGATCTCAATAATCAGCGCTCAGCAAATAAAGATACAGACGCCCCAAAGTGCGGCCGAATTATTAAAAAATGTTCCCGGCGTTTACGTCAATTCATCTGCCGGTGAAATCCGTAACCAGGTTGCCGTCAGGGGTACACCCACCTCAAACGATGTTTCAATCGGTTATTTCTATGTTTCCATGCAGGAGGATGGCTTACCCGTTACCAATTTTACCGGGGCTAATTATGGCCCCGATTATTTTCTGCGTGCAGATGCCACAACTGCAAGGGTGGAAGCCGTTCGTGGCGGCTCTGCTTCAATTACTGGTTCTGATGCTCCTGGCGGACTTTTTAACTACACGTCTAAAACTGGCGGCAATAAATTCGCGGGCGAAGCAATAGTTAAATATGGCCTGGAAGGAAATTCTAATCCCTATTACCGTGCCGATCTCAATGTCGGGGGGCCATTAAATAAAAAGGGGGATTTGACTTATGACGTGGGTGGTTTTTACCGCTACAGCGACGGGGCCAGATATGCAGGCTACCCCCTGAATAAAGGTGGACAATTGAAATTCAACGTAGTTAAAAAGTATGGTACCGGACGGATTAAGCTATATGGTAAGTTCCTGGACGATAAGAATGGCTATTTTGACTTTCTTCCTTTTACAAGTTATTCCAACCCACAACCGGCCGCAGATTTTTCCAACAACGTTACTTTGGCCGGCCCGTCAAGTCAAACGCTCGATTTTAAGTATACCAGTGATGGCAATGTTAACCAGTTTAGGCCATCCAACCTCATTCATAACCTTGATAGGGCAATTGGGCTTGAATTCCAGCAAAACCTGGGAAATAATTGGTCGATCACGAATAATTTTAAATACAGCAATAAGGAAGCGACATGGAACGCTGCAGCGCCTCTTGGCATCCTTTCTGCTGATGGCATACTCTTTTATGGATTGCAGGGCTTAGCCGGAAAATTCGGAACCTATAATTTTACAGATCTGACCACCGGGCAAAAAATGCTCACGGTAGTACAGTCTCCGAACATCTCGCCGACAGGCCAGTTTTTAGGCATCAATTTCATCAAGACCTATAATCAGCTTCCTAACGGCCAGGTGCAATCGGCTCCTGTTTTGTTTGAATTAGCCAATGCGCTCCATAATAAAGTTAAGGAGGTGATGGAACAGTTCAGTGTTCGCAAAGTGGTTGGGAAAACAACTTTCAACGCAGGTGTTTATATCGGCCATTCCAACATCAGCTTTGTAAAAGGTTATGCAGGACAGTCCTTTACTACCCTTGAGGATAAGCCGCATCCTTTGGGTTTAACCTACACCAACTTTTCGGGAGTGGTTACACAGGTAACTGATGCAAACGGCTTTACCGCTTACGGCACGGGATATGGCAATAGTGTTATTACGAACAATAGGTTTGACGCTTTCTTCGGCCAGTCATCCCCATTAGCAGACCGCCTTACGCTTGATTATGGTTTCCGGTATAACTATAATCAATTTACCGGATCCTCCAATAATGCGGTAATTGATGCCAACGCCACTGCAGCAGGCGGTTATGATAAAAACTTACTCACCTATTATGATAATAACGTTTACGTAAGCAATACGCCGTTTCATATTAACAAAACAGTAAAAAGCTTGTCTTATTCGGCAGCATTAAATTATAAGTTTTCCGAAGAGCAAGCAATCTATGTACGTTACTCCGAGGGCCGCAAAGCGCCCGATCTCCAATCGGTGACAGCAGTAAGCTCCCAGGCACAGGCGGATGCGGTATCATTTATCCCGATCCACATAGTGCAGGCCGAACTGGGATATAAGGTTCAGAAAGGGGGATTCACCGGATATTTTACACCATTTTACAGTGACATCTCTAATAAACCGACCTTCGACTATACACAGGATGTACAAGTTAATACCTACTACTACACAAAGGCCGTGTTTAGTGAACAACGCACGATTGGCGTGGAAATGGAAAGTGTTTTTAACATAGGTAGTCATATCAATGTCCGCGGCGCTGTTACACTGCAACATGCAACTTCGGTGGTAGAAAGACACTGGAATGTGGGCAAACCAGGGCCTGCTGATGACCAGGTAGCAGAAACCCGCGGCGGAAAAGTGGGGCTGACACCTGCTGTATTGACAAGCATAACCCCTTCCTATAGGTTAAACAGGTTCATGACTTCTCTCGGGTGGAGGTATGTCGGCTCCTCGGCTGCGAATGCTGCAGATGCATTTGAAATACCCGGATACAGCACCTTCAATTACCAGGCAGGATATCAGATTTCGTCCAGACTATATGTGAATTTAAATATTAATAATGTGTTTAACTCCATTGGTGTTACAGGTTGGTATGCTCCGGGAGGATTCCCCAATAACTTATCGCCCGAGGCTTTAACGAAAGCCCAGGTTGCCGCCAATCCGAATGCAACTTATGGGGCAAGGCCAACGCAACCCAGGTCATACTTCCTGAGTCTTTCCTATAATTTTAACTAAACTTAAATATCAGCAACGAGCATATGAAAGTAAATGGAAAGGTGGTATTGATTACCGGTGGTGGCAGTGGCATTGGCCGGGAACTGGTATTGAACTTGCTATCAAAAGGAGCAAAGGTCATTGCTGTCGATATCAATTGGGCTGCTTTGCAGGAAACTTTAAAGCTTAGCGGAGCGTCTGATCCCAACTTAAGCCTTTTCGCGGCAGATATTACCGACAGTACCGCGGTTGATGAATTGGTTGGGCACGCTATTGCAAAAAATGGTCATGTAGATGCTATTATCAATAACGCCGGGATAATTCAGCCTTTTGTTGATTTAAAAGATCTTGACTATAAGATAATTAAAAGGGTGATCGACGTCAACTTATATGGGACATTGTTTGTCACCAAGGCATTTTTACCACACTTACTGAGCCGGCCAGAAGGTCATATTGTCAACATTTCCAGCATGGGTGGATTTCTGCCGGTTCCAGGCCAAACTGTCTATGGTGCAACCAAGGCAGCTGTTAAGTTGCTTACCGAAGGCCTTCACTCAGAACTACAACATACCAATGTACATGTCACCGTTGTTTTCCCCGGCGCCGTAGCTACCAATATCACGGCAAATTCAGGTGTTACGATGAATATGGTACAAAAAAGTAATCAGGCATCCGCGGAATCGAAGATACTGACACCGGAGAAAGCGGCAGAGATAATAGTCAGGGGGATAGAACATAATGAATACCAGGTATATGTGGGTTCTGATTCCAGGTTTCTGGGGATTTTCAACAGGATTAGCCCGAAAACGGCCGCCTCTTTTATCAATAAGCAAATGAAAAAGTATGGAATTACCAGTCAGTAACAAAGTATTTCATCGTAAGGCTACTTACAGTGTAGATACACTTTACTTGAAGAGGGGTAAAGTAACCATAACAGCTATCATTTATAAACATTAAAAAACTATTAAAATAACAATTATGAAAAGGTTAAACGGGCTACTACCCGGGGTAGTAATTTTAGCATTCCTTATGGGCTTTAAGGGCTATGCACAAGAAAAAAACGAACAAAGAAACTACTCCATTATACCCAAACTCCCCCCGGCCCCGAAGCCGGAACCGTTTGAGGTTACGACTATACCACTTCCGCCAGATGTAAGTGATGCTGTGCTGATTAATTATCTTCCTGATGCAAAGCATCTGATCATGGAGATTCACATGGCCGGAAAAAAAAAGGCGGACCTTGCGGTTATGTCGGATGACGGGAGCGGTTTCAGGTGCCTGACCTGTGAGTTAAAAGAAGAGATCGGCGGCGAAATGCCGGTACCTCTTCCGGATGGAAAACGAGTTTACACTCCTACAGGAATTTTGGAATGCACACCATCGATAGTGGATTGTAAAGAAGCTAAGATTCTGCCACTGGTATATCCGGAAATACCGGGTTCACGTATTCTCATGCGGATAGCTTCTAATATGTCGCCGGATGGGATCCATGTTGCGGGTACGCTTGTAACTACAAAAGGCATGCTTGTTCTGGTAAGTGAGTTAACCAGGGTTGCTGACGAAAAAGGTGAACGTTACGAACTTGCCAAACCCAAGGTAATAGTGGGAGATCAAACGGACCCTGATCCGTTCAGGCCATTCCTGCACGGTGGTGGTGAAGTAAAAAGTTTTGCAGATATGGGACGCGCTCTGATATGCAGCTCTTTATTTGAAGGCAACAACTTTGACCTGGCCAAAATTGATCTTACAACAGGTGAAGTGACCAGGCTTACCAAACATTTCAGCTATGATGAGGGCACCTATCCTTCACCCGATGGCAAATGGGTCATATTTCAGACACACAGGCAAACAACAAGAATGGATGCATTTGAATTAATCCCGCGTCCGCTTATCGCCGGCGCGCCCCAGGTACCCGGAGTGGCCGAGTCGCGGAATGCGCCATTTGAAGGTTTTGAGCCTCCTAAGCGGTTTTATGGCCTTAGTATGGTCGATCGATATGGCGACCGGGCAAGACTGCCCGAGGATGGTTACACGGGGCAGGATCTGACCATTGCCAAAGATAACTTTACGCTGTATAATCATTTTGGAAACTTAACCTGGGATCCTACCAGTACACATGGTGTATTCTGGGAGCAAAAGGATCCAAAGCAGGAAAAACCGGGAGAGCAAAGGGGCCGCCTGAGGATGATCCGATTTACTTCCAGGAAACCTACGACCCCCCTGAAACCGTTTAGTCCGGAAATGAAGTGGGCTACCGATCTGAAAGATATTAAGTGGCCTGACAAGACCATCCCAGAACAAGGAAGGCTTAAGGGCTACGTTTCAGGATATGCAGAAATAAGCACTGTAAAACCGGCGGCAGGAATACCCGGGGAGCCGCGCCGTGTTGTTAAATACTTTAACTTTTCAGATGACGGAGTATATGTTCTGAATGGGAGCGAATCCTCTACCACCGGGCCGTATGGACGTGATGTGTCCTGGGATGCAGATATCCAGGTATCGGGAAAAAGGAAAGGCTTTCTGAAGGCACAGCATGTCATATTCCGTGCCACCAGTAGGTCCTCAGGTACCATACACGCAGAACTGGGAAAACGTAAAGTTTCGGTAGATCTGGCCAAGGGATTACCTACTGGGGTACCTGGAGTGCTGCGGTAAGCGCTTTTGCCAAACATAAAACGAACTATTAAATAAATTAGTAAATGGCATTTAATATTAGGAATCTCGCCGCTAAGGTTTGTATAAGCATAGCGTTTTTAATGCCGGCTTCTGCAGCCGCACAAAGCAGAGAAGTACCTAATGACAGCCTTTACAAAGGTTTTGTACATCCGGATAATACCGCCAGGCCACGTGTCTGGTGGCACTGGATAAATGGAAACATTACCAAGGATGGTATTCGCAAAGATCTGCTATGGATGAAGCGTAGCGGAATCGGTGGCTTCCAAAATTTTGATGCAGGCGTTGTCACTCCGCAAATTGTTGCGAAGCGCTTATTATATATGACGCCAGAATGGAAAGATGCTTTCAGGTTGGCTACCAAACTGGCCGACTCTTTAAAATTGGAAATGGCCATTGCCGGCTCTCCGGGCTGGAGCGAAAGCGGAGGGCCATGGGTATCTGCTAAAGACGGGATGAAAAAGTTGGTTTGGACTGAGGTACGGTTAAAAAGGGGACAGCCTTTTACCGGCAAATTGCCCAGACCACCTGCTACGACAGGGGACTTTCAAAATCTCCCTATTCCAAAGGAAACCTCCGTCATCCGTTTAAAAACATCGGTGCCGCCGGAGTATTACGAGGATGTGGCAGTGGTGGCATACCGTTTACCAGCAGCGGATATTGCATTAAGTGATTTGGCCCCCAAAATTACTTCCAATGCAGGCAGTTTTAGCTTGAACCAACTAACGGACGGAGATTTGGAAACCACCAATCTGTTACCCTCCGATCCGGTAAATGGATATTCCTGGATTCAATATGAATTTGCGCAGGCTCAAACCATCAAAGCAGTTTCTGTGACAGGAGGCGGAAGCCGGTCACCTTTCGGACTACCCGGGCCCTCTGAAGAGCGCAGCTTGGAAGTAAGTGATGATGGTATTGCTTTCCGCAGGGTGGCTTTTATTCCACTTAGCGTTATTTTACAACAAACTATTACCATTCCGCCAACCACTGCCAAGTATTTCAGGTTAAGATTTGAAAACCCTAAAGCCCACCCCAACCTTATTGCAGCGCTGACCGGCGGTGGAATGGCTCCTAAACCGCTTGCCGGAAATGACATTGCAGAACTGGTTTTATATCCTGCCACACGTATCAATCACTTTGAAGAAAAGGCTGGTTTTGTAGCTTCTGCTGATTTAATGAAATATCCCACACCAACAACTGCGGATGCGATTGCACAAGCCGACGTAGTTGATTTAACGGGGAAGATAGATACAAACGGCACCCTGCACTGGACGCCTCCTCTGGTCGGCGGAGAATGGAAAATAGTACGATTTGGCTATTCTTTAACCGGGAAGCAGAATCATCCCGCGTCAGTGGAGGCAACAGGACTGGAAGTGGACAAAATGGATGCAAGGGCGGTGAAAGACTATTTTACGACTTACCTGAACCAATACAAGGATGCAACAGGCAGCTTAATGGGCAGCAAAGGCCTGCAATACATGATAACCGATAGCTATGAAGCGGGACAGGAAACCTGGACTCCCGGAATGATGAGGGAGTTTCAGAAGCGTAGAGGTTATAGTTTATTGCCATGGATGCCGGTGCTGACCGGCCAGGTTATCAGGAGTGCGGAAGCGAGTGAACAATTTCTATGGGACTGGCGTAAGACAATTTCAGAATTGATAACTGAAAACCATTATGACCAGCTTACCGATATTCTTGCGACTTATGGTATGAAGCGTTATTCTGAATCACATGAAAACGGCCGGTTGTACATCGTAGATGGTATGGATGTAAAGCGTACAGCAGCTATCCCGATGTCGGCTATGTGGACACCGGGGCTCGGCGGTTCTCCGCCAAACATGGCCCGGGCCGATATTCTTGAATCTGCTTCGGTTGCACACATATACGGGCAAAATCTTGTCGCTGCTGAATCGTTTACCGCAATTGGTTTTGGGGCTAATGGTGCCTGGTCGTATTCGCCGGAAAAATTAAAACCTACAGCAGACCTGGAGCTGGCCAGCGGCGTGAACCGTTTTGTGATCCATACTTCAGTTCATCAGCCGGTTGATGACAAGATTCCCGGTCTTGGCCTAAGTGTATTTGGCCAATGGTTCAACCGCCATGATACCTGGGCAAATCAGGCAAAAGTATGGACTGATTACCTCGCCCGTAGCAGTTACCTGTTGCAGCAGGGAAAGTTTGTAGCAGACGTAGTATACTACTATGGGGAAGACAATAACATTACCGGCCTATTTGGAAGCAAACTGCCGGATATCCCGACAGGATACAGTTATGATTTTATCAACCCACATGCGCTTGTTAATCTGCTGTCGGTAAAAGATGGAAATCTTATTACACCCAGTGGCATGCGTTATCGTGTATTGGTGCTTGACAGTAATGCGAGACGAATGTCGTTGCCGGTGCTTCGTAAAATAGCGCAGCTGGCGAAACAGGGGGCAGTCATCAGTGGTGTAAAGCCTGAAATAATAGCAAGTTTAAAAGATGATCCATTGGAATTTCAGCGCCTTGTAAATGAAATATGGGGCTCCGGCCGAAACAATGTGCACACTGGAAATACGATTGCCGAAGTGCTTACTTCTTTGAATATCCCTCCTGATTTTGGATACAGCCAATCGCAGGACAAGGCACAATTACTTTACATACATCGTAAAGTAACAAACGGCGATATTTATTGGGTAAATAACCGCAACGACCGCAATGAAACGATTGATGCAACATTCCGTGTTATTGGTAAGGAGCCGCATATCTGGCATCCGGAGACGGGAAAGACGGAACCTGTCTCTTATAAAATAGCAAATGGCTTTACAACCGTTTTCCTGAATTTTACACCAAATGATGCATTCTTTGTAGTGTTTCTGTCGCCGGCAAAAAAAAATGTGGTTATCCTTCCTGCAAAGATGGAAAAGGTAATAACAACAGTGAATGGCCCCTGGAGCGTTGCTTTTCAGCCTGGTCAAGGCGCACCATCAGCGGTTACCTTTGAGAACTTGATTTCTTATACAACGCATACCGACCCAGGCATCAAATACTTCTCTGGGGTGGCCACTTATACGAAGGCCATTAATATTCCTGCAAGCACACTTGTTAAAGGTGTGCCGATCCGTTTAGATTTGGGTGATGTAAAGAATTTGGCGGAAGTAATGGTGAATGGAAAATCATTGGGTACAGTTTGGAAAAGACCTTTCATCGTGGATGTAACCGGCACCTTGAAGCCAGGAGAGAATACGTTGGAAATAAAGGTCACTAATCTTTGGGTAAACAGGCTAATTGGAGACCAACAGGCTGATGCGAAGCAAAAAATAACCTACACCACAATACCATTTTACAATGCAAGTTCAAAATTGCTGCCTTCCGGTTTGTTGGGGCCTGTAAAGTTGGTATGGGTGAAATAATGGGATTAGCAAGAAAAGAAAATTGATTCATACATCAGCATTCAATAAACTCAGGGTATGATCCTATAAGGAAATACATGAAAAAGCGGAGCGTTGTGGGTATTCCTGGCACATTGGCGTTGACAAATCTTATTTTATTGCGCCCTTATACTTACTTGGATTAATGCCTGTATGTTTTTTGAAAAATTTGCTAAAGAAGAACTGATCGCTGAACTGTAGTTGTTGGGCAACAGTTGAAACTGACAGGCCCAGATCATCCAGCATTATTTTTGCCTCTATTATCACAATTTCATCAATCATTTCACCGCAGGTTTTATTCGTTAGTTCTTTCACCATTTTAGTAAGGTGCTTAGGTGTTAAATACAGCGCATCCGCATAGAATTGTACCCCGCGTTCTTCCTTGAAATGCTGAAAAAGCAATTTTACAAACGATGATAATATCTCTTCTTTTCTGGTTAGTTGTACCTGTTTATTTGGCCGGTATTTTTTAAATAAAGCAGCCACTTCAAACATAAAAATATTAAAGCCATGATGAATTATCTCCGTTTTAAATGGATGCTCATATTCCGGTTCATCCAATTTATGCAACATTTTCATTAGGCTATGTAATGCATCTGCTTCTTCCTCCTGCAGCTTTAAATAGGGATTGTTTTGCGAGGAGAAAAAATCAAAAGACGGTATATGTTTTTCGCTAAAACGGGCCTGCCCTAAAAAATCATGTGAAAAGTTAACCACTATTACAGTGAATTCATCGTTAACTTTCTGAAGCTGATGGATAACATTGAAAGGAATAATCAGAAGGCTGTTCTTTTTTATATGGTAATTAACGAGATTAACTTGAAAATGCCCTTCTCCTGTAATTACCAGCCCGATTGAAAAGTGATCGGAACGTAAAGGCTTCCCAAAATTTTCTTCTCCGGATTTCAATTGATCATTCCTGAAAATCAGAAAATCTTTAGCAAGATCCTTTCGGCCTGCATCAATGCTAACATCACTAATGGTATAAGTATGGATTGAAGGGGTGTTTGTTTTCATAAACCTAACTGGCGATTAACCCAAATAAAAACTCCAAATTAATTAAATTAATTTAGGGTTTTCTCAATCCTTATTTATAGCATTTTGATAGATATCAAAGTGTTTTAATAAGCGAATCACAAATAAGACGATAACAACAAGTTAAGTTTTTGAAGATGGCCTGATGATCATACGCAATATCTGGTCCTTTGTAATATAAGCCAGCATCCGGTTTTCTTTTGTTTCAGTTCCATGGTTTTACTGATTAATGTGTTTGTTATGCATCCATTGAAATAGCATGTCGTTGTCTTTTGTATTGCCATTATACAAATCCAGTATCAATGTTCCCAGCTCATCCGGATGGATATAATTATTTTGTGCCTCGCTTTTTTTCTTATCAGGGTCCACATACAAATGATAGTATTTCATATTGGTACCCTTTATCTCTTCATAAAACATTCTGGCCATTTCTTTTTGCATGCATAGCGATAAGCGGGCAAGTTTCGCCCCTGTGGTCTTTATAGTATGGCCGGTGAAATCGATGCTGATGAACATACCACGCCTGGATTTTTTCATACTGCTAAAGGACAGCCTCGCGGCAACAAAAAAAGCGGTTATATTTTGTTCCATACTGTGCTCCCAATCAGTAATTTCTACCTGGGTGAGCGGCTGACTGAGGGCAGAGCCTTCAAAACAGGCAATACTCAAATCTATTTTGCCAAAGCGTTCGATGATGTCATCGGTAATTTCTTTCGCCCTATAGAAATCGGGATAATTGGCCAGCAGGGTAATGATAGAGCCGCTGCCGGTAACCTCCTCAATTTGTTTGATCCATAACAGATCCTTTGCGCTTTTTGCCGGTACGATAACAATTGCATTTTCCTTCAGCAGCATTTGCGCAATGCTTATGGCTATCGCGCCCGTACTTCCCGTTAAAACCGCGACTTTATTTTTTAATGACATTTTATAAAGATTAACTGCTTGTAAAACCAATGCAAATATTGGTATTAAGAGGGTGCGTATCCATGTCTACATGTGGTAACAATATGTCTAAATGGCTCATTTTAATATGGATAAGTAGTTGATTGACAGAGAAATGTAAAAAACTTATTTCTTGACCATATTTACTGTTAATGCGACATATACACATACTTTCCCTCCATACAGACATTTTTTAACGATGGTTTAACCCTCAACTTTGTGCCATTAATTAAAAGAAAACACTTTAAATAATCACAACAATTAATGCTCATCAGTATGAAAATGTCAATAAAAACCAATACGATACTGCTAATTTTTCAATTTTCAATAGGATTAGTAGCGCTAACATCCTGCGGGGGAAGGCCGGCAGCCGGTGGCCCCGGTGCAGGCGGCCCCGGAGGACCGACCGGGCCAGCACCTTATAAATCTGCAGAAGTATATGCGGGCCCAGCCACCATTTTTTACAGCTTCCCTGCCACTATCGAAGGCGAACAGAATGTTGAAATACGCCCTAAAGTTGATGGCTTTATACAGAAAATATTTGTAGATGAAGGCGCAACCGTGCATAAAGGCCAGCCACTGTTTGAATTAAGGAACCCGCAATACGAAGCCGCTGTAAGAAGCGCTGCTGCAGCTGTTAAGATTGCAGAAGCTGATGTTCAGACTGCCGAAATGGACGTAGAAAAGGTAAGGCCCCTGGTAGAAAGAAAGATCATAAGCGATTATGAGCTAAAATCAAAGCAGTACACTTTAAACTCTAAAAAAGCTTCCCTGGCATCGGCCCAGGCCGAACTGGTTAACGCTAAAGTAAATGTTGGTTATACTTATTTAATAAGCCCGTCTAACGGCGTTATCGGAAGCATACCCTATAAAGTTGGCAGTTTGGTAAGCAGTACATCGGCAAACCCTTTGACAACGGTTTACAACACCAATAATATTTATGTATACTTTTCTTTGAATGAAAAACAATTGCTTGAATTTTCAAGAACAGTAAAGGGCACAACTATTAAAGAAAAACTGGCCACCATGGCCGATGTATCACTAATACTGGCTGATGGCACGGAGTATCCGGCAAAAGGAAGGGTTGTTACCGCAAGCGGCCTCATCAGTACTGAAACCGGGTCGGTAAGTTTCAGGGCTAATTTTCCTAATACACTTGGGTTGATACGCAGCGGCAGCAGTGCTACCATTAAAATACCCGTTAACATAGAGAATGCCCTGCTCATCCCTCAAAATGCAACTTATGATATGCAGGGTCAAAAATTTGTGTATACCCTAAGCGGTAAGGACAGTACCGTAAATACCGGGATTCACGTATCTGCAAATCCTATAGGGAATTTATATGTAGTAGAAAGCGGCCTGAAAAAGGGTGATAAGCTGGTAGTAGAAGGTGTAGGTAACTTAAAGCCGGGCATGGCTATTAAACCGCTGCCTGCTAATACCGACAGCTTGTACGCCGATGCCAGCAAACCTGTAACTACAACTACCAGCCATAAGTAGGTCAATTTACTTTAATGGTTCACTCAAAACTTTAAAATATCATGCTTAAAATATTCATCAAAAGACCGGTTTTATCTACTGTTATATCGGTAATCATAGTAATACTGGGCGTATTGGCCTATTTAGGCCTGCCGGTTACCCAATACCCCGAAATTGCCCCGCCCACTGTAAAAGTATCGGCTACTTATACCGGTGCGGGTGCGGATGTAATTCAAAGAAACGTTATTGTACCACTGGAAGAGCAGATCAATGGTGTGGAAGGAATGACCTATATGACATCTACAGCCACTAATGATGGCGATGCTACCATAACCGTGTACTTTAAATTAGGTACAAACGCCGATATCAACGCTGTAAATGTGCAGAACAGGGTTCAGCGGGCAACTAATTTATTACCCGCCGAAGTAACCAAAGCAGGTGTAACGGTGGATAAACAACAAAGCAGTAACCTGCTGATCTTCGCGCTTAAAAGTGATAATCCGTCGTACGATCAAACATTTTTAAGCAATTACGCCAACATCAACCTGATCCCGGAAATTAAACGGATAAATGGCGTAGGCAGCGTGGTTTCATTTGGTACCAAGGACTATTCCATGCGTGTTTGGCTCAAGCCGGACGTAATGGCTACCTATGGCCTAACCCCTGCGGATGTGAATAGCGCCCTTGCAGAACAAAACTTTGATGCCGCACCTGGTAAATTCGGCGAAAACAGCAACCAGGTTTTTCAATACACTATTAAATATACCGGCCGGTTGTTGGATACCGCGCAGTTTGGTAATATCATTATGCGCGCCAAAACCAACGGCCAGTTATTACGCTTACGGGATATTGCAAGGCTGGAAATGGGCTCGCTCACCTATTCATCAACCATGAATACAGATGATCAGCCCGCAACGGTTATTGCTATAAGCCAGACCGCGGGCTCCAATGCCCAGGCTATTATTAAAGATGCTATAGCCACCCTGGATAAAGCTTCAGCATCTTTTCCTAAAGGTGTAAGTTATGTGCCCTTGCTGAATGCGAATGATTTTTTAAGTGCATCCATAGAAAAAGTGGTTCATACTTTAATAGAAGCCTATATTTTGGTTTTTATTGTCGTTTTTATATTTCTTCAGGATTTTCGCTCTACCCTGATACCCGGTATATCGGTATTGGTATCTATCATCGGTACGTTTGCCTGCCTCAGCCTGTTTGGCTTTACCATTAACCTGCTTACGCTTTTTGCCCTGGTGCTGGCCATTGGTATTGTGGTAGATGATGCCATTGTTATAGTTGAAGCAGTGCACGCCAAGCTTGATGAGGGTTATAAATCGGCATACGATGCGTCTGTTGATGCCATGAGCGAACTGGGCGGCACTATTGTAGCTATTACGTTGGTTATGGCCGCTGTGTTCATACCGGTTTCTTTTATTAGTGGCAGCTCGGGTGTGTTTTTTAAACAGTTTGGTTTAACCCTGGCTTCGGCAATTGTCATTTCGGCTGTCAATGCTTTAACACTAAGTCCGGCATTGTGCGCCTTGTTTTTAAAACCACATGAAGAACATGACGGAACCAGGAAAAGCCTGCTGCAAAGGTTTTATATGGCTTTTAATACCGGGTTTGACGCCCTGAAGGGTAAATACCAAAAGTCGATAGGCTTCTTAAGTCGCAAAAAATGGATCGTTCCATCTTCGGTAGTTTTATTTACGGTGTTACTTGTTTTCTTTATGAAAACATCGCCAGGCGGTTTTGTGCCCAACGAAGATCAGGGGACCATTTTTGCCGATATCAGCTTACCTCCGGGTACATCTCTTGAAAAAACCATGGAGGTTGCCAACATGGTAGACAACATGGCTAAAAAAATACCGGTTGTTGCCAACCGGGCAAAAATAACCGGGCAAAGCATTATCAACGGCACCGGCAGTAACTTTGGGTTGATGGTGTTTAAATTAAAGCCATGGGACGAAAGAAAGGGTATAAAAGTTGATGATGTAATTGGCCAGTTATTTGGCATGACAGCCGGGATAAAAGATGCCAGGATCATTTTCTTTGCACCGCCTACTGTGCCCGGCTTTGGTAATTCAAGTGGCTTTACTATTGAGTTGCAGGATAAAACAGGTGGCAGTATAGAAAACTTCAGTAAAGTAGCCGGCGGCTTCCTGGGCGCAATAAACCAACGTCCAGAAATTTTATATGGCGCTACGGGGTTTGATCCCAACTACCCGCAATATTTGATGAATATCAATGTAGCCAAAACAAAAGAGGCCGGGATTTTAACCAGCGATCTGATGGCAACCATGCAGGGGTATTACGGTGGTATATATGCTTCTAACTTTAACCAGTTTGGCAAACAATACCGGGTTATGGTGCAAGCCGATGCTAAATACCGGAGCAATTCACAAAGCCTGAATAACATTTATGTCAGAAACGCTGCCGGTAATATGGCGCCCGTATCAGAATTTGTTACCCTTACTTCAGTTAACGGGCCGCAAAGTTTATCAAGATTCAACTTATACAACAATATATCTGTAATTGGCAGTCCAAAACCTGGCTTCAGCAGTGGCGATGCCCTTGCCGCTGTGCGGGAAACCGCGGCTAAAACCCTGCCTGCCGGTTACAGCTTTGACTACTCGGGCTTATCACGTGAAGAAGTAAATTCAGGCGGACAAACGGTTTTCATCTATATCCTTTGCGTCGTATTCGTGTTCTTTTTGCTGAGCGCGCTTTATGAAAGTTACATTATACCGTTTGCTGTACTATTCTCGCTGCCTGTGGGCTTGTTTGGCACTTATCTCTTTGCCAAAATCATGGGCATAGACAATAACATATATATGCAAATATCTGTCGTGATGCTGATTGGCTTGCTCGCTAAAAATGCCATCCTGATCGTAGAGTATGCCGTTGCAAGACGGGAGAAAGGAATGACCATCGTTGCCGCCGCAATTGAGGCCGCCACTGCACGTCTGCGCCCGATACTAATGACATCGCTTGCCTTCATCGTAGGCTTATTGCCGCTGATGCTGTCATCGGGTGTTGGAGCTGCCGGTAACCGCTCCATTGGCACCGGCGCTGTAGGCGGGATGCTGGTAGGAACCATATTTGGTGTATTTATTATCCCGGTTCTGTATATCATTTTTCAAACATTACAGGAAAAATTCGGCAGAAAAAAGAAGCCTGGTGAGGCAACCGAAAGGCCCCATCCGGCAACACCCGCATTGAATTAACGATCATTAATTATTTAAACACACTACATGTTTATGAACTTAAAATATTTTACCCGTACAGCTGCTGTAATTGCAGCGGCTGTACTGCTATTGCCTGCCTGTAAACTAAGGCAGGCTTATACACGCCCTGACGCTAAAACAGATAGCCTGTATCGGGCCGAAAATACTACGGATACAACCACCATTGCCAATTTATCATGGAAACAAATGTTCAAGGATGCTCAATTGCAGACTTTGATACAGGAAGGTATTACCAATAACTACGATTTAAAAATAGCCGTTGCGCGTATCAAACAAGCTGATGCCAATTTACGCCAGGCCAAAGCGGCGTTTTTGCCAACCTTAAGTGTTGGCCCGCAATATACCAAACAAAAAGTTGCTGCTACACAGGGTGGAAATTTGGGTTTTACGCCAGAAAATGTTTACGCGGTAACAGGCAACGCAAGCTGGGAAATAGATGTGTGGGGTAAATTAAACAGTGCCAAAAAAGGTTCGCTTGCATTGCTTTTACAGAGCTATGCCTACCAGCGCGCTGTGCAAACCAAACTGATTGCCGACATCGCCACCAATTATTATAACCTTTTGGCTTACGATAAACAATTGGCTATAACCCAGCAAACGGTAGCAAACCGTAAAGAAGATGTAGAAACAAATAAAGCATTAAAAATAGCTAACCGTGTAAATGAGGCGTCGGTTGCGCAAAGCGAAGCCAACCGTTACGCGGCCGAGGTTACCATACCCGACCTGCAAAATAATATTCGCCAAACTGAAAATGCCTTATGTGTTTTGTTAGGAAGGCATCCGGGCCCGGTGGAAAGAAACGCGCTTGATGCGCAGCAGGTAGATACCACATTGCAAACCGGCGTGCCTGCACAATTGCTTAGCAATCGCCCCGATGTACAGCAGGCAGAGTACAATGTAAGGTACTACTTTGAGCAGATCAATGTAGCCCGCGCTTACTTTTATCCTTCATTGAGTATTACTGCACAGGGCGGCTGGCAGTCATCAACCGTTGGCGATCTGTTTAAAAGCGCCACCATTTTTGGCAATGTTGTAGGGAACTTAACGCAGCCCATATTTAATAAAGGCCTTAACAAACAGCGGCTGCAGCTTGCCAAAGCACAATACGAAGAGAATGTAGCAACATTTCAGCAAACCGTGCTGGATGCCGGTCGCGAGGTGTCCGATGCTTTATACAGCTACAAGACAGTTGAAGATAAAGCCTTAACCCGTAAGCTGCAATTGGATGCCTGGTTCAGGTCGGTGGATTACAACCGCGAACTGCTTAAAAACGGTTATGTAACCTATACCGATGTATTGACCTCTGAGCAGAACTATTTATCCGCGCAGTTAAGCAGCGTAAACGACAGGTTGCAGCAACTCACATCATTAGTAACGCTGTACAGAAGCTTGGGTGGCGGATGGAAATAAGCCTGCTATAGAATAAGGCATGTTGGAGAGCTCAAATTAATTGCTTAAAACACTCTGTTATGAAACCAGAACATTATTTAACTTCTGCAGAAAGGTACCGGTACATCAATATGTCTGAGAACCTGCGGCGGTGCCTGGAAGTAAAGCTTGATGAACTTTACAAAAACCGCGAATTCGGTGGATATCTCAACATACGGTATGCTAAGCACACGCTAACAGACGAGGTGTTAGTAAGCATTGTAATCGGGAAATCCTTTAATGACGAGGTATTTGCCAGGCGTATTTGCCGGGCTGTAAAAACCTGGTATGGCATGTATTATGATGATCGCAGATCGGTACTTGAAAAGTTCCTTTACTACTGTAAGCTTTGTATTCAATATAAAGGTGTTCCCGGCGAAACTAATTTTCCATTCATTTTCACCAGGTTTCTGGTAAACGAATTTGCAACAGAGTTGAGCGATGTAAAATGGTCCCTGCTGGCCAGGTATCACCAGCAGGGGTTTTCGGCAAAAGATCATTAAGTCTGCTTTTGGATTTATGGACAATACCTCAAATCAATTTTATGGATACATCACAAAAAATTGCCGATAAAGCACATGATCTTTTTATCATGTACGGTATCCGCAGCATCAGCATGGACAAAATTGCAAGTAGTTTGGGCATCAGTAAAAAAACTATTTATCACTTTTTTAGCAATAAAGATAACCTGGTTACAGCACTTGTCGAAAAGGAAATTGCTGTCAATATTACCCGTTGCGAATCATTAAAGGCAAAAAACAGCGATGCTATATTGGAGTTGTTTTTTATTATGATCTATGCAAAAGAATTTTATAAAACACTTTATCCGGCGTTAATGCATGATCTGGAAAACAACCATCCGGATGCCTTTAAAAAATTCAATGCGCACAAGCAAGGCTATTTGACTGAAATAATTAAAGCCAATATGGCTTGCGGCGTTAAAACCGATTTGTACCAGGATGATTTCAACTTTGAGATCATTACCGAATTTCTTTTGGAAAGCTTTACTGTTATTCTGAACCCTAACCTGCCTCGTATAAGCGATCATCCGGAAATAGTGTTCGGATACCTGATCAATGGCATGCTTACTGCAAAAGGATTATCACTCCTGAATAAGTATAAACATCAGCAAGGTGGGCCTTTTACTTGATCAATACCAAATGCACTGAGTGCTGTGGCCAGGCTAAATTATCATTCCCCAAAATATCTGGTTGCCGACCGAAATATCTTCAAAAGCACGTGCGATGGCAGGGAAAATGAAACATTGTCATAATTTAATATGCATGATCTTAATTAAGCATCAGTTTAAATGTTAGTTAAGTGTTTAGCATATAGGTAATTAAAATCAGAAGCTGAAAGAAACTGCCCGGGGTAAAGAACTGGCGTCGGAAATTAAAAAGATTGAAGCCGGTTTACCGGGGAGGCTTGCTTCGGGTTTTACAACGGTTGATATTAACGGTAAGCCTTTGTCATTAGCCGATTTTAAAGGTAAATACGTAATGCTCGATTTTTGGGCAAGCTGGTGCGGACCCTGCAGGGCCGAAAATCCTAATGTTGTGAAAGCATTTAATCAATATAAAGAACAGGGGTTTACTATTTTAGGCATATCGCTTGATCAGCCGGGTGGCAAAGATAAATGGCTTAAAGCGATACATGATGATCATCTAACCTGGACACAGGTATCAGATCTTAAATCCTGGAAAAATGATGTTGCGCAGTTGTATGCTATTCAATCAATCCCGCAAAATTTCCTGGTAGGCCCTAACGGAAAGATAGTTGCCAAAAACATACGGGGCGAAGATTTGCAAAATAAATTAAAAGAGGTGCTGGATAAATAGTATGTAACGCTTTTCGGTACAAGTTGTAATTAAACAAAAAACCGGAACAGGTAACCGGTCTGCCTTGGCGGCATCGAACACGCGGCAAAAGGGAATGCAGGATAAACGCCATTAACATACTTATAATCAGCTTATAAGAAATAGAAGTTATTCCTTTGGAGTAGCTATATTGGTTTTTAACTGATATCATTAAAAATGTCAAAAAAAAGACCAGCCAAAAGAATTGCAAAAAAAGAAACATCAAAATTTGATAACAACGAAGCTGAATTAATAGATCTAATTGCCCAACTTATGTTAGAAATAATAACGGATAATGAGAATAATTTAGATTCTGAAATTTAAAGAGTATTCGGAACAAACCCCCAAAAGGGATTCGAACACCTGAAAAATAATGCAATTTATTGAATAATAGGTAGTTAATTTGATTTTTGCAAAAGTCCGACTAAAAAAAACAATTTACCGAAAAAACAAGCAAAGCTCTAACAGTCAAATTGTTAGAGCTTTGCTTGTTTTAGTAGCCCGTAGGGTAAACTAGTTTTTGTCGTAACCAGTTGATTATCAATGTTGTTTAAAACTGAAATATCCTGACTCTCCGAATTACTCACTGCAACCATTTTACCTGTTAATAGCTGTAAACCCATTACACTAACGGTAGGTAAATTTGTCGAAAATTCGATAAACACTGATCATTTTTCCGCGGTTTGAACTGACCAAAAGATTATGAGGCATTGAGTGTCAAAAAAATCGTTTTCTTATCTGAAGACATCCTGTACTTCTATTTCAGATCATCTAAAAGCAGCCGGTTCCTGGCTTCAAGTGAGTTTGCGTGTTTATTCGTCTTATATAAAACATCCTCCCAACTCCCATACATGACATTCGGAAAAACAATAAATTTATTACCAAACAGGTTAGCATTAGTTAGTGTTACGGTTGATCTTTTATATTCGGAGAGATGATCAAAAAAACGACTAAAATCGCCCAGGTTATCCCCAAGCAGTAAGGCAATCTCATAATTCTTCCGCACTATAGCACGTCGTGATTCCTTGCTGCCATCTGCATTGTTCATTAACAGAACATGGGTACTATCGGCATTAGGCAAATCCCACTTACAAAGATTTTTTTCGGTTGCTCTAAGTTCCCGTTGAAACCGGTTACTAATATAAAATACCGTTACACCTTTACTGGCCGCATATTTGAGAAAATCACTTGCGCCGGGTATAGTATCACATTTAATTTCTGCTGTCCATTTTACCCATGAAGAATCGCTGTAAACTTTTCCTTCTTTTGCCAGCCGGGTGAAGTACGGACTATTATCCAGAACGGTTTCATCAATATCCGTAACTATAGCCAATGGCAGCTTTGATTTAGTATGCAATTGCTGATCCAAACGTAATCTTGCTATATTATATGCCTGGAAACAAAGCGCCTTATATTCAGCGGCGCGTTGCTGGTATAGGGCACCCCAGGCTTCTCCGGCTGGTTGCAGCGCGAGTTCCGGCCTTGCCGAAGCTTCATGATTGCTGTTGCTGCAGGAATATAAACAAAGCAAACAAATTGCAATCCACCAAACTTTAACGTGACCTTTCATTTGCTGCCTCCCCTGGTCACCCACATATTAACCGAATTATCTTTGGCGGTAACTAATATCTTATAAAAAGATGAGGGCAGCTTTTCAACATTAATCAAAGCATGTTTCTGGTTCAGCGGATATTCACCGATTAATTGATAATGATCAATTTTCCCCTCCTTAAAATTATTGGTTGTACTTATCCATACTTTAACCGTACCTGTTGGCTGTAGCGATTTCCAGGTGAGATCTATCTGATCCTGAAAATAACTGGCGGTAAGATTCGCTATTGATATTTTGCCTATCATAGGCACGCCATCTATTTCGTGCGCTACAAATGGGGGAAGAGGCATTGCTATAAAATTGGCAATCGAAGGAAAGATGTCGACTATCGCAGGATCATAATACCGCGCATAGTTATTAAGGTGTGAATAATTACTGGCCATCCAGGTGGTGCGCTGTCTTACTGACTGCCCTCCGTGGCCGCGTCCGTCCTTCTCGTTCCGACCATGATCGGTAGTTACGATCAACAGCCAGTCTTCTTTATATTTTCTTTTGCGATAGGCAATGGCGTTCAATACCCGACCCACCTGCGCATCCATTAAACGTATAGCACTGTAATAATCAGGGCTATCGCCATATTTATGCCCCATATCGTCAGTATACTCAAGGTAAATCCATGATAGGTCGGGGCTTTGATCCCGTATTGTACGCGAGGCTTCATCAATAACCTTTTCATCAATCCTGTGCATATAATCCTTTTTGCTGTCGTGCGGAAAATTTACTGTATCCAGCTCGTATCCGTCAAAGTGTATATCCACAAGCGGCTTACCTGTCTCCGGGAAATGATCATCCACCAGCTTGGTACGGTTATCCAGCCAGCTTGAAAATACAGCAGTCTTTTTCCCGGGAAACCGGTTCTTGAATATTTTAAAGATATTCTGATAGTTGTAGTTAGGTGCCTTGATGTCGTTTTCGTCTACATTGTGCTTATTAAGCCATGTGCCTGTAAGCAAACAGTTATAGCCCACTGCCGAGATGGTTGGCGTCTCGTTAAACGTTCCCTGATTCCCTCCCACGTGCATTCTTGTATAACTGCCGGTTGCAATCATACGCTGTATATTCGGCGTATTCAACTTTTCCAGCACATCGGCTGGTATACCGTCGGCAATGATAAATACCACCTTTTTTGCCTGACCAAAAGCTGCAATGCAGCAGCAGAGCGACATAATCACTACTAATAAATTGTGTTTCATAAGACATGCTTTTTGCTTCCAGGCGGGAAGCTATAGATCAAATAGTTTTTTACGATCACTGCAATCTTAATACATCCTTATGATCGGGGGGTAGGCCGTTCATAAGGATGTATTAAAATTGTGTGAATTATTTGTTTTATTGCAACACCCACATTAAACCATTTACATCATCAGTACCATTATACTGGCTTTTAACCGCAGCGGTAACATTAGCATTATTCTGCTCAAACTCGTTGGTTGGGTACATCCAGCGTTTTGGTACTTTCCCTCCGTTCAAAGTACCGGGGCCTACATCAAATGTAGGTATGCCTGTGCGGCGCTGCTCAAAAAAGGGCTCATAATCGCTTTGCAAAAACATGGCGATATATTTTTGAGTAAGTATTTTATTAAGCGTCGAAGATGAGTTGAGCACAACTGAAGGCTGAGCCAGGTAAGCAGTTATAGCTTGATCAGAAATACCTGCTGAAGCATAAGTATTATAAAACTGCATAGAAGCTGTTATACCGTTATTATAGCATGCTGCAGCAGTTGACCCCACGCTTCCTCCTGGTCCTGCACTGATCCAGCCACGGGTTATGGCCTCGGCAATTAAAAACTCCTGCTCGGGATAGCCTATCAGCATAGTAGGTTCATTAACCATACTGTTGGCATATCTGGGGTTTATCAGCGAAGCACTATTAGCAGAATTTTGCTGTTGGGTAGCTGTTAAGCCTGCGTTCACCCCTGCATAGTTAGCAAATACACCTGCGGCTTTACCGGCAACTGGCAAGCCGAATGAAAACAGCCGGGGATCAGTCTTTGATATCAGGGTATCCGCAAATCCTTTTTCTAACGACACCAGGGTAAGCACAGATATAGAATTATAGGTAGGATAATAATTAGATGTAGCCGAAGTATTATAAACAAGCTGCGCATTATCAGGAATGCCCGTCATTAAAGGATAATTTGTTGGATTAGTGATAATGGCTTTAAATTGATCGATTACATTTAGTTTGGTATCCCCGGTTTTTTTACTTAAATGAATAAGCAGGCGGAGTTTAAACGCATTAACTGCTTTTTGCCATTGCACAGGGCTTCCGTTAAATATGATATCGCCGGTTATTTTAGTATTTGCACTTGCCGCCTGGGCCAATATAGTATTAGCCTGGTCGAGCTCGTTTAAAATACCGGCATATATATCTTCCTGTTTATCATAAACAGGTTTGGTGACATTCGATGAGGCCTGCAAAGCCCGTGAATACGGAACATCGCCAAATGTTTCGGTAAGCTGTGAAAAAAGCACGGCCCTGAAAAAGTGTGCAAGTCCGGTATATGCCGGCTGACCGGCTGTCTGGGCCAATTGGTCCATCTGTGCCACCTGCCTCAATACATCATAATTTCCGAAACTGCCTTGCGACCATCCGTAATCGACCGCTGTATTGGTTCTTTCATAATAGGTGGCATAACGTGAGGCATAACCCGAGCCATCGCTATGGAAGTTCAACTCAAACACATTAACCGAAATATTGGTAAGCAGCAACGATGCTGTAGCATTGGTTGGCTTGTTGGGGTTATTTTGATAGTAGTCATACTTTTTGCACGATACAAAAACCGCGGATATCAAAAGCATGAACAGTAATATTTTTATAGCTGGTTTCATCTGATTAAAATTTAAGATTTAAATTCACTCCAATGTTTCTGTAGCTTGGTTCAGGCAATGCAAAACCATTGTACCCGTCCGGGTCGAGGTAAGGTACTTTTGTCCATAAAAAAAGATTGCGGCCGGTGAGGGAAACAGTGGCTGTTTTAATACTCACCTTTTTGAGGAATACGGGGTTAAAATTGTAGGATAATATAACTTCCCTTAATTTAACAAACGACCTGCTGTACAGCTCTGCACCGTATGCACCCGAGCCGCCGCGATAGTAATTTCTAACCCAGTCTATATAATTAACTTTTGTTGTGCTTGGGGAAAATGTGCGGTTATCGCTTATTACGTGGCCATCCAGCGGGCTGTAGCTGATGCTGCCGTTTGTTACTACCACACCTGCAGGCTGGTAGGTCGCCTTACCCAGGTAAGCATCATCCCGGTATGAATTTACTTCAGCAACTTCATTACCTGCGTCATATAACTGGGCCTGTACGCCATCGAATATTTTGCCACCTACGCGTCCGTCAATTGAGACCTTCAAGGAGAATTGCTTATATCTAAAATTGTTGGTGATCCCAAACCCCCATTTCGGGTCAGAATATCCAAGCTTTACGTTATAAGGGGTAGCTACGGGGTTTCCATTTGAATCGTACACTACATTCCCATGATTATCGGTTTCCCATGTTCTGGCATAAATTGCATCGGTCCTGTCACCCGTTTTTATACCCCCCTGTATCGTACTGCCGCCATAATAGGCTCCCTGGTAAGTATGCTGTTCATCCCAGTTGGCTGAGATATCCCACCTGAAATTTGTACTCCTAATCGCAGCAAACTTCGCTACAACTTCAAAGCCTTTCCGGGCATAGTTACCGCCATTTACGTAATAGTAGTCATATCCGGAAGCTGTTGACAGGGGCGACAGGTTAAGCAGGTTCTTTTTATCATAATTAAAATAGGTAAGATCCAAACCAAGCCTGCTTTTAAAAAACAACATTTCTGCACCGTATTCCTGCGAAACTGTTGTATTTGGTTTAAGTGTAGTAGCTATCAGTGTTCCCGGCAAACTAAGAGACGGATTGTTGTTCCATCTTGTACCGTTATTATAGGTAGCAAGGGACGCATACCAATCGCTGTAGATATTACCTGAAATACTGATAGAATTATCAGAAACCTGCGCCCATGATGCCCTTAACTTAAAGTAAGAGATCGGCTCGGGCAGGTGAAAGATATTTGAAAATACAATCCCGGCATTGGCTGATGGATAAAAGAACGAGTTATTTGGCTTTGGCAGGTTCGAAACCCAATCGTTACGTGCGGTAACACCAAGGTAAACCATGCTTTTGTAGTCTACATCTGCATAGCCCAAAACACCGGACGACTGTTTTTCTGCCAGGGCATTATAGGCAACGGCAGGGCCGCCTGCTGATGCTGCCAGGTTATAATAATTGGGTACGGTTAAACCGCCGACTGTATTTTGAGATAAGCCAGTGGCACGATTATAACGTGTAGTACCACCTACCGAAACAGTTGCATGAAAATCTTTTAAAAAGTCTTTCTTGTAGGTGAGTAAAACATCCGAGATAATCTGAAGATTATTGTTTTGGCTCATAGAATATCCACCCTTCGGCTGCATACTAAAACTATTGTCAATAAAACTGTATGGCACTTTGCTATCGCTATATGAATTATTAGTCGACACAGCGCTCCTTACCATCAAACTAAGATTCTTGTTAAAAATATAATTTGCGTTCAGCTGGGTATTGATCACATGATTGGTATAGCTGTTCAGGTTTTCATAAGCAACAAAATAGGGATTGTTGTACCATGAATAATTGTAGTTGAACTGCTGGAAATTTTGTGTGCCGTATGCGAATGAATTGGGGCGGGGATTTGCTCCGCCCGGCTGCCAGTAGTTGCGCAGGTTTCTTATATCCACATCAGGCCCCATCCACAATAAAATATCATAGAAATAATCGGCTGGCCCTGCTCCGCCGGAAGTGCCACTTGTGGCTCCCGAGGGATAGTTGGGGCTATTTTGATAGTTGTAGGAGAGTAAACCCTGTATCTTTAATTTGTCGCTTACATTTACACTGCCCGAGAGGGAGAGCGTAGTTGAATTAAGGGACGTATTTGGCACCTGGCCTCGCTGATAAACATCCGTCAGGGAGATACGGAAGTCCGTTTTATCGGTTTTACCGGCTACGCTGATATTGTTGGTAGTGGTAAATTCCTCGTTCAAAAAGTTCGCCAGGTTATTGCTTCCCCTTGTAATAAACGGAATTGGCTTATAATGGCTCTGGTCGGTATAACCGGCTTGGGTAAATGAGTATAGTTGATTTGGATCATAAGGACTGTTATACTGTGGCACTTCCACGTATCCGCTGGGTGTTGAAGGATCCTTTTGATTCAGTTTAGGCCCCCAAACATACCCATAATTGTCTTCCCATCCGCCGCCGCCATTACCATTAATAAATGCATAATAACCATTCCAGCCCATGCCGTATTGGGTTTGTGTTTTTGGCAATCTTAAAAAGCCGGCCTGGAACTGATTGGTGGAGTTAAAAGTTACTTCTGTTCCGTTGGCGCCATCCTTGCCGGTTTTGGTAGTTATCATGATGGCTCCATTAATACCATCTGAACCATATAACGCCGCTGCCGCTGTACCTTTCAGCACAGTTACACTTTCAATATTATTAGGGTCAACACTCCAGAAATCAAAAGAATGCTTGTCCGTTGGAACTCCATCCAATACTACAAGGGCCTGTGCGCCTCGCAGTTCAACGTCAGGGCTCTCAAACAAGGTCGACTTGGTGGCGACAGACAAACCTGCAACCTTACCCACAAGGTTACTGGCTACGTTGGTTTCTGGCGCTGTTTGCAAATCGGTTCCTTTTACTTCCTGGGTCGAGTAGGATACCATTTCTCTGCTCTTTTTGATACCCAATGCAGTAACTACAACCTGGTCAAGCTTAGCAGTAATCTGTTCAAGAGAAACATTAATAACAGTTTGACCATCAATTGGAACCTCTTTGGTTTTATATCCTATAATACGAAAAAGCAGTACGTCGCCTTTTTCTGTCGAAATACTATAATGCCCATGTTCGTCTGTTGCAACAACCCTATTACCCTTTTTATTCAGCACGGTTACACCCGGCAACGGGTTTTTATTCTCGTCGGTCACCAGGCCAGTAACTACAACAGGCACCGACGCAGGAGTTATTATTTTGTCAACCCCTTGTTTTTCTTCTTTGCTTTGAAAAAAAATATTGCTATCTACAATTTTATAGGTTATAGGTAAATTCTGAAAACATTGGTCGAGCGTTTCCTTTACACTCGCGTTATTGACATCAACGGTAATAGGGACGGCTTTAACACTCTCATCATAAAAAGCAGTGTAACCTGTCTGCTTTTTAATCTCTTTCATAATATTTTCAAAAGAGGCGTTTTTTTTATGAAGTGTTACTTTTTGACCAAATCCTTTGGCGCTTGCCTGTACAAGGGCTATGACCATCAGAAGTATCGTTAGCTTCATAACCAATAGTAGTTTTTTTAATTGAATCCGTTCGCGGTAACGCGCAGGATTTCTGCGTGAACTAAATTTCATTTACATTTGTTCTGTTAGGGTTAATACTTAAAACTCAGTGCAATTTGGTTTTGTCCCCGGCCACCGGCGGGGGAATGGGTTAATCCGGACTTTGCCGTGGCTGTGCGTCAACACATCCACGGTTTTTTTTACCCATGAAACCCTTGGATTTAGCTTTGTAGTTGTATTGATTTTATCATATTTATTGGATTTAAAGGTTAATAATCAGTAGTTTATTTAATAAGGGCATCAGGTTTTAACAATTATTTTTTTGCCGTCAATTTTAAAATTCACTTTGTAATATCTGAGGATATCCAAAAGTTGTGAAGCCTTAAGGCTACGGTGAAATTCTCCGTTAAAAGACCGTTTGGATATATTTCCGTCATATTGTATTGTTACATCATACCAGCGGGAAAGCTGGCGCATAACCGTTTGTAAGTCGGCATTTTTAAAAAAGAACAGGCCATTTTTCCAAGCTATTTCTTCCGCTATATCCGCATTCTTCACTGTAAGCTTATGATCATCCTTTAGGGCAACAGCCTGTTGGCCTGGCTTTAAAAACCGTGTTGACGAACCTTCAGAAATTTTAACACTACCTTCAATCAAAGTAGTTTTCATGGCAGGCTCGTCGTCATAGGCGTTAATGTTGAACTGTGTGCCTATATCCTCTATTACCTGGCCTTTAACTTTTACTTTAAAAGGCTGCTTTGCGTTATGTACCACATCAAAATAAGCTTCACCTGTTACTGTCACCACTCGCTCTTTTCCCGAGAATGCAGTAGGGAAGGTTACCGATGAGGCCGCGTTGAGCCATATTTTTGTACCGTCAGAAAGAATAAGTGGGTAGGGCGACTGCTCACCGTTCTTAGTGGAAAGGGTATTGTATTCTATTTTAGACCGATCACCTGTTGCCTTGTAGGCGACGGCGTGGTCGGTGTTTATAGCGATAAGGGCGTTATTCTGTTGTACAAGTTTACCGTTAAGACCCTTTGTCAGAATAATTTTTTGACCGTTGGCTAATATAAGCGTGGCCTGGTCGCTACCGGGTAACAGATCGTTCTTTTTGTTTTGAGCAATCTGGTTGACCTTCTTTAGTTGATGCGGAAGGAAATAAACACCTATCGATATCACGAGCAGAATAGATGCTGCAGCTGCAATATTGTACCACAATTTTCTAACCGGGGTTTTATTATTGCGGGATTGTATTTCTTCCCACATTTCGTGGTGTATTTCTTCCAGCTCCGCCTCAGAAAATTGAATATCGTCTGTTTGATTCACCTTATGGAACCATGCCTCAACCAGTTCTTCTTCTTTTGGAGTGCAAAGTCCGGCGTAATATTTATCCAGTAAATCTTTAGCGTTAATATTTGGCATCTTTTTGATCGGTCTTCTGTTATATAATATAACCAAGACACACTTCCTGCAGCAATTGGGTACTGCTGCTTAAAATAAATATCAAAAAAGATCAGAATTGCGTAAATGTGGTGTATTTCGCCCTGCTCTTAGTGCAATAGCAGAATAGAAAGATATAGCATCAGGCCCAGTTTGACCCGGAGTATTTTCAGCGCCCGCTTTATATGGGTGGCTACGGTTTGTTCCGAAATATTCAATCGCTGTGCAATCTCCTTGTTTTTCAGGTATTCTTTTCTCCTTAGTTCAAACACTTCACGCATTTTAGGGGGGAGTGCTGCTATTTCTTTTTCTATAAGGGATGAAATATCTTTTTCGCGGATCAGGTAATCCGCATCCTTATTGTCTTCCATGAAACTCTGCAGAGAGCCGATATATTTATCCATGTTATTCTTGCTCCGTAAAAGGTTCAGTGCCCTGTTTCGTACACATGCATAAAGATATACGTTTAATTCACCGGTCAGCCCCAGGTTTTTCCGCACGCTCCATAAGTTAATAAATACATCCTGTACTACATCCTTCGCCTCTTCCTTATCCTGCAGTTTTTTATAAGCATAAATGAATAACAGGCGGTCATACCTGTTAAAAATCTCATTGAACGCGGCTTCATCATCTGTCTTGAGCAAGTCAGTGAGGATGGCATCGGGGTAAGAAATATAAGCGCTCACTTAAAATTTTGATACTAAATTAAAAAAGCTTTTTGTATTTCACTTACATTTAGCGGACGAGAATATTACCTCGTTGCATAAATTACCATCGTTTACAGGGATTGCTAAACCTATTATTTATAAGCGGCAAAAATAGAATAATTATATAAAGCTAATCTTTAGTTAGTATTAATAGGTACTAAATGAAGAGTAAGTTTTAAGAAAATATTTTAGCTATAAAAAACTCACTGATTTGCTCGTTTTTTTAACGTCAAAATAGGCCTATTTTGACGTTACTGAGGAGGGTAAAATGTGTAAGTAATTAAAAATCAACAAGTTTTAGTTTGTAAAATATTCAGCTTCATATTTCCCTACTAGTACAATAACTGTTTGATAATCAATTAGTTGTTGTGTTGGTAGCCCTAAAGGGAAGTTCTTTGAACACTTAATGGAGTTTTTGGAGGCTGTTGAACCAATTTTGAAAGATGAAAACAAGATTTCAAGTAGCTGAACTTTTCAAATGTAAATTATCTATTTTTTGTGGTTCGAGTCAAGCCTCAGGAAGCTTTTTAACCTATAGGTAAGAAAAAATTAACTGACTCGATATTGTCTCGTTATTACAGATCAGCATCCAAGACATTTATAATTCGAATAATACCTTAATGCGTATTGGTAAAATGTTTAGGTAGCAATAAGGATGTATCACCGGGCTGAGAAAGTAAAATACTTTTCTCATCGAGTGTTTGTTTCAATCTTTTGTCGCCAATCGTATCCAGCAGTTCATTTTTCAAATAAAAAAAGCGAATTGCATTGCCGGGTGATTGCCATTTAATTATTTTACAACTACAAGCTGCGTTTTGCGGCGTATTTATAATCTCCTCTATCCGCCCCCTTTTGCCTTGTTTGATGAAAAGCTCCCGTATGCCGATAATCCTGTTTTTTTTCCCCTGGTCAAAGTTCCAGGAAGCGGATATGACATCCACATAAGGCCTGCCTTCATCCAAACGCATCAATGATAGTTTAGGCGACTCGATGCTATCCCGGGCGTTAACGACGTGCGAGTGAATGGAAACCAGCCAGGCTGCCTCAAACTGCATATAGCCTGCATGTTCGAAATTAGACCCGTAACGGATGAATTTGAAGTAACCATCCTGGTATTTCACATCCATGATATTAGAAACAATTTTATGGAATCGCCCGGCATCATACGTCCGGGCCTGCGGCGATCCGGTATAGCACAGCCAGATTCCCTCCAGGCTATCGATCTCGGCGCCTGAGGGCCGGTAGGGCAAAATGCTTAAATCACGGAAGAGCTTTTTTTCCTTTGAATTTTCTTCAGCCCAAAGAATCCCTCCAACTAATAAAATACAACAAAGCAGGATTACAATTGCCCGGTATGTTTTGATCTTCCTTAACAGCGATAAGCTACTGCCTTCAGCAGGAAGCACATCCATATTGGGTATTTCAACAGTTGCCGCCTCATCCACTAACCCGGCATCAACTGGTTTTTGTGCAAAACCCTTTCTGCCCTGTCCATACAAATAAATGTAACAGGCATCAACCAAAAATGGGCGCGGGTTCGACACGATCCCATTCATTGCATCTTTTAACTGACCGCCGGTTATGTCATATTTGCGGAATGGGTAAACGGCTGCCGCATTGTTTTCACCCGGCGGGTAATAATTATGGAAAAGCGTTTCACTGGTATGGGGAAGGCTGTTACTGATCTCGCTTAACATGCGCGCCAGGTCTTCATAATTCTTTCTGTTCGTATTTCGCTTAATACCCTGGCCGGTTGCTGCCTCGTATTTCAGCACTACCTTTGTCAGCAGGTATACAATTTCGTCCTTTCCCGTTTTGAGCTTCATATGATTTTTAGCATTTCAGGTTTGCTCCCGGTTTCGGAAACGTTTCGGAAATCAAGCGATAAATTTATATACAATTCAGCAATCTAAAAAAAGATGGAATTGAAGATGTAAATATAGATTTGTCATTCCTGATAAAACCAATTATGATGAAAAGAAAAACAACATTTCTACTTATGTTGGCAATTTGCTTTTATAACATTTCTGCATTTTGCCAAACTGAATATCCCATAAAAGGCGGTGAGGGCATTGCTGTCACCGCTACTGATAACGGAAAAGTCAGGGGCTATATTCATAACGGAATTTTTACCTTTAAAGGCATCCCCTATGCGGAAGCGGACCGTTTTACGGCACCACGCAAACCCAAAGCCTGGAATGACGAGCGGAGCTCAATGACCTATGGGCCGGTTTGCCCCACCGATCCGACTACGACAGTGAACGATGCGTTTGAATTTGCTTTTAACCACGATCTGGGTTATTCCAATGAGCATTGTCAGACATTGAACGTATGGACGCAGAAATTAAACGACGGGAAGAAACGCCCGGTGATGGTGTGGTTGCATGGCGGCGGCTTTACGGCCGGCTCGTCTATTGAACTGCCATCCTATGACGGGGAGAATCTGGCTAAGAAAGGGGACGTTGTACTGGTTTCGATAAATCACCGGTTGAATGTCCTGGGTTTCCTCGACCTCTCAGCTTATGGAGATAAATATAAAAACTCAGGGAATGCCGGCCTGGCCGATATCGTTGCAGCCTTGCAATGGGTGAAAGACAACATCGCGCAATTTGGCGGCGATCCGGATAACGTCACAATATTCGGGCAGTCGGGCGGCGGCGGAAAGGTAACCTGTATGATGAATACGCCGAAGGCAAAAGGGCTATTTAACAAAGCCATCGTAGAAAGCGGCAGTTATATCACTTCCTTTACGGATAAATCCATTTCGCAGCGCGTTGCGGCAGCTTTGCTTGATGAATTACATTTGCAGGCTTCCCAAGTCGACTCTCTACAAAAAATACCCTATGATCAATTGAATGTCGCCGGTAACAGGGCGCTAAGAAAAGTAGGAACAGCGTTGAGAAAAGAAGGAAAACCGGCAAACGTCGGCTGGAACGCGGTATTGGATGGCGATATGTTCCCTAATCAGCCGACCGATCAGGCCGCCATGGACCTTTCAAAAAATATACCGCTACTGGTGGGTACCACTAAAAATGAGTTTGCCGCTTTCGCGCCGACCCCGAAGGACCAGACCATAGAAGATGTGAAAGCTATTTTACAGAAAAAATATGGCGACCAGACCGACGCTTATATGGCAGCGGTGAAGCAAGCTTACCCAAATACCAGCAAGCCGTTTGAATACAATGATATCGAATTCGGTTTTCGCTCATTAGCCATCAAACAAGCCGATCAAAAATCCGGGTTAAGCGGTGCGGCACCGGTTTACATGTACCTGTTTACCTGGCAGTCTCCGGTTAACGATGGCAGGTACAAAGCGATGCATTGTATGGATATCGCTTTTCAGTTTGATAATATACGCCGCTGCGAGGAAATGACCGGCGGTGGCAAGGATGCCTATGCACTTGCCACGAAAATAAGCAGTGCCTGGATCAGCTTTGCCCGCAACGGTAATCCCAACACCCCCGGTTTGCCAAAATGGCCGGCCTATACGTCTGCAAATGGCGCGACAATGATCCTGGATAACAAATGTGAAGTGCGTGATCACCCGGATGCCGAACTGCTTAAAATAGTCAACGCTCAAAAAAAACAATAAAAATTATCAACGATGAGAAGACTCTGCTATGTTTTTGCGCTCGCCATGTTTTGCAGCCCTTTATGCTATGCTTCAAAGGTGGATACCGTTGAGATACCAAGCGCGGCCATGAATAAAACTTACAAAGCGGCCATTGCATTACCAGATAGCTATAGCAAAAGCAAAAAGGATTTCCCCGTACTTTACCTGCTGCACGGCGGCTTCGGGCATTTCAACGACTGGCTGCTCAAAACACCCGATAAGATGCTGGTGCGCAACCTGGCTGACCAATACAATATGATTATTGTGATGCCGGAAGGGGAAATATTCAGCTATTATATTGATAGCCCGGTTGATCCAAACAGCAAATTTGAAACCTATATTATCAAAGAGGTCATCCCGTTTATCGATAGCAGGTACCGCACTGTGAAAGATAAAAAAGGCCGGGTGATCACCGGCTTATCCATGGGCGGTTATGGTTCGCTTTACCTTTCTACCCGCCATCCCGAGTTGTTTGCGGCGGCCGGCAGTATGAGCGGGGCGCTCGACCCGAATATGACCACCTGGAACCTGACCCCCGAACGGTTTAATGGTCTAACAAAATTTCTGGATAAAATAATGGGGCCGATGACGCCGGATAGTTACCTGCCTTATTCTGTGGTAAATATGGCTGATCAAATCAGAAAAAACGGATTGCCCATCGTAATGGATATCGGTGTAGAAGATTTTCTGCTTGAACCCAACCGCGAATTGCACCGGCGCCTGTTATATAACCATACCCTGCATGATTATACAGAACGGCCAGGCGGCCATACCTGGGAATTCTGGCAGGATGCCTTGCCTTACCAGGTTTTGTATTTTAGTAAACGTTTAAAAGCCAATGGCGTAATACTTTAATCCATGCTATCCATCCTCGGCTTTTTAACCATCTGTGTCTTTTTAGGGTTGATCCTGACCAGGCGCCTGTCGGTATTGCTTTCTTTAATCCTGGTACCGGTTTTATTTGCATTGATCGGTGGTTTTGGGGCGAAAGAGATAGGCGAAATGGTACTGGGCGGGATCAAACAAGTAGCACCCACCGGCATCCTGTTGATCTTTGCCGTATTATACTTTAGCCTGATGATCGATACGGGGTTATTTGACCCGGTGATCAGGGGCATTATTAACCTTGCCAAAGGCGATCCGTTGAAAATTACCCTGGGAACCGCTATTTTGGCTATGCTGGTTCACCTGGATGGAGACGGTACGGCCACTTTTATGATCACCATCACTGCTTTATTCCCTATTTACAAAAAGTTGGGAATGAAGAAGCTGATACTCCCCTGCATCGTCGCGCTCAGTGCGGGCGTTATGCATTTGGTGCCCTGGTCGGGCACTGTAGCCAGGGCTTTAAACGTGATGAAAACTGACCCTGCGCATTTGATCATTCCGATTCTGCCGTCCATGATCGGCGGAATTCTTTGGGTGTTATTTGTGGCATTTTGGCTTGGCAAAAAAGAGCGTAAGCGTTTAGGCGTTGTTCACCTCGATTACGATCACCAACAGGAACTTTCTGACGAACAAAAAGAAAGCCGCCGGCCCGCTTTATTCTGGTTCAATGCGGTTCTGACCATTATTTTGATCGGAGCGCTTATTTTGTCGCTGGCGTCCCCATCGGCTTTATTCATTATCGGTTTTGCCGTAGCGATACTGGTTAACTATCCCTCGCAGGCCGAACAAAGAAAAAGGATACAGGCACATGCAGCCAACGTGTTTTCGGTTTCTATCATCGTTTTTGCAGCCGGGGTATTTTCCGGTATACTCACCGGAACCAAAATGATCGACGCTATGGCATTATCGATAGTTTCCATCATTCCCAAAGAGCATGCGG
Source organism: Mucilaginibacter sp. P2_A5 (assembly GCF_056404995.1). Classification (NCBI taxonomy): domain Bacteria; kingdom Pseudomonadati; phylum Bacteroidota; class Sphingobacteriia; order Sphingobacteriales; family Sphingobacteriaceae; genus Mucilaginibacter; species Mucilaginibacter sp. P2_A5. The sequence goes on from NZ_JBFUCY010000045.1 coordinate 36,222, forward strand.
GTTATTTGCCGGCATTGGTCGGCGTGACCAGTATGCCATTGAGTTTGGTTTTTACCCCCGATGCCTATTATTTTGGCGTAATCCCGGTTTTAAAAACGGCGGCCACCCATTATGGCATAAATTCCATGGAAATAGGTCGGGCAGCAATTTTAGGGCAGATGACGACGGGTTTCCCGTTAAGCCCCTTAACCGCTTCAACTTTCGTTTTGGTAGGATTGTCGGAAGTGGAACTGGCAGACCATCAAAAATTTACTTTTAAATGGGCTTTCGGTACCACTATAATTATGACCATAATAGCAATAGCATTTGGCGCAATAAGCATATAAATGAAACAGAGAGATAAAGTCCGTATAGGTTGTGGCGCAGGTTTTTCGGGAGACAGGCTCGAGCCTGCTGTGATTTTAGCCGAAAAGGGTGATTTGGATTACCTGGTGCTGGAATGCCTGGCCGAACGTACTATTGCCCTGGCACAAAAACGAAAAGCAGCAGATCCTGCACAAGGTTACGACCCGCTATTGGAACGTCGTATAGAATTACTGTTACCATTGCTCAAAAAAAATAAAATCCGCCTCATCACCAATATGGGGGCGGCAAATCCGGTCGCGGCAGCGGGTAAAATTATTGAAATAGCAAAAAGACAAGGTATCTCCATCAAGGTAGCGGCAGTTATAGGGGACGATGTTTTAGAATCTATCAGCGGCGATGAGATCGCTATGGAAACAGGCAATCCTATTTCCCGGTCAGGACAAGTCATTTCAGCCAATGCCTATTTAGGTGCGGATGCTATTTTACCGGCGCTGGAAACAGGCGCCGATATTATCATAACCGGGCGTGTTGCCGATCCGTCCTTATTTGTCGCGCCGTTGGTACATGAGTTTGGCTGGTCTTTGGATGATGTGGATATTATTGCCAAAGGAACGGTGACCGGGCACCTGATGGAATGCGCGGGGCAAATTACAGGTGGCTATTTTGCCGATCCGGTTAAAAAGCCAATCGAGAATATGAGTACATTGGGCCATCCTTTTGCAGATGTTTGGCCGGACGGCAGTGCAACTATAAGCAAAGTGGATGAGACGGGAGGCAATATAACCTTAGCGACTGTTAAAGAACAACTGTTGTATGAAGTAACAAATCCTCATCAATACCTGACGCCCGACGTATCAGCAGATTTCACTACGGTATATTTGAAACAGGATGGAAAAGATCGTATCAAGGTGACTGGCGGCAATGGCAACAAAAAACCATCGACACTAAAGGTTAGTATTGGGTATAAAGCAGGTTTTACAGGAGAAGGCGAAATTACTTATGCTGGTGCAAATGCATTGGAAAGAGCCCGGTTAGCGGGTGAAATAATTCAGCAAAGATTAATTAATCAATTCCCCGATCTGAGAATCGACTTTATCGGCCATACGTCGGTTCATTTCACTTCACTGGCAAATGGCTATCAGCCTTATGAAGTACGTTTACGCATAGCCGGCAAGGCCAATACCGCTAATGAAGCAGCCACTATAGGCGAAGAAGTGGAAGCACTTTACACCAATGGCCCGGCTGGTGGCGGAGGAGTTCGGAAATATGTAAATGAAGTGATTGGTATTGTATCGATTCTGATCGACAGAAACAAAACAAAGCCATCAATAAAAGTGAAAAGTTATGAGCATTAAACTTTATGATATAGCGCACAGTCGCGCGGGAGATAAAGGCAACACATTGATTTTATCGCTGATACCTTATGAAGAAAAGGATTATCAACTGCTGCGCAATTTGATAACTGTCGATAAAGTAAAAGAACATTTCAAAGAGATCATACATGGAGAAATTGTTCGGTATGAGCTGCCCAATATTTCAGCCCTGCAGTTTGTATGCCTGCAGGCTTTGGCAGGCGGGGTTACTACTTCCTTAGTGATGGATACCCACGGCAAAACCCTAAGTTATGCACTGCTGGAGATGGATCTTGAATTGCCAGAAACTACCTGATATTAGCTTTAAAACACCAACGCCACCCCGCTTTTTAGTCCTTCCTGATAATGTTCCTTATCAAACTTGTAAAGGAAGGGCGACCGATGCTTTCCTATTTTGCGGGTTTCGTCTAATTTAGTAACGATTTTAGTCAGCAACAGTTTTTTGGTGAAGTTACGATCATCAAGTGATTTACCCAATATGGTTTCATAAAGGCTGTGGATCTCGGGTAAGGTGAATTTCTCGGGTAATAACTCGTAGCCGATTGGAAAGTGGGCGATGTGCAACCGCAAAGCAGACAATGCTTCATTGATGATATGCCCGTGATCAAACATCATGGGCGGCAGTTCATTAACCGGCCACCATCTGGAATCTGCCTCCAGTTCGCCTTTCGTGGATTCTACTTTCGAAAACTCGGTAAGCGTGTAGAACGCTACGGAAACAAAATAGTCAAAGATCCATGAATCCGCCGGAAGTTCAAACCCTGTTATTTTCTTGATATATTGGGGTGTAAAGCCATTATCGATTACACGTTGAGGGTTCCCGAACGAACCGAATTGCTTCAGGTAAAGACCTTTGATACCAGTGCGGTCAAAAGCAATTCTGCTGGCGGCATCTTCGATGGACTCTGTTTTTTTGATGTATCCACCCGTCACTGTCCATTTTTCTAAGGTGTAAGGTTGTTGCAGCAATACTTTCAACTCTTTTTCGTGATACCCAAAAATTACATTGTCTACAGCTACGTTCCGAAGGAATTGGTCGGAATATTCGGAGAAAGTGGCGAAGTCTGGGGGTATAATCATGATTCAAATTTGCTTTCCAAAGATACAAAAATTATTAATTCCGTTAAAAATACGGAATTAATTTGGATATGTGAAACCGCCACCATATCTTTATTCCGTTTTTAATACGGAATTAAAATTATGAAAAGCATCCAATTCTTTTTTATCTTACTTGCCTTGCTTTTGTCAGTTGGAATTACCCGCGCTCAGGACAGCGGTGAGATATCATTTGACAACAATTGGCGTTTCAGAAAAGACACCTTAAATGGTGCGCAAAATCCGGCGTTTAACGATTCGGGGTGGCGTATTTTAAACTTGCCGCACGACTGGAGCATTGAAGATCTCCCAAATCAAAAAGAAGGTGAAGTTCAGGGACCTTTTACCAAAACATCTGTGGGCAAAGCCGCGACAGGATTTACCGAAGGTGGGACCGGCTGGTATCGTAAAACTTTTACTTTAAACAATAATTACAAAGGAAAAAAAACATATATCCTGTTTGACGGCGTCTACATGGATGCAGACGTCTGGATCAACGGGCACCATTTAGGCAATCATCCTTACGGCTATACGTCATTTTCTTATGACCTTACTGATTATTTAACAACCAATGGCAAATCAAATGTAATTGCAGTACGGGCTAAGAATTTAGGTAAGAATAGCCGCTGGTATTCAGGCTCGGGTATTTATCGTCACGTCTGGTTGTTGGCTGTCAACCCAATCCATACAAAACTTTGGGGGAATTATATCACGACACCCGAAGTCTCAAAGGATAAGGCAACAGTAAAAGTTCAAACTTCGATAGAAAACAAATCATTAAAGCAAAAGACAGTAATTGTAAAACTCGATCTGCTTAATCCTTCAGGCCAGGTTGTGGCTTCACGGAAAATGCCTCTGACTGTCCCGGCTAATAGCAGCGCTGACTTAACTCAAAAGTTGATCGTTATCAATCCGAAATTGTGGGGATTGGATAATGCGTTATTATATAAGGCCAGGGTAACGCTGAGCGCTGACAACAAAACAATCGATCAGACGATCACGCCTTTCGGTATTCGCAGCCTGCAATTTGACGGGCAAAAGGGCCTCCTGCTTAACGGACAAGTGGTAAAATTGAAAGGCGGATGCATTCATCATGATCTCGGCCCATTAGGGGCCGCAAGTATAGACCGGGCTGAAGAACGAAAAGTGGAACTGATCAAAAAGGCGGGTTATAATGCATTGCGCATGAGCCACAATCCCCCTTCGCCGGGTTTACTCAATGCCTGTGATCGCCTGGGAATGCTGGTTCTCGATGAGGCATTTGATATGTGGGAACTACCTAAAAACCCCCAGGACTATCATCTTTATTTTAAAGATTGGTGGCAAAGAGATTTAACCTCAATGGTTTTGCGGGACAGGAACCATCCATCAGTGATCATGTGGAGCATAGGTAATGAAATTTACGAAGCCCCTGATACATCGGGTTACAGGATTGCAAAAAGACTATCGGATGAAGTACGGTTACTCGACCCAACCCGACCCGTAACAGATGCCATTGTTTTCCTGCCACCATATACCAAAAAGCCGTGGAAGAATTACGAGCCCCACGTGGCTAACCTTGATATCGATGGCTACAACTATTTCCTCGATAAATCGATCTACTTTCAGCGCGACAGTGCGACGCTTCATCGTTTTGAAACGGAGCGGGCCAAACACCCGGGAAAGCTGTATTTGGCAACAGAATATTTACCAAATGGTGCTTTGGAGAACTGGGACGAAACGGAAAAATACTCCTGGTTCCTGGGCGGTTTTTCCTGGACAGCGATGGATTATATCGGGGAGGCGGGAATTGGAAGATCGGTTTTGGTGCCAGAGTCAAAGAAAGTGCCGCAGGGGATGATGGGAATGGGGCTGTTCTATCGGAATAACTGGCCGGTATTTAATGCCTATTGTGGTGATCTCGACCTGATTGGTAACCCGAAAGCGGCTTTATATTATAAGAATGTGGTTTGGAGAAACAGCCCGGTGGAAATGCTGGTGCATCGGCCTGTTCCTGAAGGCCAAAAGGAAGTGATAGCAACCTGGGGTATGCCAGATGAACTAAAGTCATGGAGCTGGCCAGGGCAAGAGGGAAAAAAATTGCAGGTAGATGTCTACAGCAGGAGTAAAACGGTGAAGCTTGAACTAAACGGAAAAGTCATTGCAGAGCAGACCATTCCCGAAGGATCGATCACCGCCACTTTTCAAATCGAATACCAACCAGGAATATTGGTAGCAAAAACCTTTGATAACGGTAGAGAAACGGGGTCAAGTGTTTTATCAACTGTCGGCAAGCCGGTTGGCATCCGCCTTATTGCAGACCGCAAAAAGCTGAGGGCCGATCAGAACGACCTTTCTTTTATCAGTGTAGAAGTTGTCGACAACAAAGGGAATGTGGTGCCTTCAGTTGATGACACAGAAATCAATTTTAAACTTTCGGGCAATGCGACGATTGCTGCTGTTGGGAACGGTAACCCATCGGATATGTCCAGTTTTCAGCAGCCGCATAAAAAGGCTTACCAGGGCAGGGCACAGGTGATCCTTAAGTCATCATCGAAACGAGGCTTTGCGACTTTAACAGCCTCGGCTCCCGGATTAAAAGAAAATACTATTCAAATAAAAATCAATTAAACATAAAAAATAAAAAATCATGAAAAAGTTAAGCTTCATTTTTACAGTAATCATCGGACTATTTATCTCCGTAAATGTTAACGCTCAAACCAAACCGGATTATTATCCAGGCAAGTGGAATGTCCTTGTGATGGGCACCCCTAACGGCGACTCTAAGATGACTTTCATTCTCGAAAGGAAGGATGGCAAGTTAACCGGCGCTGTGCAGGATTCAACCGGTAAGGAAATAACTAAAATTACTTCCATAGAAGAGAAAGATAAAACCGCAACCTTAGCATTTACTGTCCAAAGTTATGATGTTACACTTTCGCTTGATCCGGTAGATGACGACCATGTAAAAGGCAGCCTGATGGGCATGTTTGATGCTAAAGGAGTACGTGTAAAGGAAAATAAATAACCTGAATAATTTAACCATATTCCTAAGTAGTTACCATGAATACTGTACAGTTTCGTCAAGTTATTGCCGTTGCCTTTTTATTGGTTGGCCATACCGCATTTTCACAGAAAAAGTTACCCCAACTGGGGCATGCCCCGGTTAGTGAGATCGTTAAGTTAATGACACTTGAGGAAAAAGCGTCTGTAGTCGCCGGAACCGGCATGCGCTTCCAGGGCCACGGCACCGTCATTGGAGAAGCAGACGGACGTGTACCGGGTGCTGCCGGAAATACCATGAGCATTAATCGTTTCGGCATTCCGGGTACGGTTCTTTCTGACGGGCCCGCCGGGGTACGTATCGATCCTTTTCGCAAAGGTGACAGTACGAAATCTTATTATGCGACGGCCTGGCCGGTTGGCACCTTACTGGCTTCTTCATGGGACACGGCTTTGGTTAAAAAGGTTGGTGTAGCGTTTGGTAACGAAATTAAAGAGTATGGCGTAGATGTGATCCTGGCACCAGGTATGAACATTCAGCGCAACCCATTGAATGGACGCAACTTCGAATATTTTTCGGAGGACCCCTATGTTTCCGGATATATGGCTGCGGCTATGGTAAATGGCATCCAATCAAACGGGGTAGGAACCTCTATAAAGCATTTTGCAGCCAACAACCAGGAGAGCAACCGTAATGCGGTAAATGCAATCATCAGTGAGCGGGCGCTTAGGGAATTATACTTGCGAAGTTTTGAGATCGCTGTTAAGCGGTCGCAGCCAATGACGGTGATGAGTTCCTATAATAAGATCAATGGAACGTATACTTCTGAAAGCAATGACTTACTGACAAAGATACTGCGTGAAGAATGGGGATTTAAAGGCATGGTAATGACGGACTGGTTCGGCGGTAAAGATCCTGTTGCTCAAATGAAAGCCGGAAATGACCTGCTTGAACCAGGTACACCCGGGCAGCAACAAGCTATTATTGACGCCGTAAAAAATGGAACGTTAGACGTCAAAGTGCTCAATCAAAATGTGGAGCGGGTATTATTGTACATCCTTAAAACTCCTTCATTCAGAAAATATCAATATTCTAACACACCCGATCTTAAGTCACACGCAACCTTATCCAGGAATGCGGCAGCAGACGGCATGGTACTATTAAAAAATGACCATTCCGCTCTTCCGCTAAACAAAGGCCAGAAAGTGGCATTGTTTGGTATTGGATCTTACAAACCGGTGATTGGTGGAACAGGAAGCGGAGCCGTTGTGGTAGCTTACACTGTTGCTCTTGAAAAAGGCCTTTCCCAAATCGGCTATGTGCCCGATACAGCTTTGAAAACAATTTACGTTGCCCAGATCAAAGCCGACCTGAAAACGCATCCCGAAAAAAACATGGTATTGGGTAGCCCGCATTTGGTGCCGGAGCCTGAATTAAGAGCGACAGATATCAGCTCAGCAGCAGACCATGATGATATCGGTATTTTTACTATCAGGCGGAACGCCGGTGAAGGTGCTGACCGAAAAGTGGAAGATTTTTATCTTTCAGAAGCCGAGAAAACACAACTAAAAGCTGTGGGTGATGCTTTCCACGCCAAAGGGAAAAAGCTAATAGTTGTATTGAATATTGGTGGCGCCATAGAAATGGAAAGCTGGAGCAAAAATGTTGATGCCATTTTATTAGCCTGGCAACCCGGACTGGAAGCAGGAAACGCTATTGCCGATGTTTTGAGCGGAGGGGTTGATCCATCAGGCAAGCTGGCAACAACTTTCCCTGTTAAATATGAAGATGAGCCATCTGCAAAAAGTTTTCCGGGTACACCCGCTAACCGCCCGGTTGAAAGTATATACGACGAAGGAATATATGTTGGCTACCGGTATTTTAATACGTTCAGCGTAAAGACCTCGTATCCGTTTGGCTATGGCCTAAGCTATACCAGATTTGCCTACAGTAATCTAAAATTGAGTGCGGCTACCTTCAGCAAAAAACTAACTGCTACAGTTACTGTCACCAATACTGGGAAAGTTGCGGGTAAAGAGGTTGTGCAACTTTATTTAAGCGCCCCGCATAAAACATTGGACAAACCTTCAGAGGAATTGAAGGGATTTGGCAAAACAAGGTTACTTCAGCCTGGTGCATCACAAACACTCACTTTTACAATTGATCCTAAAAATCTTGCTTCTTTTAATACTGAAAAGTCAAGCTGGATAGCTGATGCCGGAAAGTATACCGTAAAGATCGGGGCTTCGAGCGAGGATATCAGAATGACTAAGCCATTTGCATTAGCTAAAATGCTGATCGTTGAAAAGGATCATAAAGCAATTGTTCCACAGGTCACCATCAATGAATTAAAAAATTAAAAAAATGACACCATCAAAAAAATTATCCCCCAATATCCTCTTGCTTTTATGCGTCTGCGGATTTTCGTTATCAGTTCGGGGACAGCAATCGACAAAGTTGCCACAGTTGGGAAAGTCTTCTGTAAAGGAAGTGATTGCCGCTATGACGCTTGAGGAAAAAGCCTCGTTGGTTGTGGGTGGAGGACTCAATATCCCTCCTGCGATGAGGAAGAATAAAATGTTTGCTGGCATGGTTGCACAGGCGGGTACTTTAGCAGCAAATACGGTTAATCCCGTACCAGGCACTGCCGGAAACACGATTGCGATACCAAGGCTGGGCATACCTTGTATTGTGGTAAACGATGGCCCGGCAGGCTTACGCATGATAGGGGGCTTTGGGGGGCAGAAGTATGAATGCACGGCGTTCCCGGTAGGTACGCTGTTAGCATCAAGTTGGGATAAAGACCTGATTTTTAAGACCGGGCAAGCGTATGGCAATGACGTATTGGAATATGGGGTCGATATATTGCTCGCACCTGGCATGAACATACAGCGAAATCCGTTATGCGGCAGGAATTTCGAATACTATTCTGAAGACCCATTGTTATCAGGTATGATTGCTGCCGCCATGGTAAACGGTATTCAGTCGCAGGGTGTAGGCGTATCAATAAAACATTTTGCTGCGAACAATCAGGAGACTGACCGGCAAACCGTAAATACGATTGTAAGCCAACGGGCACTTCGCGAGATATATCTTGAAGGTTTCAGGGTCGCATCCAGGGAATCACACCCATGGACCGTCATGTCTTCCTACAATTTACTAAACGGAAAATACACATCCGAAAACTACGATCTACTGACAACGATTTTAAGAAAAGAATGGGGTTACCGTGGGCTTGTCATGAGTGATTGGGGTGCCGGAAAAGACGCGGTTGCACAGATGAAAGCAGGTAACGATTTGCTGATGCCCGGCCCTAACCAGGTTAGCACCATAATACAAGCTGTTAAAGATGGCAAATTGGATGAAAAAGTATTGGATAGAAATGTTGAAGATATCCTTAACCTTATTGTCAAAACTCCCCGTTTCAAAAACTACAAGTATTCAAATAAACCTAATACTGTAGCAAATGCTGCAATGTCGCGAAAGGCAGCTACCGAGGGAATGATCTTACTGAAAAACACCGATAGTGCGCTTCCGTTTACCGAAAAAACAAAAAGTATTGCACTGTTTGGCAATACGTCCTATCAGGCTTATTTAGGCGGCTCAGGAAGCGGCTATGTCGCGGTAGCTTATTCCGTAAACCTGGTAGATGGTTTGAAGAACGCTGGTTATGTGACCGACGAAACCCTGAAAGAAAAATACAAGACCTATATGACGGAAAATGCTCCCAAAGGTGGCGATATGATCGCGAACATTATGGGTGGCAAAAAACGTGCGGCTGAGATGCCTGTAACGGATTCGCTGGCTGAAGAAATGGCTGGGAAATACGATATAGCGATTTTTACACTTGGGCGCAACTCGGGAGAGGGTGAAGACAGAAAGCTGGATAACGATTTTAATCTTTCAGCGATAGAATCAGCTTCGATAAACACCATTTGCAAGGCATTTCATGCCAAAGGGAAAAAGGTTGTTGTAGTGCTTAATATCGGCGGGGTTATAGAAACAGCCAGTTGGAAAAGCAACCCTGACGCCATATTGCTCGCCTGGCAGCCAGGTCTTGAAGCGGGAAACGCTATAACAGATTTACTCAGTGGCAAAGTAAATCCTTCAGGTAAACTGGCGCAAACGTTTCCTATATCTTATGCCGATGTTCCATCGGTGAAGAACTTTCCCGGTATTGAAGTTAAAGATGATTCGACCATAAAAAGAAAAGTGGTTTATGAAGAAGGTATTTATGTAGGTTATCGCTATTATAACACCTTTAAGGTGAAACCTGCCTATGAATTTGGGTATGGTTTATCTTATGCCAATTTTACCTATAGCAATCTCAAATTGAGTTCAACTTCATTCACAGGCAAGATCACGGTAAGTGTTGACGTAAAAAATACAGGAAAAGTTGCCGGGATGGAAGTTGTACAGGTTTACCTGAAAGCACCCAAAGGAGATTTGGATAAACCTGCGGAAGAATTGAAGGCGTTTGCTAAAACCGGATTATTAAAACCAGCCGAATTGCAGACACTCACTTTTACTATTAATGCTAAAGACCTTGCTTCGTTCAACACAGACCAATCGGCCTGGGTCGCGGATCCAGGACAATATCAGGTAAAGATTGGCTCGTCGAGTGAGAATATAAAATTGACACGATCATTTGTGCTGGCCAAAAAGTTGGTTGTCGAAAAGGTTCACAAGGCGCTTTCGCCGCCGATGGCATTTGAGGAACTTAAAAGTAAAAACCCAAAATAACGAAAATGAAAGCTGAGAACAAAACGATAATAGTTACCGGGGGCGGCAGCGGTATGGGCCGCGAACTCGTACTGAACCTGCTGGCAAAAGGTGCAAAAGTAGCCGCGATAGACATCAACGAAAAGGCTTTGCAGGAAACTGCAGCATTGGCGGGGGACAGGAATGTAAATTTAAGCCTGTTTGTGACCGATATTACCAACAGAGCGGGGGTGGAAGGCTTATTAGAGAAAGTGATAAGCAAGTTCGGCGCGGTGGACGGTATTATTAACAACGCCGGTATCATTCAGCCGTTTATCAAAGTAAATGACCTCAGCTACGAGGTGATCGACCGGGTGATGAATATCAACTTTTACGGTACGCTTTATTTGATTAAGACTTTTCTGCCACACCTGCTTACCAGGCCTGAAGCGCATATTGTCGACATATCCAGCATGGGTGGGTTTTTACCGGTCCCGGGCCAAACCATTTACGGCGCATCCAAGGCAGCTGTAAAATTGCTGACAGAAGGGTTGCATTCCGAATTGTCGGGCACGAATGTAAGAGTGACTGTAGTATTTCCAGGCGGTGTTAGCACCAATATCATGTCCAATTCGGGCCTTGCCGACCGAATGTCTTCATCTGCAGAAGGGGCGCAGAAGATTCTTTCTGCCGATAAGGCCGCAGCAATGATTATCGCGGGGATGGAGCAAAACCGTTACCGGGTGTTAGTGGGCAAGGATGCTAAAATGTTGGACCTCCTTTATCGCTTGAACCCTGCGTATGCGGCAGGACTGATCGCAAAGAAAATGGGGGCATTACTTTCCTGGAAATAAGGATAATTCATATTCGATCATTGGATACAAAGAAGCCGTGCTTACCGGATGTGACCATTAATTAACTCAATACAAAATCGTAAGTTTAAGCATTGTTAACTCAAAGCTGAACAAAGAAAGCAAATGGGAAAAACGTTGAAAAAAACTGCTCATAAAATAAATACTACGATTATTTGCAAAAATTGTGGTGGCCAGGTATCGGGCAATTTTTGCAGTAGTTGTGGACAACGGGCAGACACCCACCGACTGAACATGCATTTTATTTTGCATGAGCTGCAACATGGACTGTTTCATTTTGACAAAGGGGTTTTGTACACTGCTAAGCAGCTTCTGACAAGACCCGGTCACACTATCCGCGAGTTTTTGGAAGGAAAAAGAGTCAGGCATTTTCAGCCACTATCCTTTGCTATTGTGCTTGCCACTTTTTATGGATTACTCTGGCATTACTTAATTTTCGACCGGCTTCACGCGAGTCTAATTGACCCCAGAAACGACATAACCAGGGCTTCCGGGAAAATCATTACCTGGATAACTGAGCATTTTGCTTTTTACGGTCTGATCCTGATCATAACCAGCACCATGGTTTCCTATGTCATTTTTAAAAAACGAAAATATAATCTTGCAGAACACCTCGTTTTGAATACATACTTAATGGGATTGTTTTTAATTGTTAGCCTGCTCGTTTTCCCCATTGTTTATATTTTCGGTAACGCTTTAACTCTCCAATATGGCATAGTTCAACAGGGTTTTCTACTCGTTTTAATGTGCTGGTGTTATTCCCAGTTCTTCAACAATACTTCGAAAGCTAAGGTAATCGGCCTCACTTTTATTGCCTTTTTGGTCATTTCAGTTTTAAACTTGGCTATTGGATATTTTGCCGGTTGGATAGTAGCGCAATTTTAGGGGCAGAAATAAAAAATGAAGTATTACAAAACCAACGATAAAAGATTTCTAAAAATGGCTTCAATATTCATTCGGTTTTGTGGCAAAGTGGATCCAGGGGGGGATTGGTCCTCGGAATTTCATTTGAAACTCGTACCAAATCTGCAAACTAATAAGTAAATGATTCGAGTTTAGTCTTGCTGGGGCTCGAGGCAGATAGGAGAACCCTATGGGACTCGAAACGTCATTAAGCAACTTTTAATTCGCTTAAAATCTTTAATTGCTCTACTAAGTTGTTCGAATTATGTCCAGTCTGGAGGTCATCAAAACTTCAGCCGCACCGAAATTACTGAGGGAATTTTATAAAGCCCTTTATAAAGTCGTTGAGGGCTTTATAAGGAAGAAATTGGACCTATTCCGAAGCCAGCAAAAAGCCTCTTGGAATATCTACATAAGGATAGGCTAATTACAACAGACCTCGAACTAACTACCCTGGACTTTATTTCTTTGGGTTAATTATATTAGCCTTTAACAAATCTTATTAAAATAAAAAAAAAGACCAGCCAAAAGAATTGTAAAAAAAGAAACATCAAAGATTGATAACAACAAGGCTGAATTATTAGATCTAATTGCCCAACTTATAGTAGAAATAATAACGGATGATGATGAAAATGATAAAGATTTAGTCCCGGAAATTTAAAGAGTATTTGAAACAAATCCCCAAAAGGGGATTAGAACACCTAAAAACAATTCAAATAGTTGATTAACAGAGTGTTGGTTGATTGCTAGAAAAGTCTGGGATCAGTCCAAAAAGTTGGGGGAAAAGAAAAAAAGTATTTGTTTTGCGGTCAGAAAAACGAATACTAAAGCATTGCAGTCACCCCACGAAACCCTTGTCCGGCTGATCTTACCTGAAGGCCTTTTAGATTATTTTGAATTGATCAGTGTAGCTCAACTGAGCTCAGGACTTAACATTTACCTGGAAGAAAAGAATATTCCACCTGCCGGTTATGAAACGGTTAAGCTGGAGTCCAA
>NZ_JBFUCY010000046.1:0-42663 GCF_056404995.1 Mucilaginibacter sp. P2_A5
ACGCCTGACGTATCATATAGTGGTTTGATAATAAAACAGTAAGCCGGCCACCCAGGACCTCTATTTTTTTCGTCCCTCAGGGTCTCTCCAAAGGAGGACCCTGAGGGACAATGCAGATCGAATTTGCATAGTTTAATACTTAGCAAGCGCCTCAGGGTCCCTTTTCAAGGAGACCCTGAGGGGACAGAAAATTGCCAATCTTATAGCTGATGTCAAATAAATAGATAACTGTTCTTTTTTGAAAATGCAGAAATATCATGAATGTTATTTGCAATAACTTCTGATAAATCAGCCCCACACCACGGGCAAAAATTTATACTTCTTTGCGCAATGGAAAAGCTTTTGTCTTTGTGATCTCTATAATCAAGGTTTCTTGATTGTAAAAAAAACCTATAGGTATCCTGATATTCAACCGAAATAATAGAGAATCCCTTATTACCCGCCTCATTTAATAATTCTGTGAAAATATCACAGCAAAAAACTTTAGTCAGCATATATAATTATTTTATGATTATAGCTGTTTGCGGCTGCAGTTTAACATTTCCCCTATTTTTTCAATGACAATAAACCATCAATCAGCTCGGTATTAAACTCGCCTATGGTGGTTGTATTTAATAAAATGTGTATCCGGTCCCTGATATCTTTAAACTCGTTGTGCAAAGGGCAAGGGTTTACTTCCGAGCACTGTTTAAGCCCTAAAGCACAACCATAAAACAAGCTATCGCCATCAACAGCCTCTACAATATCACTTAATGGCCGACTTAACGAGGGGGTGGCTATAAAAAAACCACCATGAGGACCTTTAAACGAACTGATGAGCCCCTTTCTGCTTAAATCCTGTAATATTTTAGCAAGGTATAACTCGGGCGAATCGATACCGGTTGCAATATCCTTTATACTAACCCTACCCCCTGCAGCTGTTTTATGAGCTATATAGAACACCGCCCTTATAGCATACTCGCATGTTTTTGAAAAAATTGCCATCCTGTGAAGCAAAGATAAGAATTAATAAAAGATATTTTTGTCTTTTATTAATTAAAGCTTAGATTTGCCCCGTTGAACAACCGGACATCTTAAACAAGTATTCATATTTAAGATAAAAAGGTATTAATATATTTATTATGACAAACGATCAAAAAGCGCTCATCCTTGCCACCGTTCCGATTTTGAAAGAACATGGCGTATTGCTAACCACTCATTTTTATGGCAGGATGTTTAAACACAACCCCGAATTAAAAAATATGTTTAACATGGGAAACCAGCAAACAGGTAAACAACAAACCGCCCTGGCTATGGCTGTACTTGCTTATGCAGAAAACATTGCCAATCCATCTGTACTGTTACCTGTGGTTGACAGGATTGGCCAAAAACATGTCAGTTTAGATATCCGCCCGGAGCATTATGCCATAGTTGGCAAGCACCTGCTGGCATCTATCAGCGAGGTTTTAGGCGATGCCGCTACCCCCGAAATTTTAGAAGCCTGGAAAGTAGCTTATAACCAGTTAGCCGCATTAATGAGCGGCCATGAGGCAAACTTATACCAGGACCAGGTTTTAAAACCAAACGGCTGGACAGGCTGGCGCTTATTTAAAGTGGGGAAGAGAGAAATGGAATCGGCAGAAATATGTTCCTTTTACTTATACCCTGCCGATGGCGGGAAAGTTCCGCACCACAAACCGGGTCAGTACATCAGTATCAAGCTCTTTCTTCCGCAGCTAAACATAACCCAGGTACGCCAATACAGCATTTCAAGTGCGCCGAATAATGATTATTACCGTATTTCTGTTAAACGGGAAGCAGGTATAAACGTTGATGTTAATGGCATGATAAGCAATTTACTGCATGACGAAATTACCGAAGGAAAACAGGTGGAGCTTACCTCGCCGGCAGGCAATTTTACCCTGCCCGATAATTTAGATACGCCGGTAATGTTTATTAGTGGTGGAGTTGGCTTAACTCCTTTAATGAGCATGGTGCAGCACTTAACCCAAAAGGGAACAAAACAGCCCATCACCTGGCTTCATGGCTGCCGTAACGAATCGGTACATGCTTTTAAAGACAATATCAATGAGCTGGCAATTAACAATTCAAATTTTAACCAGCATATTTTTTATGATGCACCATCGCCCAAAAACATAGCCGAAGATATACATGACGGGTATTTGGATATAAACAGGATTGAAGATCTGCAGCACCATCCCCAAACCCGTTATTATTTGTGCGGGCCATCGTTTTTTATTCAGAAACAGTTTAATGACCTGAGGGAATCAGGAATAAATGCCGACAAGATATTTTTTGAAGAATTTGGGCCACAACTATTACAGTTAAATTAAATTCCATTTTCTTATATCGTCTAAAAATAAAAAACAGACCGTTAATCTTTCGAACTATACCGCCGGTTGATCAATTTGTAACGGTGCCGGTAGTTGTGTAAGCGGGTAATAATCCTGGTACGATGAGGGAACAGAATTCAACTCGCTCGCTTATACTCCTTCGCTCAGCAACTCCTTCTTCATTTTTAAGATCAGCATTACTATAACCGATAGCATTATCAGTACAAAATAACTGTAACCCAGGTTATGTTCATCTTTAGCGGGCAGCAGAAAAACAATGCCATAACTAAAAAACGATACGATAACATAATTTATCCCGCCCGAAAGTCCGCTGGCTATACCGGCGTTTTTGGGGAAGCGGCTTAAGCAATAGGTAAAAAAGTTATTAAAAGTATATCCTGCCGCTATATGGATTATAAAAGCGAAAAATATAATGGTGTATAAATTGGCTATATACCTCATGCTTATCAGCATTACTATTACAAATATTACCTGCAGGGTAAGGTTAACCACCATACGGTTAAAAAACGGTTTGTTGATGGTGGCTTTACCGATAAGCCCCCCTATAAGCCAGGCTATGCCCAATACCAACGAACTATAGCCGGCCACAACCGGCGACAGATGCAAAGTATGCTCGATGATAAAAGGGCCTGTCATGTTATAGATCATCACCATACAGTACGCAAGTCCCAACATAATAAGACCGAGGGTAAAACTGGTAGTTTTGATCATGTCCGCATAAATGCTACCGATCTTTTTGATATGGAATGCCGAAAAGTTTTTCAAAGTTTCACCGCTGAAGATCAGCTCCAAAACCACGAATACTGCAGCAAATATGGCCAGGAGGTAAAAGTTTGATTTCCACCCGTAACCGGTTTGCAGGTATCCGCCAACAAAAGGCGCTACAATTGGCCCGGTAGACCAGATGATGGAAAACATGCTAAGGTAATGCTTCAGCTTTTCGCCCGAAAACAGATCGATAAAATAAGCGCGCTTGGAAACAATTACGCCAGCTACGGTAATACCGTGTACTATCCGCATGAGGTATATTACATAAATATTGGTTGAGGTAGCTATAACAATACTGGCAACAGCAAAAAGCACCAGGCACACCAGGCTTATATTGTACCGGCCAAAACTATCCAGTACGCTGCCAATAAATAGTTGTGTAACGCCATAGCTTATTAAAAACAAAGTTAAAGTAAGCTGCACCTGGATACTGCTCACATGCAATTCGGCAGCCATGGTTGGTAACGACGGAATGTATATATCAGTTGCAAAGCCCGAAAGTGGTATTAATGCAAAAGCCAGTAAATTGGCAATACCCTGGTGCCTTTGCTTAATTGTTTTTGGCACAGAAAGCGTTGAGTACATATTAATAAAATTTACCGACCGGCTGGAAAGAACTATCCAAAGCTCTTTTTTCTGGTCAATTATTAAATAAGCCGCAAAGATACCCCGTTTGTGTAAGCGGTTATATATTTACCGTTTTTATGATCTTTTGACGACAGTTGAAACTGGGCTAGTATTAAGTCAACAGTACTGAGTCGTAAGTCTAAAGTTATTTTTTTGACTTAGAACTTAGGACTTTAGGCTAAAGACTATCCGTCAATTTATCGTTGACACGACGTTAGTGTTTCATCCCAATTGTCTTATCAAATCTCCTAAAACTTTAAAGCTATTTTCCACCACGGCATCAAAGGTTAAACCAAAACTAATGCGGATAAAATTGGTGAAGCGGGCATCGGTACTAAAAATTTGTCCGGGAGCAATGCTGATGTTTTGGGCAATGGCAAGCTGGTAAAGCTCAAATGCATCAATGTTTTTATCTAACTCAATCCACAGGGCATAGCCGCCCTGGGGCTGACTTATTTTGGTGCCTGACGGAAAATGAGTAGCAATGGCCTGGGTATAACGCAGGCTTTGGGTGTACAATGTTTTACGCAGGTTCCGCATATGCAAATCATACCGGCCTGTTTCAAAAAAATGAGCAACAGCGGCCTGGGTTGGCGTGGCCGAGCTGATGGTATGCATCATTTTGATATTAATAACCTGCTCTTTAAACCTGCCCGGTATGCACCAGCCTACCCGGTAGCCCGGCGCAATTGATTTGGAAACTGATGAGCATAACAGCACCCAGCCTTCGGTATCATAACTTTTACAGGTACGCGGGC
The DNA here is from genome assembly GCF_056404995.1 of Mucilaginibacter sp. P2_A5. Taxonomy (NCBI): domain Bacteria; kingdom Pseudomonadati; phylum Bacteroidota; class Sphingobacteriia; order Sphingobacteriales; family Sphingobacteriaceae; genus Mucilaginibacter; species Mucilaginibacter sp. P2_A5. The sequence continues at coordinate 4,508 of NZ_JBFUCY010000046.1, forward strand.
GGCTTTTGCCAAAATAAATTTCGCCGTAAATATCATCCTCAATCAAAGGGATCTGCCTTTCTGTTATTAATTTAACCAATCGCTGTTTACTATCATCGGGCATGCAGCTGCCTACCGGGTTACTAAAGTTGGTTACAAACAGGCATACTTTAATATCCACTTTATCCATAGCCTCGGCCAGGTAATCAATATCAATACCCGTATCAGGATTAACCGGAATCTCCAGCACCTTCAGATCAAGGCTGAGCATTATATTAAAGATCCCGAAAAAGGTAGGGCTTTCAATAGCAACGGTATCGCCCGGTTTGGTAAGCGCCCGCAGGCAAAATATCAGGGCTTCAAGACAGCCCTGCGTGGTTACCACATCGTCTCCGGTAATGTTGCCGCCCCAGTTAAAAGCGTTTTTGGCCACATGGTTACGCAGTGAAATATTGCCCTGCAAATTTTCATAATTGATATTACCCGTCGGGCTTTTACGGATAGATTCCATCATAGATTTACTGAGCTTAGCCATAGGAATAAGGCTTAGCGGTGGCGATGAGCGCGACAAACGTATAACACTTTCCTCGCTCATGTTTTGGTAAACCATAGCTATCATCTGGGTAACTGTAGCCTGCTCAATCTTTTTCAGCGGAGGTTTGGTTTCGGGCGCTTTGGTTAATCTTGCCGGCGAAAACTTAACGTAATAGCCCGATTTTGGCCTGGCCTCTATCATGCCCATGTTTTCCAGTTCTACATAAGCTTTGTATGATGTACTGATGCTGATGCCCTGCTCAAGACTTAATGCCCTTACCGACGGCAGCTTATCACCGGGTTTTAACAGGTTCTGTTTTATCTGCGTTTCAATACGGGCAGCTATCTGCGCATATAAAAAATCATCATTAACCATGGTAATCAATTTCTCCATTTTAAAATCTGTTATGGCCAAAATTAACAAATCTGAATCTGTTTTGCTATACGCAGATGCTTTTACTTTGTAATGATCAAAATTTATTAAAAAATGGAACTTCAATTAATTGATTATCAGCCAAAGTATCAGTCGTACTTTGAAAAATTCAACAAAGCATGGCTCGAAGAATTTTTCGTGGTTGAAGCACTGGACAAATGGGTTTTAGAAAACCCCGACGAAGCCATGTTAAAACAAGGTGGCAAAATTTATTTTGCAGCAGCAGGCGATACTATTATTGGTACCGTAGGATTGCGCTTTATTGAGGATGGCGTTTATGAGCTCACCAAAATGGCAGTTGATAAGGCTTATCATGGTGGCGGCGCCGGTCAGTTTTTATGCCAGTCGGGTATTGACAAAGCCAGGGAGATGGGTGTTAAAAAACTCATCCTGTTTTCGAGCCGCATACTAAAAAACGCTATTCACATTTATCACAAATTAGGCTTTACAGAAATCCCGGTTACGCCAGGCACTTATGGCCGCGCCGATATTATGATGGAGATAAATTTTTAGCGATAACATACTTTTAGTCCCCTCAGGGTCTCTCGAAGAAGACCCTGAGGCAGCACTCAGGTTGAACAAGCAAGGTTTACATTTAGCAGGCGCCCTCAGGGTCCCTTTTCAAGGAGACCCTGAGGGGACAGCGATAACTATTACATATCAAACTAAAACACGATGCAACTTAGCCCTATAAGCGAACAGGAAATACAGCAACTACGAGCCGAAACCAAAGGAACATCCCAAAAAATACATTTCAACAACGCGGGGTCGTCTTTAAACCCCGATGTAGTGGTAGAAACTGTTATTAGTTACCTGCGCGAAGAAGCAACCCTCGGCGGCTATGAAATTGAAGATAAATACAAACGCGAATTAAATAATACTTATGAACTGATAGCCAAACTCATTTAGTCCCCTCAGGGTCTCTCGAAGAGGACCCTGAGGCAGCACGCAGGTTGAACAAGCAAGATTTACACTTAGCAGGCGCCCTCAGGGTCCCTTTTCAAGGAGACCCTGAGGGGACAGTAATAACATACTTTACACACCAAACTAAAACACGATGCAACTTAGCCCAATAAGCGAACAGGAAATACAGCAACTACGAGCCGAAACCAAAGGAACCGCCGAGAGGATCCACTTTAATAATGCGGGAGCATCCTTACCGCCCGATGTGGTGGTTGAAACGGTTGTTAATTACTTACATGAAGAGGCAATTTACGGCGGCTACGAAACCGAATATAAATACAAGGACCAATTAGATTATACCTATGAGCTGATAGCCCGGCTCATTAACGCCGATGCAGACGAAATTGCCCTTGTTGAAAATGCCAGCACAGCATGGGGAATAGCTTTTAACGGGATAGACTTCAAGCCCGGCGATGAGATCATTACCTGCGAAATGGAATATGTAACCAATATCATCGGTTTTTTAAATGCTCAAAAAAAGTTGGGTGTAAGCCTCAAAATAATACCCAACGATGCACAGGGCAATTTTCCGCTGGATGTTTTTGAACAGGCTATATCGTCCAAAACCAAACTCATCGCCATGACACAGATCCCCTCAACCGCAGGTGGCATGATCCCGGTTGTGGAGATTGGGAAAATAGCCGGCAGGCACAACGTTTTATATTTGGTTGATGCCTGCCAAAGTGCCGGGCAAATCCCTTTAAACGTGGAGGAGATTGGCTGCGATATGTTAGCAGTAACCGGGCGCAAATACCTGCGGGCGCCAAGGGGAACCGGCTTTTTGTTTGTACGTAAACAGGTACAAGATAAACTGAATACCCTGTTTATGGATGGTTTTAGCGCCCCATCGGTTAGCCTTGATAATTTTCAGCTAAGAAACGATGCCCGGCGTTTTGAATTGTATGAAAAGAACCGCGCCCTTACCCTTGGACTGGGTAAAGCGGTGGACTATGCCTTAAACATCGGCGTGGACAGGATTTGGGAGCGTATACAATACTTAGCCACCCTGTTGCGCCGTGAACTGGCCACGATTGATGGCATTACCGTTCATGATTTTGGTGCGCAGCAATGCGGTATTGTTACTTTTTCGGTAAAAGGATTGGAGAGCGCGTTCGTAAAAAATAAACTGGCCGATAAAAACATCAATGTATCTGTTGGCAAAGCTATATCTACCCTTATTTATATGGATAAAAATCAGTTGCCAAGCAACGTAAGGGCATCGGTGCATTATTATAACACAGAGGCGGAGATACAGATACTTTGTACCGAACTAAAAAGCATGCTTGTCAGCTAAAGTCCATATTATGTTTACCTTACATTAAAGGCTTCTTAACATCAGGTTTAAATAGTTATTTTTGAACCCGATGTTAAGGAGCCTTTTCAGTTTTTGCCGATTTTTTATTTTCTGGATCATCGTGGCTATTGTTACCAGGGTGTTGTTCGAAATATATTTCCACAGCAAGCTCAGCGGCGCAAGTTTTTCAGAAATTGTGCAAACTTTTCAATACGGCCTGTTGATGGATGCCTCGGTCGCAGCGTATATCAGTTCTATTCCGTTACTTGTATTTTGTGTTAGCTGGTTTACCAAAAGGCACATCGGCAGTAAATGGCTCAGGTTTTATGTTTACCTGGCTGTGGTTATCATCGCTATTGTCACGGTTGTTAACCTCAACATTTTCCGCGAGTGGGGTACCAAGGTAAATTTCAGGGCGTTTGATGTTTTTTTTAATGCGCCGTCCGAGGCGTTTGCCGCATCCAGTTCGTCGCCCCTGCTTTTAACTTTTGTATTGTTTGTGGCGCTCATGGCAGGCGGAATTTTTTTATCAAAATACATTATCGACTTTGATTTTAAAAAGCCAAAAGCGCCGCTGATTATCAAGCCTGTTATAGGGGTTTTATTGCTGGGTATAAATCTGATCATTATCCGTGGCGGCCTACAGGTAGCACCTATAGCTCAAAGCAATGCCTACTTCTCGCCCAAACCCATCCTTAACCAGTGCGCATTAAATACCGAATGGAACCTGATTCAGAATGTGGCAGAGAACCTTCAATCACCAGGAAACCCATATGTGTTTATGCCTGCCGAAAAGGCCGCGGCGATGGTTGACAGCATGTATGCCGTAAAAACGGACAGCACATTACATATCCTGAATACCAACCGTCCCAACGTAGTAATTTTTCAACTGGAAAGTTTTACAGCTGATTTAATTGAATCATTAGGCGGCGAAAAAGGTGATGCACCCAACTTTGAAGATTTTATAAAACAAGGCGTTTTGTTTGATAGCGTATACGCCGCCAGCGACCGTACCGATAAAGGCATTGTAGCCATTATGAGCGCTTTCCCGTCGCAGGCCACGCGCACCATTATTATTGATAACGAAAGGCAGGAACGCCTGCCGGCACTATCCAATGTTTTTGCCGACCAGGGGTACCATACCTCATACTTTTACGGCGGCGAAAGCGAGTTCATGAACTTTAAGGCCTACCTGTTAAGCCACAAAATAACCGACCTGGTAGATAAAAGAGATTTTGAAGCCAAAGAAATGAACTCCAAATGGGGCGCGCACGACGATATTTTGTTCAAACGGAATATCAGCTACCTCAACAAGGTACAAAAGCCGTTTTTTAGCTATGTTCAAACGCTAAGCAACCACGAGCCCTTTGAGCTTCCAGTTCCACCGCATTTCCCCGGCGATGATATGGGCAACAAATTCAGGAGTACCGCCTACTATACCGATGCCAGCCTGAAACAATATTTTGATGCCGCAAAAAAACAAAGCTGGTACAAAAATACTCTGTTCATTTTAGTGGCCGATCATGGGCACCGCTTACCGCTGGATAAATCGGAACCTTACGAGCCACGTAAATACCACATCCCCGTATTGTTTTTCGGCGATGCCATTAAACCCGAGTACCGCGGCCTGAGGGTAAAAAAGCTAGGTAACCAAACAGATATCGCCGCAACCCTGCTGGCACCATTAAACCTGCCACATCAGCAATTCAAATGGTCGAAGGATTTACTGAACCCCTATAGCCGGGATTTCGCATTTTTTGACTGGGATAACGGCATGGGCTTTATGCTGCCCGAACAGTCAGTAAGTTATGATAATGCCGGCCAAACGATTAGCTATATCCAAAACAAGAACGCACCAAAAGCTTATACTGACAAAACGTTGGATTATGCCAAGGCTTTTATGCAGCAGGTGTTTACGGATTATTTGAAGTAGATAAACGAATTTTATAACGATCAATACATCCCCATAAACGCCTTTAACGCCCTTGATTGCGGTACATCTCTTCGGGTTATCAGTACGGTGGCCATAGTACCAATTTCCTTATTCATGGCAAAGGTATTTATTTTGCGGTTGCTGTAATACTGGCTAATCACTTCTTCCGGTAATATGCTGACGCCAAGGCCGGCTTCTACAAAGTTGATAATGCCTTCGATGGAGTTAACCACAATGCTTTTATAGCGGATGATGCCTTTTGAACCAAGCCACGATTCTAACCTCGACCTAAAAATACAGCCCTGGTCAAATACCACAATTTTTAAGGGACTAACGGCAATGGCGTCGTCAATTTTTTTGATGCTGGCCGGCGCTAAAATAACCAGTTGTTCTTCTTTAATCATCACCTGCTCCAACTCGGGGATGTTAACCGGCGCAGGCACGAAAGCTGCATCCAGTTTATAGTTCATAACATCGCTGATAAGGCTGCCCGCCATACCCGATCTGAACTCCAGCTCAACCTCCGGATAGGTATCTGCAAAATGGTTTATGATCCCGGGAGCTTTGAGTGCCATGGTAGTTTCAATACAACCTATTTTAATGTGCCCTTTAACCTGGTCGGCATTTTGGATGTCTTTTTTGGCCTCCTCAATCAAGTGGCCTACCTGTTTGCTGTACTGCATCAAAGTTTGGCCGGCGGCTGTCAATTCAACCTTACGCGATGTTCGGGTAAAAAGCTCAGTGCCAAATTCTTCTTCCAAACTTTTAATGCGTGCCGTTACGTTTGATTGCACCGTAAACATCGATTCGGCGGCTTTGGTAAAACTGCCATTGGCCGCCACGGCTTCAAATATTTTAAGATCGTTGGTATTCATAAATCACAAAACATGATAATACAAATCATTATAAATCGTTTTTGACAATCAAATGTAAGGGTTAGTTTTGAATAAGCAAAACAGCAAATGAAAAACATAACAAAAACAACACTTTCACTATTAACAGTAATCAGCCTGGCAGGTAGCCAATCGCAAGCTTCAGCTGTTAAACGTTCACAACCAAATAACAACACCATGGAAACCACTCAAATTCATTACCGCAACATTAAAGCTAACGGCCTGAATATATTTTACCGCGAAGCCGGGCCAAAAGATGCCCCTGTAATTTTATTGCTGCACGGCTACCCAACATCATCACATATGTTCAGGAACCTGATACCGATACTTAGCGAAAAATACCACGTAATAGCCCCCGATTTGCCTGGCTTTGGCTACTCAGACGCACCCGACCATACGCGGTTTGCCTACACATTTGATAACCTGGCCAACACCATGCAGGCTTTTATAGACGAACTTAGCCTTAAACATTTTGCACTATACATATTTGATTATGGTGCGCCAACCGGATTAAGGCTGGCAATGGCCAATCCAGAAAAAATCACGGGCATCATATCGCAAAACGGCAACGCCTATGTTGAGGGCCTGGGCGACTCGTGGAGCCCTATTCAACGGTACTGGAAACAAGATTCAAAAGCGAACAGGGATGCTTTGCGGGATTTTGTTAACCTAAAAATAACCTGGTTCCAGTACCACGAAGGTGTAGCCGATCCATCGTTGATAGCCCCGGAAAGTTACACGTTAGACCAGCATTTTTTAGATCGCCCCGGAAATGTGGAGATTCAATTGGATTTGATGAAAGATTATAAAACCAATGTAGAACTATACCCCAAATTTCAGGCTTATTTCAGGCAATACAAACCCAAATTGCTGGCCGTTTGGGGCAACAAAGACCCCTTCTTTTTACCAGCGGGGGCCGAAGCTTACAAACGCGATAACCCTAACGCTACCGTTAAATTTTATAATACAGGGCACTTTGCATTAGAAACCCATGTTAATGAAATTGGCGGCGATATTTTAAATTTTATGGCGGGGCTTTAAGCTAAAAAAGCACAGCCGCACCAACAGAAAAGCACAGGGCATATCGCTCTGTGCTTTTCCATTTATCATGTTTCCCCGACTTAAAACCCTGCCGTTGCCGATGTTGTTTCGCCGCTATTCCGTGCGGGAGGATCAGTACCCAGTAAATGCTTTACAAAAAAATCGCGTTTCCTCTGGCGGCCATAAACACCACCATCACCGTGGCCCATGCCCGGCACGGTAAGCAAATCAAAAAACTTATTGTTTTTAATCAACGCGTCGGCAAAACGATAGGTGGACTCGGGTGGAACGTTGGTATCGGCCTCGCCTACTATCAGCATTAAATTGCCTTGCAGCTTTGCGGCGTTGGTTATGTTTGATTGTTCGGCATAATGCGGGCCTACGGGGTAACCCATCCATTGCTCGTTCCACCACTGCTTATCTATTCGGTTATCGTGGCAGCCACAGGCAGATACTGCCGCTTTATAAAACTCGGGGTGAAACAATACCGCACCGGCCGAATTTTGCCCGCCTGCTGATGTGCCATAAACACCCACCCTGCTGATATCAGCCTGCGGATATTTGGCTGCCAGCGCTTTCATCCATAAAATCCGATCGGCAAAACCCGCGTCGGCAAGGTTATGCCAACATACGTCATGAAAAGCTTTGGAGCGGTTGGCGGTGCCCATGCCATCAATTTGTACCACAATAAAGCCAAGCTGGGCTATACTTTGCATCTCGTTAACGGCTGCAAAGTTTTTAGGCACAAATGAATCCTGTGGCCCGGCGTAAATATTTTCAATTACGGGGTAACTTTTAGCGGCGTCCATATTGGCAGGGCGATAAACTACGCCCCAAATATCGGTTACCCCATCGCGCGCCTTAGCTACAAACACTTCGGGCAATTTTATGCCGGTATTTAATAACGGGGCAAGATCCGGGTGTTCCAGTTCGATGATTGGTTTAAGCGTGGCAGTGTTTTTCAACACAATATGAGGCGCTACATTTACCTCCGACCAGGTATCGATATAATATTTCCTATCTGGCGAAAAAGTTAAGCGATGGTTACCTTTTTCGGGCGTCAAATCAACCATGTTGTTGCCATCAAAACCAATACGGTAATAGTGAATAAAATAAGGGTCTTCACCCGCGTTTTTGCCGCTGGCTGTAAACCATAGCTGCCTTTTGTTTACGTCAACACTATCAACATCCCGTACCACCCAATTGCCTTTGGTAATTAGTTTTTCTTTGCCGGTAAGCTCATCAACCAGGTAAATATGCCGCCAGCCGTCTTTTTCGGTCATCCAAACTACCTCATGCGTTTTGGGGAGATAACGCGTATATAATCGTTGTTCGTAAATAAAGGTGTTTGTTTTCTCGTCGATGATATTGCGGGTTTTTCCTGTTTGTACATCCACCTCAATTACCCTGAACCGCTGGTGCCCCCTGTCAACCTTTTCATAGGTATAATAGCGGCTGTTACCATCGCGCCAGTGCAGTATGGGCGCTCCAAAAAAATCAATCTTTTCGGCATCAACGGCCAGCTTGCTTTTATCGGTTATGTTAAAAATAAAGGGCTGGTATGATGTAAATTCATCGCCCGGCTGGTCGTACTCATGCGATTCGAGTTGGCCCCTCGTAGTGCCCGGTACCGAACTTAATACGTAATATACCTTTTTTGTTTTTTTAGGATCGGTAAGGTAAGCCACCAAATGCTTACTATCCGGCGACCATGTGATTTCGGCATATGGCTTATCATTTGTACCATCAGTTGTAAACTGTATTTCGGCAGAGCCCTTTAATGCCCTGGCATACAAATTCCCGTTCCTGATAAAAGCCATCCATTGCTTATCAGGCGAAACAGAATCGGTAACATTAGCCTCCCAGCGATAAGTGCGTTTTTGCAGCGGGGCGGTTGGGTCGTACTCCTTAAAAACGGTATCGGTAGTTTTTTCGCAATGGTAATTGCTTAAATCGCATTTAAGCCAGTTTTTGCCGGTTTTAAAAGTAACCTGTTTTTCATCAGCGCCATAAAACATGGCCACGATGCGCAGCTTATTTGCTGGTACAGGTTTACCTAACGCGGCAGCCACAGCATCGGCCATTTTTTTGGTATCAAAGGCCTGATGTTTGGTTTGCTTTCCGGCATTAACAAAGTAATATTCGGTAGCATCGGCCCCGGCACGCTTATCATACCAAAACTGCTTGCCGTTTGCCTGCCAGTTGGGCCTGATATTGGTTACAACCGGAATCTTTTTCCAGGCAGAATCCAACCTGTCGGCATTGGCATAGGCCTGCAGTATTTGTTGATGGGTTGGCAAATATGGGGTGACCGCGGGCTTTTGGGCGTAGCTAAAGTTAGCTGCAAAAACCAGCAACAAACAAAAACGAGTGTATCGCATTTGGAGACAGATGAAATTGATGAATGTTTTTAATGCCGCCCGGCACTAAAACCGGGCTGCATTTGTTATTTATTGAAATCGTAAAACTTCCAGCTGGTAGCAAAATCCCTGGTTAATGGCTGGTTGATAAATGTGGCCCGCATCATTTCAATTGGGATAAGGTTTTGCTTCATAAACGTATCATGAAATTGTTTGTAGCTCATTTTACCACTGTCAACCATCTCTTTTTTAAGCTCCATAATTTGCAGGCCGCCCAACAGGTAGGCTACCTGGTAAAGCGGGCTGTAGCCCCCCTCAAATGAGCGCCGCACTTCGCCTGCGGCATTGGCTTTTTCGTGACCTACACGGTCAATCAAAAAGTCGATACATTGCTGCGGCGTCCATTTGCCCAGGTGATAGTTGAGCGAGAAGATAATCCTTGCGCAACGGTGCATGCGCCAAAAAAGCATCCCTACCCTTTCTTCGGGTGTTTTTGCAAAGCCTTTATCATACAATAACAACTCCCAGTATAACGACCAGCCTTCTACCCCAAATGGGGTCACAAAATCCTGCCGGTAAGCTTTATACCGGCTGTTCATAAAATATTGCAGGTTATGGCCGGGTATTAATTCATGCTGTACCGTTCCCCTCGAAAAATAAGGGTTGTTGCCGCGCATGCTCATCAGCTTATCCTGCGCTTCCATACTATTGGTTGGGTACGATATCATGATCTCTTTACCACCCAAAAAGAACGGGTTAACCAATTGCCGCTCGGGCGACATCATCGTCATTCCCCAGGTTTCTTCGGCCAATGGCGGTATCGTGATCAGGTCGCGTTCTTTAATGAAGCTAATGGCGTCGTTATATAATTTCACAATCAGTTCCGGCTGATGGCCTACCGGCACATAGCTATTCTTTACCTTTTCCAGCGCTTTTTTCCAATCGCTGCCGAAACCCATTTCCTGCGATGCCTTTAACATTTCCTTATCGCACCAGGCAAATTCTTTATTAGCCAGCAGGATCAGCTCTTCGGGGGTATAGGGTATCATTTCGGCCTGTAACTGGCTTATCAGGGCATCGCGGCCAATAGGCACGCCCTTTATGCCGCTGCTATCGGGCTTTTGGGTTGTAATTACTTTGCCTTTGCTCAAAGCTATATCGCTGTACTTGCCAAGGGCGGCATCAAGGGCTTTATAAGGCGCGGGCACCCACCATGTAAAAGCGGGATCGTATGTATTATAAAAACTATAAAAGTCTTTCAGGCGACCCTTAAGGCCTATCAGCGCTTCTTTGGTAATGCGCGCCAATGGCATATCCAGGCTGGGCAGTTTTTTATAGGCCGCGGTATCGGCTTTTAATTGTTTTAGTATGGCGGTTAATTCGGTTGCTACTTTTTCGCCATCCATAAAATCGCCATGACGGCGTTTCTTTTCAAGGGCGTAAATACCATCGGCACATGACAGGTATTTGGCAACCTGGTTATACTTTTCCTCTTCATTTTTCAGGTCATTCAGGTCGAATTTTATCCTTTTTTTTAGCAAAATATAATCTACTTTACCATAAATGCTCATCGATTCAAAATCGGCCTGTTGTAATTGCTTCAGGTAATCGTTATCAATCTCAACCAGCCTTTTGCGCTGCTCGGGCGAATTAAGCACATTCATTTTATACTCATCCTCGTTATGCTCGTTAACATAATAAGGCGAGTAAAAATCTTTTATGGCATTAATATCCTGCCCGTAACGAATGATAGTGCCCGCCATTTCGCTGGTTTGCTCATAAAGGGCATTGTTAGCGGTAGCCGTTTGTGCCTTGCCCGCCAATGAGCAGGTTGCTAAACAAAGTACAGCGAAAAAGGTAGTGGTTGTTTTTGTGATGGTAAACACAGTTTAGTTTTTTAGATGGTAAGTTTGAAAGCCTAAAGCAGAAAGCGCAAGGCTTAAAGCTAAAGAACTGTTGATTTATTGACAAGTTTAAAAGCTTAAAGCTAAAAACGCAAGGCTTAAAGCTAAAGGACTGTTGAATTAATTGACCCTGCCTGGTGGCATGTTAGCTTGCAGCCCTGTTCAGGCTTACCAGGTTATTGTTATACGAATCGAGGTAGCCGCGCGGCGAGTTGCCTATAACAAATTTAAATACCCGGTTAAAATTGGTGATGCTTTTAAAACCACATTTGTAAGCAACGGTATTAATGCTTTCAAACTTATGGGCTATGAGTTTTTTACAGGCTTCGTTTACCCTTATCTCGTTTAAAAATGAAATGAAGGTATGCCCGGTATGCTTTTTAAAATACCTGCAAAACGATTCGGGTGTCATGAAGGCTACTTTGGCAACGTCCTCCAGGGTTATCTGCTCGCTGTAATGCTGCATAATAAAATTGTAAATATTACCTATCCTTATCCCCTCATTCTCGGTGATGCCCGGCAGATTGCCATAGGTTGATAAAGGATCGAGCTTTACTTTCATATTCACCAGCGCCTTAAGCAGGTTAAAAAACTGAACAAGCTGATCTGTGCCGCCGGCGTTTCTTAAAGCTATCATGGTTTGCGATACCTTGTCGGTAGCGCTGTGGGGTATTTTAAACCCTTGCTGGTGCTGCTGCAAAAATATTTTGCTTGATTTTAGCTCTGGTAAATCAAACAGCGGGGCCAAAGTTCCTTCTGGGTTGAAGAAAATAGATATGGCCTCAATTTGTTTATCGCCGCCGTTTACAAAATATTCGGGATTGCTTTTAAACACATGCGGTAAATTGGCGCCCAGTAAAAAAATATCGCCCGATGAATAATCATGCATATTGTTGCCTGCAATCAGCGTCCCCTCTCCTTTCTGGATCCAGGTTATCTGTATTTCTTTATGGCGGTGCAAATAAGGATAATGGTATGGAAGCGAAACTTTTTCTGCTATCACGCTCTTATCATGGGGTACAGGGATAGTAAATTGTAAAACTTTCATATTAATTATTTTAATTACTGTTAATGTCCTATGAATTTACAATTACTTAACTCTAATAACCAACATTTTACCTTAAACGGGTAAAATGCTGCTATCATCTGTTAATTTCATGCAGATTGACCGGTAAAAACATTGACCGATGACCCTTTTTTCAGCCAATTCACCAACCCGATTAAATGTTAGATATACAATAATAAATTACATTTTATGACTATCACTTAGGTGTTTGACTCATTACTAAATCGGTTAATTGTTACATAAACAATTAAAAGTAAATTGACAGACACCGCTCGTTTTGCGAAGAATTCAAACGGACCGGAACGCCTGACAACTAAAATTGCGCGGCAAAAAAACACCCGCATCCTGTTAGGGAATACGGGTGCAATAATTATACTATTAACAAGGGGATTAGGCAATTATTTAACATCCCACCAAAGCCTGTCGGTTAGTTTAGCCGTTTGCTGTGGCTGCGGGTTGGATGTAATTTCGGCCTGCGGATATAGCACCCTGCGTGGTATGGCCGATAGCGCGTTTGGCACAACAGGCAAAACAGGGTAGCCTGTACGCCTGTAATCAGTAAAATTTTCCAGCGAAAGGAAGTTGGCTATCTCTTTTTCCTCGATGATCAATTGCTGGGCATTGCTGCTTGTTAGTGCTCTTGAAGCCAGGTAGGTATTGGCATTAGCCGTACTTATGCCAAGCTTGGTCATGTGCGATAAAACCGCGCTTTGGTAAACAGGTGCTGCGCTTGCATAGTCCGATGTTATCAGTGTAGCCTCGGCCTTTAAAAACAATGCTTCAGAATAATTTACAATGTAATTGGTGGCTTCGGTTGCGCCATAAAAGTCGCCGGGGCGCGAGTAGTCTTCCAGTTGACCAATGGTATTTAAACCCTGACCAAGGCCTGTGTATAAGCCTGTTGCCGTAGCCGGGGCTACCATCTTGCTTAAGCGAGGGTCGTTACGGGTTGAAAAGCCATTAACAAAAGTACTACCCAAAACAACCGTACTGGCCGATATGAAGTTTTGCTGCCACGGGTTTTCGCCGCCGGCCGCGCCAGTATAGGCCATTTTAAAATCATCATCGTTTGATTGCATGCCCTTTGCCAACGCGGTAAGCGCCAGTTGGGCCTGCGCTGATGCGGTGTAACCCGGCGCTTTGGTTAGGTGCATGTAATAACGGGCTTTTAAAGTGTAGGCCAATTTTGTCCATTTACTCATATCACCGGCGTAAAAAAAGTCGTCGCCGCCAGGTTTTACCGTACCGTTTTTGGCAATATCGGCAATACCGGCGTCCAATAAACTTTGTATCTGGGTATAGATATCTTTTTGCGCGTCATATATAGGCGTAAAATCAGCGCTTCCTTTAAAGGCCTGCGAATATGGCATATCTCCCCAAAGGTCGGTACCCGTACCAAGGCAGTATGCTGTTAAAATTTTAGCTATCCCGGCGTAGTTTGATTTTCCGTCGGTTGTAGCTTTTTGATTTAGCGTTACCAGGTTATTCAGGCAGGTTACATACAGGTTGCCCCAGTCGCCATCCATATCCGAGTTATACATCAGGTACGTGCCTGCATTAGGTGCTACCTGGTTAAGGGCAGCAACCTGCATATATTCCTGTACAATTACGGCTACGTTGCCCGCATGCAGGCTTGATGATATATCCAGTTCAACCGGCGCCAGGATCTGGGCCTCGGCCACGTCAATGGGCTGATTGGGGTTCTGGTTTACATCTATATATTTTTTACACCCCGAAGCACTTATCAGGATACATGATATTAAAATCATTGATATTTTTTTCATGATACTTTTTTGTTTGATAAATGGATTAAAGTGTGAATTTTAAGCTGAAGTCGATAGAACGGGAGGTTGGGGTAGAGAAGGAATAAATACCCTGCGAGCCGTTTGATGCACCAAATGAGCTTACTTCCGGATCGCCGCCGGTAAAATGCGGCGCATAAATCCACAGGTTACGACCGGTTACGCTAAAATTAAGCGTTTTAAAAGGAGTACTTTTTAACCATAATGGTTTTACAGTATAACCTACACTCACATTCCGCAACTTAATATAGGTACCATCCTGTATTACCGATTCAGTGATACCATTTATACGCTGGTAATAAGCCTGGCCGTTAACAGAGATAGTATTGGGCTGGCCGGTTGTAGCGCTTATACCATCAACCACCCTTGGCCCGCGGTTTTCGGTAACTTTGGGTGTTCCATAAAAATATCCGTAGCCGTCAACATTGTTTTGGATGTCGCCGCCTTTTTTCACATCGAAAAAGAAGCTCAGGTTAAATTGCTTATAACGCAGATTACTGCTGAAACCGCCCGTCCAATCAGGATTGGTATTACCAATAATTCCCTGTGTATCGTCGGCATAAGGTAAACCACCGGCATCAATCAATAATTTACCCTGGGCGTTGCGTGCATAACGTGTGCCATATATAATACCGTAAGGCTGGCCTACAATAAGCGAGGTAAAACCGTTGCCCAGTTGTTGCAAATCGCCGTAAAGGTTTAATACCTTATTACGGGTACGCGTAAAGTTCATGGTTACCGACCAGTTAAAGTCCCTGGTTTTAACGGGTACCACGTTAAGTAATAACTCAATGCCTCTATTTTGCATTACACCGGTATTTACCGTTGTACCGCTATAACCTGTTGAAGGGGCTATACTTACACCAGGAATGATACCATCTACAGTCTTTTTAGCAAAATATGATGCTTCCAGGCTTATCCTGTTGTTAAAAAATCCGGTTTCGAAGCCCGCTTCAAACTCGTTTATTCTTTCGTTTTTCAGGAAAGGGTTACCCAATGTTGAACTAAGCAAGAATCCCGACTGGCCCTGGTAAGGGAAAGTAATATTGCGGATAGTTTGGCTGTAGTAAGGCGTAGTAAGTGAATAAGCGCCTACGTTACTGCCACCAACTGTAGCATACGAAACCCTGAATTTACCCAGGTTCATCACATCCTGGAAATCTTTGGAGAAAAATTCCGAAAATATAAAGCTGGCCGCTGCCGATCCGTATGGATAAAAATTATTGGATGTTGACAGTACCGAACTGCCATCATACCTGCCGGTAAGAGAAAGTATCAGGAATTTTTTATAATCGATGTTGGTCTGCAGGTAAAAACCTATTCTGCGCACCAACGCATGGCTTTCAGAATAGCTTACCGTAGATGCCGAACTAATGTTATCTAAATCGGCCACCGAAAGGCCAACGCCGTTGGCGTACGAATTTTCGGTATACTGCGAAAAAATATTATTTCCCAAAACACCGTCAATGTTAAAATCGCCAAACTGATGGTTACCGCTGATAATCAGATCGTTATTGATCTGCCTGAAATTCGCGTTATTAACTACAATACGGCCATTAGGGTTAGATACCGAATTGGCAGATTCATGGTATTTATCCTGCTCAACATAAACATCGGCACCAAAACGCTCGGTTATGGTAAGCCATTTTAAAGGCTTGTAATCTGCAGTAAAAGTTGGCATAAAGCGGTTTACACCCGATTTGTTGGAGATATTGTCAAGCACCCAGTAAGGATTGTTCCTGGAGTAGCGGTATAAACGTTGCGTTCCGTCGGCATTTTCATATGGCTGCAGATTATATGATACGGGAGCGGTAAAAATTGTCCATACCGGGCTCTCTAAAGCCCAGCCTTCGGGCAGCCTGTCGTTTTGCGAATTGGAATAATTTAGCTGGAACGTGGTGGTCAGGTTAGGCAGAATCTTAGCACCATACTTGGCAAACAACGAATTACGGATAAACGAGGTAGTTGGCACCGTGCCCTGCTGATTAAAATTAGAATACGATATATAGTAGTTTGAAGCTTCGCCGCCGCCATTAATGCTCACCACATTATTATAGGTATGGCCGGTTTTAAAGAACAGGTCTGATTGATTGTATTTTTTTGCAGCCTGGCCGTTTATCTTCAGGGTATCCATCAGTGGCCCCCAGGAAGTGCTGGTTTTTAAAGTTGTACCATCATAAAACTGACCGTTTGTTCCCTGCGCGTATTTACTTTGTATTTGTGGCAGCAGTGGGTTTTCCGACGAAAAATCAGACGAGAAATTGACGGTAGCTTTTTTGCCGGCCGATCCTGTTTTGGTGGTAATGATAATAACACCATTGGCACCCAACGAACCATATAACGCTGTTGCTGCCGCACCTTTTAACACGTTGATGCTTTCAACAATGTTAGGATCCAAATCGGCAATCCTGCTTGTTCCAGGGCCGGAGTTAAGGTTACCTGTTTCGCTGTTATCAATCGGGATACCGTCAATAACCATCAGCGCGTTGTTATCGCCATAAAATGACGATGCGCCGCGAACTACAATACGGGTAGAGCTGCCCGGGTTACCCGATGAACTGGTAATTTGCACACCGGATACCTTACCGGCAATGTCGTTAACAATGTTAGGATCTTTACCCTGAACCAGCTCGGCGCCTTTTACTTCCTGGCTGCTGTAGCTTAGCACCCTTTTATCGCGCTTTATGCCAAGCGCGGTAACAACAACTTCGCTAATCGCCTTGCTATCCTCAGGTAAAACAACATTGATTTCAGTTTCGCCGGTAAGCTTAACTTCTTTGGGAATGTACCCAATGGCCGAAAAGTTAAGCGTGCCAGTACCCGGGTAGCTAATGCTAAACGCGCCATTAATATTGGTACTTACACCTTTGTTAGTGCCTTTTAATCTGACAGTGACACCGGGGAGGGGCAAGCCTTTATCGTCAGATACTTTTCCTTTTACGGTAACTGTTTGGGCATTAGCGTTAATGCAAAATACAAACAGCGTTACTAAAGGTAAAATGAACTTTTTTAGTAATTGTTTCAACTTCATAAATTAAAGTTTTGGGGTTAAAATCTATTTATCTACAACCTGATTTTCAGATATGTAAATCTATTTGCCCCCAACACTGCATTTTTTACAAAATTTTGCCAAAGCTGCCCATATATTAACTTTCTTATTACAATGGCATTAATAAATTGTAATTATTGCATAAAGCCCGCCAGTAATGGCTATTTTACTATTAACATTAATAAAACCCCAAAAATGCTAATGCCACATAAAAAGGGCTAATATCCGGCTAAAACCTGCCAATTATTATCCATAAACATTCATTTCATCCCGGTAATTTTATAAATTGAATTTATAGTATTAACCTTATGCTAATGTTTGTAAACAAGTATTTTAAAATAAGCTGCTGTGCCGTTGTGTGTTTTATTGCTGCAGAAAAAACGCAGGCGCAATCCTATGTACCCGAGTGGAACGATACGCGCTTTAAAGTAAAACCCATTGTTCCGGTTAAGGCCTATAGCTTTGACTTAAAGGATGTACAGCTTTTAGAAAGCCCCTTTAAAAAGGCTATGCAGGTTGATGCCGCTTATTTATTAACTATCGAGCCCGATCGTCTGCTGTCAGGCTTCCGTTCGCACTCGGGCTTACAGCCTAAAGGGAAAATATACGATGGTTGGGAAAACTCGGGCCTGGCCGGGCATACCCTGGGGCATTACCTATCGGCCATTGCCATGCACTACGCATCAACCCGCGGCCCGGAGTTTTTGAAACGGACAAACTATATAGTAAGCCAACTGAACGAATGCCAGGTGGCACGTAAAACCGGCTATGTTGGGGCTATACCCAAAGAAGATACCATATGGGCTGAAGTAGCCAAAGGCGATATCCGTTCCCGCGGGTTTGATTTAAACGGCGGCTGGTCGCCGTGGTATACAGTACATAAGGTTATGGCCGGGCTTTTGGATGCCTATTTATATACTAACAATACACAGGCCCTCAAAATATGCCAGGGCATGGCCAACTGGACAGGCGAAACCATCAAAAACCTTGACGACGACAAGCTGCAAAAAATGCTGCTTTGCGAGTATGGCGGCATGGCCGAAACCCTGACCAATTTATACGCCATAACCGGCGACAAAAAATATCTCGATCTATCGTACAAGTTTTATGACAAGCGCATATTAGATCCGCTTGCCGAAAAGAACGATATATTGCCCGGCAAGCACTCTAATACCCAGATACCTAAAATAATAGCCAGCGCCCGCCGGTACGAACTTACCGGCGACGTAAAGGACAAAGCCATAGCAAATTTCTTTTGGGAAACCGTTACAGGCTTTCACTCCTACGCAACCGGCGGCAACAGTAATTACGAATACCTTACCGAGCCGGGTAAACTAAATGACAAGCTTACCGAAAACACTACCGAAACCTGCAACACCTATAATATGCTAAAACTTACCCGCCATTTATTTGCGGTTGAGCCTTCGGCAAGGTTGATGGATTATTACGAAAAGGGTTTATATAACCACATCCTGGCATCGCAAAACCACGAAACAGGCGGGGTATGCTATTTTGTGCCTCTGCGCATGGGCGGTAAAAAAAGCTACAGCACCCCCTTTGATGATTTTACCTGCTGCGTAGGCTCGGGCATGGAAAACCATGTAAAGTATAACGAAAGCATTTACTTCAGAGGTGCCGATGGCAGTGTTTATATCAACCTGTTCATTCCGTCCGTATTAAACTGGAAGCAGAAAGGGCTGAGCATTAAACAGGAAGGCAATTTGCCTTCGGCCGATCAAATGGCCTATACCATCAACCTTACAAAACCGGCCACATTTGCCATTCGCATCCGCAAACCCAAATGGACAAGCAACCCTGCAATCAGCATCAACGGAAAAACACAACAGCTTACACCCGATGCGGAAGGTTATTTTGTGCTGAACCGCAAATGGCGCAATAACGATAAAGTAACGTTTACTACGCCCGAGAATTTATATACCGAGGCCATGCCCGATAATGCCAACAGGCGCGCCATATTTTATGGTCCGGTGTTACTAGCCGGTGTTTTGGGCAACACCGAGCCCGACCCGCTAAAGGGTGTACCCGTTTTTGTAACCAGCGAAACCGACCCCAACAAATGGCTGCAGATGGTTGATAAAACGCAGTTAAGCTTCCGTACCGAAAACGTATCAAATCCCGAAGAAGTGAAGCTGATCCCCTTTAACCAAACCAAAAATGAATATTACTCGGTTTATTGGGATGTATTTACGCCGGATGCCTGGGTGGTGCAGCAAAAAGCTTATGACGAGCAAAAGAAAAAACAACAGGAACTGGAAGCCCATACTACCGATGTTTTACGCATAGGCGAAATGCAGCCCGAGCGCGACCATAATTTTGCCGGCGAAAACACCACTACCGGCGAGGACCATCAAAAGAAATGGCGGTCGACAGAGAACGGCGGCTATTTTACCTATGATATGAAGGTTGATGCCAGCACCCAAAACACGCTCATTAATACTTACTGGGGCATGGATAACCGCGGCCGTACATTTGATATCATGATAGATGGCACCAAAGTGGCAACCGAGGATTTAAACAAGTACAAAGAGAGCCGTTTTTACGATATCAGCTATCTTATCCCAATTGAGTTAACCAAAGGCAAGCAAAAAGTAAGCGTTAAATTATTACCAAAAAAAGACAACAGTGCAGGCCCGGTTTATGGCAGCCGCATGGTTAAAAACTAAAATATGATGACCAGTAAAATTAAAATAGCCTGCCTGTTGCCGGTATCGGTATTAGGTGTAAGCAGCAAATTATTTGCCCAGCAAAAGGATTACCCCATTCAGCCTGTTGCATTTACCAGTGTGCATGTGAACGATAAATTCTGGCAGCCCAAAATGGAGGTAAATGCCAAGGTGACTATTCCCTATGTGCTTGCCCAATGTAAAAAGAACGGCCGCATGGATAACTTTTTACGCGCCGCCAAACAATTGGATGGCGATAAGCTAAGCGAATTCCCGTTTGACGACACCGACGTGTACAAAGCCATTGAAGGGGCATCATATTCCATGCAAAACAAAAAGAACCCTACGCTGGATAGGTACATCGATACGCTCATCAATATTATTGGGGCGGCACAGGAACCGGATGGTTACCTGTATACCTTCCGTACTGTTAACGCCAAAAAACCGCATGAGTGGATTGGCGATAAGCGCTGGGTGAATGAAGAGGTATTAAGCCATGAATTGTATGATTGCGGGCATTTATACGAAGCCGCCGTAGCACATTACCAGGCTACCGGTAAACGTACTTTGCTTAACATCGCCATAAAAAATGCCGACCTGCTGGTGAAAACCTTTGGACCGGGCAAAATTGAGGAATACCCCGGCCACCAGATTGTGGAGATAGGCTTATCCAAAATGTACCGCGTTACCGGCAAAAAAGAATACCTTGAACTGGCCAAGTTCTTTTTGGATGTACGTGGCCCCAAAGGCGACTCCTACAACCAGGCCAATAAAAAAGTGGTTGACCAGCACGAAGCCGAAGGCCACGCTGTACGTGCAGCCTACATGTATACCGGCATGGCCGATATTGCTGCACTAACCGGCGATACCAAATACCTGAGCGCCATTGATGATATCTGGGGCGATGTGGTTAACAAAAAATTATACATAACCGGTGGTATTGGCGCAACCGGCAACGGCGAGGCTTTTGGTGATGCTTACCAGTTACCCAACATGTCGGCATATGCCGAAACCTGTGCTGCCATTGGCAATGTATACTGGAACAACCGCATGTTTTTACTGCATGGCGATTCTAAATATATCGATGTGTTGGAACGTACACTTTACAACGGCCTGCTTTCGGGCGTTTCGCTGAGCGGCGACCGCTTTTTTTACCCCAATCCGCTGGCATCTATGAACCAGCACCAGCGCAGTGCATGGATAAGCTGCGCCTGCTGCATCAGTAACATGACGCGCTTTTTGCCATCGTTACCGGGTTATGTTTATGCCAAAAACAAAAACGACCTGTATGTTAACCTGTTCATGGGCAGCTCTAGCAACATCAAGCTGACATCGGGCATTGTAAACATTGTGCAAGCGACAGATTACCCATGGAAAGGCAGGGTTGATATCACAGTTAACCCGGCAAAAACTTCGGCGTTCACCTTAAGGGTACGCATCCCTGGATGGGCTAAGCAACAGCCTGTTCCCGGCGATCTGTATTCGTTTATGAATAACACACAGCTGCCTATCGTACTATCTGTCAATGGCAAAGCAACCTCATTTGTAACCGAAAAAGGTTACGCCGTACTAAAACGCAGTTGGAAAAAAGGCGATAAAGTAACCCTTAACCTGCCTATGGAAACCGAAAAGGTGTTAGCAAACCAAAAGGTAAAAGACGATAAAGACCGCTTTGCCTTTGAACGCGGCCCTATTGTTTATTGCCTGGAAGGCCCGGATAACCGTGATAGCCTGGTGCAAAATATCATGATAGATAAAAACGCCATAGCAAACGCCAATTACCAGGCCGACCTGCTAAATGGTGTAGATGTTATAAACGCCGAAGGCAAAAGCACCAAAAGGCAACTCAACAGCGACAAGCTTACCGAAACCAGCCAACAGGTAAAGGCCATCCCCTACTATGCCTGGGCCAATCGCGGCCCAAGCGAAATGACGGTTTGGATTCCTTACGAAGCATCGGCATCCAGGCCGCAGCCGGCACCTACCATTGCAAGTACCAGTAAAGTAAGTGCATCATTAAAAAATAAAAAAATGTTTGCATCTATAAAAGACCAGTATGAACCGGCCGGCTCCAACGATAACAGCTTCCCCTTTATGCACTGGTGGCCCGCTAAGGATACCAGCGAATTTGTACAGTACGACTTTGACGCAGCGCATACCGTAAGCGAATCAAAAGTTTATTGGTTTGACGATGGACCCTGGGGTGGTTGCCGTATCCCGGCATCGTACAAAATATTGTATAAAAAAGATGGGCAATGGGTACCGGTAAAAAACACAACGCCTTATACCATCAGCAAGGATAACTTTAATACAGTGAGTTTTGAGCCGGTAAGTACTACCGCTTTGCGGATGGAAATTCAGCTTTCCGTTGATAACTCGGCCGGCATCCATGAGTGGGTTGTCAAATAAAATTGAATAATATTCCAGATCTCCTTTAACCATTAAGAAATATTTATACCTGAAACAGAACATTACAATTGTAAATCAATTGCAATGTTCTGTTTTCTTTTCACACTTTATTTACAATTTAATCGGAAACTAACCAAAATAACATCCCGATTAAAATTCGGTGTTAAACTTGTCTCTTCATTATTATGAAAGGTGGAGAGATATGGAAAAAAGAATTTACCATACGGCTATCTCAGGCATCAGGACAGCCCTATTTATCATCGTTGGCAGCCCATGGTTTATGGCACATGCCCAGGTGCTTAAACCAGGTACTCTTAAATACCTAATGACCTCCAATGGGTTCAATGACCGCATTGCTTTGGGCGAAGATATCCGAACGCTGCCGATTGGTAAACTAACATACCTCGACGGCGATAGCCGCATTGATGCCGACAGTTGCATAAAATATGCCTACAATGAACCTTATGCTTTTACCCTTGGCGATAGCATAGATCTTGACATGGTAGCTGTCCGCGCTTATAAAGATAAGATAGTGAACATCTACCTGTTTTTTAAACTTTCGGATGCATATAAAGTATTAAAAAAATTCATCAGCCTGTATGGCCAGTTTACCGACAGGCCCGATAGCTACTCGGATATTTATAATTGGAATTCAAGCCTGGTAAGCCTTTCGTTACGCTACCAGTGCAAGGCCGATCTGGGGGTCGCCATTTTTACATGCAAAAAGCTGGAAACCGAAATAGAAGCCGATAAACAAAAAGCAATCAGCCTGTATTATAAACAGGCATTATCCCTCAATTACTAAACCGCTTTTTTCATTTCGTTCGGCTTTAAGTATCGTTGGTACTGATATTAATGACCGGCGTTAACTGTTTTGCGCAGGACCTATAAAGCGCAAATAGACCAGTTTCACCAGGGTTACATGAACGTTTTTTTGACTGATACTTATTGGCCCTTCAGCAATTATTTGTTTCTGCCTTTTACTGATAACACCAACGGACAGGAAACATTTGGCGGCGGCCGGAACATCATTCATGATTGGGCGGTTAAATAGGTGCTGAATATTATTTTGTACAGTATTTAACCTACTGTAAACCAGTGTACAAAAAACTAAACAAGGCAAATGAACAGGAAAAGGCCTGTTCATTTCATTTTTCATAAGCAAGTTTATTAATTAATCAAAAATTAATAAAAATAAGCATAAATTAAAGTTCGGTATTAAACTTGTCTCTCCATCATTATGCAAAGTGGAGAGATATGGAAAAAAGAATTTACCATAGGGCTATTTCAGGGATTAAAATAGTTCTGTTTATCATTGTTGGCTGTCAGTGGTTTATGGCAAATGCCCAAGCGCTTAAAACAGGCTCCATATCGTACTTAACATTAAATAACGGACCCGGCAACAATGTTGTTTTAGGCTCTGATATCAAAGACCTCCAGGCTGCTAACTTATCCTACCTTGATGGCGATACCCGTGTTGACGCCGACAGTTGCTTAAAATATGCCTACAATGATCCAAATGTGTTGGACCTGGGCGATAGCTTAAACCTTGATATGGTGGGCATCCGCGTTTATAGGGATAAGATTGTGAACATTTACCTGTTTTTTAAAATGACGGATGCGTATAAAGTTTTACAAAAATTCATCGGTATGTATGGCCAGTTTACCGACAGGCCCGATAACTATTCGGATATTTATAACTGGAATTCGGGCCTGTTAACCCTTTCGTTACGGTACAAGTACAAGGCCGACCTGGGGGTTGCCATTTTTACCAGCAAAACGCTGCAAAACCAGATAGCAGCCGATAAACAAAGAGCAATAACCCGGGATTACAGTCGGGCATTATCGCTTAATAATTAAACGGTATCTTTCGTTTCATTCGGCATTAAGTTTTGTAATTTATATATTGCCATCAACTAATAAGGCAATAGTTATAAAACTTATGAAATACCTCCTGATCCTGCTATTAATGACCGGCATTAACTGTTTTGCGCAGGACTATAAAACGCAAATAGACCAGTTTCGTAAAGGTTATATGGACGATTTTTTGAAAGATGCCAATTCCCCGTTAAAAAAGGATGATCTACAAAATCTTAGGTTTTATGACGCCGATAGCACCTTTAGGGTTACCTGTAAAGTAACCTTCCTTAGTAACGAAAACAACTTTGTGATGCCGGTATTTCATGGCACAGGCAGCCAGTATGTAAAATATGCCCTGCTCCAATTCAGCCTTAATGGCAAACCGATGCAGCTTTCGGTTTACAAAAGCATTCGTTTATCGCAAAACCCTTTGTTTAGCGATTACCTGTTTTTGCCATTTACCGATGACACAAACGGACAGGAAACATATGGCGGTGGTCGTTATATCGACCTGAAAAAGGGCGAGTTTAAAGGGGACAGCCTGACTGTAGATTTTAATAAGGCCTATAACCCTTACTGCGCCTTTAGCCCTAATTACTCGTGCCCTAAGCCACCGGATGAAAACCGTTTGGCCATGGCCGTAAAAGCCGGCGAAAAGCTATTCGCCGGTAGCGGCAATCATTAAACAGGCAGGCAAAAAATAGCAGGGCGGGTTAAACCCTCCAATGTTCTGGAACATGGAAGTTTAACCCGTCTGCTATTGTCACTCCTTATTTAAACACTATTTGATTGGCCAGGTCTATCTCCTGCTGGCTAATAGTATGTGGCCTTCCGGGGTACACCTTAAGGGTTACATCGGCACCAAGGTTTTTGATGATGGCAACACTTTCCTCAACCCTTGTTAAAGGTACATGCGGATCGGGATTACCGGTGGTGATCAGTACCGGTGTTCCGTTAAAATTACCCTGGTAATTACTAAGGTCGAGGCCCTCGCCTATCAGGCCGCCCGTGAACGCTACGGCACCGCCATATGTTTTGGCATGACGGGTAATACAGTCCAGCGTTAAACAGGCACCCTGCGAAAATCCGAGGAAATAAATTTTTTCTTCGGGGATGCCATCAGCTTTAATCTGTTGCACCAGTTGATCTATCGTATCCAGGGCCGAGTTTAAAGCCGGCTGATTCATTTTATCGCCGGCCATAAAGCTGTAGGGGTACCAGCTACTATTGGTTGCCTGCGGGGCGTAAATAGCCATGCCCTGTACATTTAAGCTCTCGGCCAGGTT
The DNA here is from genome assembly GCF_056404995.1 of Mucilaginibacter sp. P2_A5. Classification (NCBI taxonomy): domain Bacteria; kingdom Pseudomonadati; phylum Bacteroidota; class Sphingobacteriia; order Sphingobacteriales; family Sphingobacteriaceae; genus Mucilaginibacter; species Mucilaginibacter sp. P2_A5. The sequence goes on from NZ_JBFUCY010000046.1 coordinate 29,998, forward strand.
GACAATGTTTTGGGCAGTGCCGCCACGACCGTGAATCATGACCAGGGCGGCCCCGGCTTCGGTAGCCGGGGTGCCTGTGGTTATATAATTTTTTTGATGTGTGTACATGATCAATATAATTGAGGTAATGTTTTCTCTAAAGTGCTGCGGAACCTTTCGTGTTGTGCAGGCAATTTTAAATGGGTGCCCAATTCGTCAACCGGTTCGTCAACAGCAAAGCCGGGATTATCGGTAGCCAATTCAAACAATACACCACCTGGTTCGCGGAAGTACAACGAGTAAAAATAGTTCCTGTCTATTTTATCGGTAATGTGCAAACCAAGGGCGGCAATTTTTTCGCGGTATTGCATCAACACTTCCTCGTTTTTAACGCGGAATGCTACGTGGTGAACCGAACCACCGGCCACATGGCCAGCAACTTCGCCGGCAACTTCAACCAGGTCGACAATGGCGGCGTTTTCAACCGCATCGGTAATAAAGCGGTAACGGTTTACATGCTGCTCCAGCAAACGGTAGCCAAATACGCCTGTTAAAATATCGGCCGTAGGCTGCATTTTATTGGTGGTAATAGTTACACTGTGGAAACCTTTGGTAGCGTTTTCGGCCTTAACGTCAGCTGTTTCCCATGGCAAACGGTTATCGGAAGTTTTTGAAGCTATCAATTCCAGTTTTAAGCCATCGGGGTCTAAAACGGTAAGGTATGGTTCCCCAAATTTTTCGGATACCTTGTTGTATATGACATTGTTGGCATCAAAACGTTTTAGCCAAAAATCAAAGCTGCTTTCAGGAACCGAGTAACCAATTTCGGTAGCCTGGCGTGCGCCCCTGCGGCCTGCAGTAATACCTTCCCAGGGGAAAAAGGTAAGGATAGTACCGGGCGTACCCTCTTTATCGCCATAGTATAAATGGTAAGTTTCAGGATCGTCGAAGTTTACGGTTTTTTTAACCAGGCGTAAACCCAGTACGTTGGCATAAAAATTATAATTGCGTTTGGCATTGCCTGCTATTGCTGTAATGTGGTGAATGCCGTTTACTGTATTTTCCATGATGTTGATTATTTTATGTGTTGCTGTTTTATTTACATCAAAAGTAAGGCGAGATTGGCAAGGGAAACTTGACCTACAACAAGAAATGAAAAGGAACATATTTTTTTCGTAGAGAGCATAATTGCGTCTCTCGCATGCAAATTGAACATGCAAATCACACCATTATTGGGGTTCCCCTCTCGAGAGGGGGTGCGAAAGACTGAGCGGTGGCAGGGGTGTGTTAACCGGCGTTCATTGCCGCTTCATTAACACACCCCTCCGCCCCTCTCAAGAGGGGAATCGCACTTTCCCTCCCTTTTTAACACAAAAGCAAATTATGCGCCTCCGCAGAAAAAAGAAAACCAGCCATCCATTCCCCCCCAATAATTAAATATTGCGGTTATATTTGTTGAACACCAGTTAAAACTTACCCGCAGGCTTGGCCCCCGGGCTGCAAAACAATATCAACCAATGGACGAGCAAGAACTACGAAGCGGGGCATGGTTTGGCCGTAAAGGCAAGGATGGCTTTATTTACCGCGCCTGGATGAAAAACCAGGGCATCCCCGACTATGAATTTCAAGGCAAACCGGTAATAGGCATCTGCAACACCTGGAGCGAGCTTACCCCCTGCAACGCTCATTTTCGCGAGCTTGCCGAATCGGTAAAACGGGGCATTTTAGAGGCCGGCGGTTTCCCGGTCGAGTTCCCGGTGATGTCCCTTGGCGAAACGTTAATGAAACCCACCGCCATGCTGTACCGCAACCTGGCCAGTATGGATGTGGAAGAATCAATCCGCGCCAACCCGTTGGATGGTGTAGTATTGCTTTGCGGCTGCGACAAAACAACCCCATCATTGGTAATGGGGGCCTGTAGTGTAAATATCCCCACCATTGTGGTATCTGGCGGGCCAATGCTTACCGGCAACCACCGGGGCAAGCAAATAGGCACCAGCGACGTTTGGCGCTATCATGATGATGTACGATCTGGCAAGATCATAGAAGAGGAATTGCTCACCATCGAGGCGGCCATGTGCCGCAGCCAGGGGCATTGCGCCGTTATGGGCACAGCTTCATCTATGGCTTGTATGGTAGAGTCATTGGGCCTTTCGCTGCCGGGCAACGCTGCCATCCCCGCTGCTGATTCCAGGCGGAAGGTTTTGGCCCAGCTCTCGGGATTACGCATTGTGGAAATGGTTAAGGAAGATTTGAAACTTTCGGACATACTTACCCGGCAGGCTTTTGAAAACGCCATCATGACCAACGCCGCCATAGGCGGATCAACCAATTTTGTGATCCATTTGCTGGCTATTGCTGGCCGCATTGGAGTGCCGCTTGAACTGAAGGATTTTGACCCCTTATCAAAAAACATCCCGCTGATAGCCAACCTGCAGCCATCTGGCCAATACTTTATGGAAGACCTGTTTTATGCCGGCGGCCTGCCTGTTGTTTTAAAAGCACTGGATGGCATACTTCACCGGGATGCCATAACGGTAAACGGCAAAACCATTGCCGATAATTACAGCAATGCCGTGGGTTATAACAGCAACGTAATTACTACCGTTGATGCGCCTTTTAATACAGCTACCGGTCTGGCCATTTTAACAGGTAACCTGTGCGAGTCGGGCGCGGTTATCAAACCATCAGCGGCCAGCGCGCATTTAATGCAGCATACCGGCAAAGCCGTAGTGTTTGAAAACATCGAAGATTTTAAAGCCCGTATTGATACCGACGAACTGGAGGTAGATGAAACCAGCGTTTTGGTATTAAAAAATGTGGGCCCCAAAGGCTATCCCGGTATGCCCGAAGTTGGCAATATGGGCATCCCCAAAAAGCTATTGGAAAAGGGAATTACCGATATGGTGCGCATATCCGACGGACGCATGAGCGGAACCGGCTTTGGCACCGTAGTACTACATGTATCGCCGGAGGCAGCCGCAGGCGGCAATTTTGCCCTCATCAAAACCGGCGACCTGATAACGCTTGATGTGCCCAACCGAACATTAAATGTGGCTATCAGTACCGAAGAGTTTGCCGAACGAAAGCGTCAATACATTCCGCCCGAACCGGTTACCAATCGTGGTTATGTAAAATTGTATATCGACCATGTGCAGCAGGCGCACCTGGGGGCCGATATGGATTTCCTGGTGGGTGGTTCGGGCAGTAAGGTTTTAAGAGATTCACATTAAGTTGATATAATGAGTTTTAACAATAAAGTAGCCATAGTAACCGGCGCAGGCCAGGGCATAGGGTTCGAAATTTGCCGCATGCTGGCCCAAAAAGGCGCTACCGTAATATTAAATGATATAGATATCGATTTAGCAAAAAACGCGGAAGGCCTGATCAACCAAAACCATCCGGATAGTTGTTTAGCTATGCCCGGCGATTCAAGCGACTTAGGTTTCATCAATAACATGGTTGATACTGCCGTAAAGTTATACGGCCGGCTGGATATTGTGATAGCCAATGCCGGCATTACGTTGTATGGCGATTTTTTTGCTTATACCAAGGAAGCATTCTCCAAAGTAATGGACGTAAACCTCGGCGGCTCATTCTTTTTAGCGCAGGCCGCCGCTAAACAAATGAAGGCGCAGACCAATGGCGGGGCAATCCTTTTTACATCGTCGGTAGTGGGGCACCAGGCGCTTAAAAGCCTTGCGGCCTATGCCATGACAAAAGCCGCGTTAGAGATGCTGGCTAAAAACCTGGTGATCGAGCTTTCGCAGTACCGCATCAATGTAAATACCGTTGCGCCAGGCGCCACCTTAACCGAACGTACTACGCAGGAGGCGGATTATGAACGGGTATGGTCGGCCATTACCCCCATGGGCAGGCCGGCTTATGTTACCGATATTGCCCATACGGCGCTGTTTTTGGTATCGGATGAGGCCAAACACATTACCGGCCAAAGCCTGATTGTTGATGGCGGCTGGACATCGGTAAGTACTTTGCCCGATGGCATTAAATAAAATAACAGGATGGTAGAAGTAGTAATTAACCACGCCAGTTTTTTGGGCGAAGGCCCGGTTTGGGACTGGCGTAATAACATTTTATACTGGGTTGATATTATGGGCGGCCATATTCATGAATACAACCCCGAAAACAAGGCTTTCAGAACCATTGATGTTAAACAAATGGTTGGCGCGGTAACGGTTTGCAGCGATGGGCAATTGCTTGCCGCGTTAAAAAACGGGCTGGCTATGGTTGACCGAGAAACCGGCCAACCGGCATTTTTTGCCCAGCCCGAAGCTCATTTGCCGCAAAATCGTTTTAACGATGGCAAATGCGACCCGGCCGGCAGGTTCTGGATCGGGTCGATGGCTATTGACGAAACGCCGAACGCCGGGAAACTGTATACGCTGGATGGTAACCTGCAAACCGCGCCCAAAATACATGGCACAACCATATCTAACGGAATGGCCTGGAGCCCCGACCACAAAACGTTTTACTATATCGATACGCCGACCATGAACGTGGTGGCCTATGATTTTGATGTACACAGCGGCACAATCTCCAACAAAAAAACGATGATTACTATCGACGAAAAAGATGGTTACCCCGATGGCATGACCATTGATACCGAAGGCATGCTGTGGATTGCCCACTGGAACGGCTGGCAGGTAAGCCGCTGGAACCCGCACACCGCAACCAAATTATTTACCCTGCCCCTACCCGTAGCCAACGTAACCTCCTGCACCTTTGGCGGCCCGGATTTGACCGATATATACATCACCACCGCCCAAAAAGGCCTTACTGCCCGCCAGCTGGAACAACAACCTATGGCAGGTAAGTTATTTGTGTGGAGGGATTGTGGGTACCAGGGAGTGAGGGCTTTTGAGTATAGAGGTAAATGATCTTTTACTGCGAATGATTACAGCCCTACGCGCCTCGAAAATATAACTTGTCATGCTGAGTGGTAAAATTTCGCAAAATTCTGAAGGTGGATTACATCGGTTAATCCCCAATGTCATGCCGAACTTGTTTCGGCACCCCACATGCTAAGTGTACTTCATGCGGGTCACCTGTCCTGTGGGATCCTGAAACAAGTTCAGGATGACTTCCGTTTTTTAACTTGCTTTGGGTAGTTATCAAATTTAGGTAAACTCTGAAGGAGGGGTGACATACAAAAATAAAAGACTGTCATGCTGAGGTACGAAGCATCTATTCGCGAACTTTTCTATCGGTCATGCATAGCTGATAGATCCTTCGTTCCCCAGGATAACAGGAAAATGGGATATGTCATGCTGACAAAGAAAGCATCGAATATCCAACACCGAAGTTTTTCCTCCATTATTCGAAATTGGACATTCGGTGTTGAATATTAAATCGACCTGTGGAAGAGGCGTTCAAAACCGATTAAATTAACCGCAAACTGTGTGTACCAGCACGGGGAGACACCCTGGTACGGGGTGGTGCACTACCGGTGGTTAATATTTTTAATTCCGGCGATGTGTGGCGTTAAATTCATTGGATTAATTCGGCTGCGGGAGATGGGGGCGGTTTCGTGATTGCAAAGCTACCTGGTGGCTAATATAAACCCTGCCCATGGCACGCTACGTTATTGTTGGTTTTATTCGCCGGCGTTAAACCCAGCGCTACATCATGTGCCGGGCCGACGGCTCTTTAGCTGCAATTGCCAAATTAGTTGTCAGTTGGATGAAAAATAATATCGAACACTGAATTTCGGATATCCAACCATGTGGGGCACACACGACACGCGTTGCACCAGCATCGGTGACAGACCCACACAACTCAAAAATATAACTTGTCATGCTGGCGAAGGAAGCATCTATTAATGAACTTTTTACCACCGGAAAACAAAGGAAATAATTTCGTCCTTAACATACCGAACATTTTTGTCTTGATTCTTGACTCTTGATTCTTTTCTTGCCGTTGCCTGCGGCCCGCGCTTTACACTCATACGCGCATAAGGCATTAGGCGCCTGGCCGGTATCCGTTTCAATCGCTAACGGGGGAGGTGGGAGTTGAGGAGTTAGGGTTCACGTGACTCGCGTGCGCCAGTCTCGGAAAATCATCGACCAAAGACTAAACAATGGCACAGTTTAATCTTATTGATATAAATGGTTTATTAAAAAGTGATACAGCAGATTTGCGCTGGTAAAAGCAGCATATTCCTGAAATTCATCTTTTTTAGGGTTGTTTTTATGGGAATCTCCGTAATCTGAAATGGATTTGATAATAAACGGGGTTGGCTTAGGATGAGAACAGTTGTCTGCAGCATAGAATATCGCATAAGACTCCATATCAAATCCTACCAACTGTCCATGCTGCTCTTTGATTTCATTAAGTTTATTCTCGTTTGCAATAACAGCTGAGCCTGACGCAAATGGGCCAATCCTAGCTGCTAAAGCATAATTGTATTTTTGCGACCAAGCGGACTGTATTTGTTCAAAATATAGATTCTTCGAAATGATATTAGAAAATTGAGCGGCTAGTTCCCGATCCAACGCAATCTGGTTAATATATGGTCTGAATGCCTCTATGCGCTTGCCATCAACCTTTTTAATGATATGCTTACCGCTGCCGTAATCCCACACCCTATCAGCAATAATGGGGTCTCCGATGTTGCCTTTACCTTTAACACCAGCACAGATGCCGACCATACAAATGTATTTAGGGCGATAACGCTGGATCATCTTCATTGAAAGAACCGAAGCTGCCGGCATACCCATAGCATTGTCCGTAGAGGCGACGACAACACTAATATTTTTGTCACCTTTTTTAAAATATCCTGTATAATAAAAGGTTGGATCGTTGGGAAATTTCTGCTCTTTCCAATGTCCGTCTAATTCTTTTACCTTTTTTAGCTCTGTTTCATTCAAAATTGTCACAATGGCCAGGTCGTATTCGAATCTAACGTTAGAGGGAGTCGCTAGTTCCATTTTTGATTTGATAAGGTAGCGTGCATAGTTGGCAATCTGTTCCTCCCAAAGTCTGTATTCCGGTTCATATTTAATCAAATACCACAAATTACTATTGAAGAAACCGGTGTGCTTATCAAGCAATTCCGGATACTCCGTAAGACCGACAATGAAACGGGGCATTCATAGTCGGATCGGCACCAATTTCTTCCAAAAATTGGGTACCTCCATTATCATCGGGGTCATCGCCGAACCGCTGCGGTAGGGATAGATCGAGGATCATTAGGTCGAACTGTTTCGCGGCCAGCAAACGTTTGGCATTAATTATATCCGACGCAATTGTAATTTGATCTCTAATGATCGGAGTTACAGTTAATAACGTTTTCTCAATCTCTGAAATTTTGGCAGGGATGTCGTCTACGATTAAGATTGAAATCATTGGTTATAGTGATCAAATATGAATGTACTTAGTTCGTTTTGCCAGCTAGTTTCGTTGTCGCGATAAAAAACTGTTCCAATATAGTTGTCCGAGAAGTTGATTGCCCATGACTCTTTAAGCTCTGTCAACACTTTATTACCGATTAAGTCATATTGCGTTACGATTACTGTCTTAGTAGCAATATCGTTCCATGCCATTTCTCGAAGTATATCTTCGCCTGCGAACGGCATATGAGAGCCCCCGGACTGATCGATTGTCTTGTCAAAATTGTGCATGCTCATATCTAGTAAAATGAGATCATACAATTTATTAAGTATGGCCTTTAAACCTGATTGATAGGACCTCCGGATATCGAACTCAATATTATAATCAGGCCGGAGAGTCGATAGAAATGCTTCCAGATTCTTGATCTTAATTTCATCATCCTCAACGAGCAATATTTTCATGCTTTTAGCTTCTCTGTGTGTATAAAGATATTTATTTCGATCTGATCGGTTTCGTTAATATTGAAATCGAAATAGTTCTTCTCATCCTGCAAGTCACTCGTCAAGTTTTTCTTCGCTTTGTAAAAACCTGTATCTTTTTCCTTTCGTATTCGATTCATATCCCAGTTTACGGCTATCAGCTCGTCTCTTTTCGCCTTAAACTTTTCCTGTATTTCTTTTCTATTCACATCTGGATCCAGATTGTTTAGTATCCTGAAATGCAAGACTTCATTTTCTTCTTGCGCAGAGATTACTACTTTAAGTTGTTCTGAGTCAAGTTCTGCATAATTGACAATATTTTCCAGAAAAATACGCAACAAGTCAAAGAGGTGAATAAAAAACTTCCCTTTGAATAGTGTAGGGGAGTTTATATCAATATCAGGAGCAATAATTTTGGCATTTTGAGAAATCTTATTTGTAATCTCTAATGAGCTGTTAATTACTTTAGACAGCTCGAAGTCAGGAATATTGATCTTGCGAATCCTAAACCAAGCGGCAATCTTATCCAACTCTAGATGTATCTGAGTTTTACAGGTTGTGATGCTATTAATCAATTCCTGAATATCTTTCTCTTTTTGGACTGTGGCTCGAAGGTCCGTTTCCAGATCTGAAAGATATTGTATCAGCCGCTTTTTGATAATTTCGGATATATATTGGCGAATATATTCAAGATTGACTTCTGTCAATCTCCATAGAAACTGCATCGCCATAAACACGAAATCAGTGTAAACGTCTACTTCTTTAAATACCTGATCATAATAAACTAGCAACCGATCACTGGGTATAGTATAGTCAAACAGGCCGAACCTGTTCCGATCTTCAGTTTTAATTTGTATAGTTTGCTCTTTTAATTTATTAGCAGTCTTATCGATATTCTCTGAAAAAGCAGACAAGAGTTCTTGAATTTTATTTTTCTGGGTATCATCAAGATTAGTCAGCTTATCGTCCCAATATTCATTACGGTAATAATTTTCACTTGACTTCTCCTTCTGGGTGATAAGGTGCTGCGTCAGAAATTCATTTCGAAACTGGCCTAACAAAGTTCCGTGCCGAATGCGTGTGCTTACATACACTTCCAAACCATAACGGTTATTAAAAAGAAACTGATCGCGAATTTCAAAGAAAACATCTTTAAACAATTCAAATTTGACATTTTTTGAAACGCGGGAATGCCCCAAATCTTCAGCAACAACGTTATTATTTTTTACCTTCAATAGAAGTTTTCGATTTAAAGAAATATCTATAAAACTTGACCCCTGATCTGAAATTAATTTACTTATCTCAATATATCGGGTGAAATTATTCCGAACGTCGGTAAACTCGGAATTAATTAGGCTTACTTCATCAACATATATCTTACTTTCGTCTATTTGTCGTATCGCATCGCTTACCGCAAGATCCTGACTAATCTTATTAATTTCAGCATCGTATGGTGCTGAATTAGCTTTGTCAATGCTAACCAGAATTTGCAATACCTCTACACGTTCCAAGAGGATATCGTTGGCATTCTCGAAGTATGTGCTGTATTTAAGAATCTCGGGGGTACAAATGGCCGACAAAAGAAACTTTAAAGCTTCTATACTTAAAATCTCTACTTTCAATTTGAGGTCGGCTGAGCGAACAAGGCCTAGACCTTTAAGAAAGACTCGAAGCGCGATATTGATGTTATGAGAATCCTGCTTCGTAATAGAAAAGAATATTGGCAGTTGAATTGATGGTAATACATTACGGAACTTAGCCAACTGCAGTCGAAGCACTACGTTTTTAATTTCCACCCGTATGAGCAAATTGGGATTAAAAAAGTGGTGCTGTACATAAGAGTTCAGATAATCTTCATAACGTTCGGTTTTATAATAACAGTCCAGCAGATTAACTAGCGCTTCTTCATAGATAACAATGTTTACTTTATCGATATCAAGCAGTTCATTATAAAGACCGATTGCTTTTGCCGTTTCACCGATTTCCTTGTAGAACTCGGCTTTGTAAAACGTTTTGCGATAGTCTGGAACACCGCTAAGTAGCCAATCATTGCTGCTATTTCCCGTTTGTTCAAGATAATTATTAAATAACGCTACAGTAACAGAACCAGGGAACTGCTCCTTCAGATTATCGAAATAATTCTCAGCTTCAGCTTTTTCGGGATGGCGTTTAACAAAAAGAGGATTTAAAATCTGTGAGTTGAGGATATCCAAATACTTCCAATTTGCATATTTATTATCTAATATCGACCGATTGTAAAAAATATACAACTGATGGCCGAAAGTCGTATTCTGTAACGTTGTTGCAATCTTTAAAATATTAGTAATTGATTGAGATGTCGCCTCATTCTTACGTAAGATATTGTACATATTATCGAGTACTTCGCTGACCAGACTCTCGCGGGAAACAGCGCTGACAAATTCTTTTTTTAAAAAAAGGTGCGATTTAATGTATATCTCATAAATACTGAGCTCGGAGGGACAACGCAATATGAAACTTTTCGATTGAACAATCGCTTCTTGATAATTGCCCTTTGAATAGAGATCAAAGATATCAAGTGCATTAATTGTCTCCTGCATATTATCTACAGGTGTTTTAGCCGACAAAAACAAGGAAATACTATCGATCAACCTGTCGTGAATCACTTTATTAACGCGTAATACGATTTTCGGTAAGAATTCCCGTCCACTATTCCAAGTCAACAATGAATGCGTCGTTTTTACGAAAGTAAGGTAGCGATCAATAACCGAAGATAGACTGTGATAGGATAAAATGCCCTCCAGTTCTTTAAACTCATCACTTGAAAAACTATTAGCCACGAACAGAAAATACTCGCGGATCTCATCTCCGAGGGTCTGAAAAAAGTTATTAAAAAAATTATTGAATCGCTGTATAGACATTTTGTTTTCGGAACGATTACTGAAAAAATAGGCAAAGGTGGTGACGAAAATATCCTGACTCGAGTTATTGATAGCACTTAAAAAATCTTTATTACTCTTTAAGCCCCCGCTCAGTTCAGCCACAATGAAACGCTGTTCCATTCCCCAAAATGAATAGCAGACTTCTGCATCTATCTTATCTAAGATAGATGATGCGTTACTATAGTCTCCCATTAGCATCGCATTTTCATACAAATCGCGGTATTGTACGAAGATATTTATCTGCGTTGAAAAGCGGACGATGGAAAGTGAATACCAACCAATTTCTTTTTCGACACTCACCTGCAACGTCCAATTCCCACTTCTAAGCTGGTCATAAGACCGCGGTAATGGCGTCCCGTAGAAATAGTTATAAGCGAGTGGATGTTTGTCGAGCGCCTTTGCTGCGGCAAAAATTTCACCAAGGGAATAATCATCTTTCAGTACGCCGAGCAAAGGACGTAACTGGATAGCCTGAGTTTTTGCATTGACATAGAAATTAGTCAAAAACTTCGCTACCCTTTCCTGATGTTGTGACTTCGGTTTCTGTTTGCTCTTACTCAAAATTGGTGGTGTATAGACTAATAAAGTTAGTGTTATTTACATTAACGAGCAAATAAAGACTGGTTGATTTTTTAACTAGTCATTGCTTGTTCCAAGACACGCTTTCCTCCTCGCTACCGCAAGGGTCCACCCTTGTGGTCCGCATGCTAAGTATACGCCATGCATAGCCACCATGCACAGCCCGGAGATTGCTTCGTTCCTCGACATGGAGGAGATAAGCACCGTTAAAACCTTGCCCGCCTATCCAACCATCCCCCCGGCACAACCGGACGGACGGACACCGCATAAAACCAAAGGCCGCATTAACCGCGGCCTTTGGACGTAAGCTCAAATGAAATTTTCCACCTCCCCTTTTCGACTATTATTGGCTGTAAAAAAATGCCATGTTGTTGTCGTTCATTACTTCGGCAGAATGGTTACAATTACTCTTTTATACCGGGTTAGCCGGGGCGTTCCTTTATCGGTAACCTTCAGGATGAAGTGAGTAGTTTGGCGACTACTTACCTCCGGCGCTTTTAACTCTGGAATGACAGACATGTTTTCTGCCGGACCGACAACTATTGTGTTGTGCAACGTTCCCGCTTCGCGGTATTGAAACCAATGAAAACTCAGGGCATCTCCATCGGGGTCATAGGATGCACTGCCGTCCAGACTAAATGTCTCGCCGGATTTTACTGTGAGTTGTTCAGGCATATGGAGTTTAACAACCGGGGGGTGATTGGCAGCTTTATAATCCGTATTACACCAGGCCATTCGTGCCGCAAAATCATTCTGAATTTCTGCTCTCCATCTCCAAATGGTTACATGGTTGTCTTTGTATGTACCTGTGTCTTTTACCATGGCTCTCCCCCATTTGCCCGGCACCCAGGGTGTATATTCGTCTTCGGCATTTGTCCAAAATGGTCTGGTCTCTTCTTCCAGCGGAACAATCCATTTCAGCTTGGGGTCAAAGGGTGGTTTGTAATATTCATAACGTCCGCCCCAACCTCCCCAGTTTGGATGCTCCGGGTTGCTCAGTCCATTGGGGATCAGCGAGAGCCAGGACGGGGTATCACCCTCCATGCCAAAAGACACATCCGGATAAATTGCCCCCAGCGGCCCATGTCCCTGCTGGATATTTCGCATAAGCCAATCATTGCTCACGACTTCGTTGTTGGCGCCGGGAAATACACTTAAGATGGCCGACCATGTAGCCGTATAATAATTTCCCGGGCTTGCGATGTAGAACAGGCCGGGGAAATTCCTGCGTATCCATGGTCCCGAATTGTCCTGGTCCGAAATCGTGTATACTCTGAGCTTGCTTATCAACCTTTTTGCTTCCCCTTCGCTTTTAGTCTCCCTGATTTTCCAGAGTGCTTGCGCCAGTATATTCGGGC
>NZ_JBFUCY010000047.1:0-42413 GCF_056404995.1 Mucilaginibacter sp. P2_A5
TCGCACACCTTTATCGCACACCTTTAGCTTACAATTAGACTATTTGGGTGGTAAAGTACACGGTAAAGACGAGGACGGCAAACCGAAGTTTGGTTACACTGATTACAAAACCTCGTTCAATTCGGGTTCGCTTAGTGCGGTATTTAACATTGCAAGTGTTAGCTTCCTGCATCGCAAAAACAGTGTTAACTTTTATGGCTCTGCAGGCTTAGGTTTAGACATGTACAAAATTAAAGAAAACACATCCGATGATGGCGTTGTTCACACGCTGCCTTTTGGCGATAAAACGGTTAAAGAATTATTTGCCCCGGTTGGCGTTGGTGTAAAGTTCAAACTGTCCGACGCGGTAGCCTTAAATTTGGGTTACACTGTTAGCTTTGTACAAGGTTACAACTTTGGTGGTATTCATACCTATCCGAAGTTTAGCCATTACTCTTATACCTATGGTGGTTTAGAGTATACTTTTGGTCCGAAAACAAAACAGAACCTGACATGGGTAAACCCGGTTGCTCAAATGTATGATGAATTATACGATGCAGCTTTACGCCAGGAAGTTGAAGCTTTAAAAGGCCGTGTAACCAATGTTGAAACTGCTGTTACCGACCTGAAAAAAGATTCGGACGGTGATGGTGTTGCCGATCAGTTTGACAAATGCCCGGGTACTGCTGCAGGCAGCGTAGTTGACGGTTCTGGTTGCGTTATCGTATTCCCTAAACCAGATTCATCAGCAACAGCAGGCCAGGCCCCTGCCACCGCTTACTCAAACATCCAGTTTGAATTTGACAGCTCGGTATTGCGTACTTCATCTTACCCTGTGTTAGATGCAACATCTGCTGATTTGCGTTCTACCGGTAAAAAGGTAGAAGTTGATGGCTTCGCTTCATCTGAAGGTACCGCCGCTCATAACATCTCGTTATCAAAAGATCGCGCTAACTCGGTAAAAACTTACTTAGTTAACTCAGGTGTTGATGCCAAGAAAGTAAAAATTAAAGGCTACGGCGAAACTATGCCAATTGCTGATAACTCAACCGAAGAAGGTCGTGTACTAAACCGTCGTGTTCAGTTCAAACAAAAATAATTTTTAAATTAAACATTAATTGTGAAAGCCCCGGATAACCCGGGGCTTTTTGCGTTTTAAATACCGTTGGCCCGGCTTTAAAGCGCGGTAACCGCTTTTTATCGAAAGGAATCTACCTTAAACGGATTTACTATCTGATGTTTTAGTTTAGTTTTTGAGATGAGAGCCTTTCAATTAATTGGGTATCTACCCGTTCGGTCGTAAATTCTTCAACGGGCCATTTGCTTTCAATTGTTTTTATCAGTAGTTCAGTCGCTTTTTGTCCTATCTGGAATGCAGGCTGGCGGACTACGGTAAGTGGCGGATCAAATAAATCAACAACATCCGAATTGGTAAAACCAGCCAAAGCCAAATCGTCAGGTACTTTTACCCCAAGTTTTTTTAAAATCGACATGCAATTAATGGTCAACCTGTCGCTGCCGATAAAAATAGCTTCGGGCCGGTCATCCATAGCTAACAAAGCTTTCACAGCAAATTCAATTTCGTCGTGAATCATCCCGCCATGCTCGCAGTTTTTTAAATAACCAGGCTTAAATTCGATGCTGTGCTTATCCAATGCTGCTTTAAAGCCGTTGAGTCTTTCAACTGTTATCGATAAGTTATTTGAATTGGTTAAGTGCGCTATCTTTTTAAACCCGGATTTTATTAAAAGCTCCGTAGCATCAAATGCCCCCTTAAAATTATCAGCAACTACCCTATGTGTGTTAATATCTGCAGCTATTCTGTCAAAAAATACAATAGGGAACCCTTTTTCATGAAGATATTTATACTGCGATGTATCTGTGGTTTGGGCAGATAAAGAAACCAGCAATCCATCAACATGTCTTGAAAGCAAGTGCTGCACGTTAACCGTTTCCCGGTCAAACGATTCGTGGGTTTGTGTAATAATAACGTGGTAACCAAGGTTATATGCAATAGATTCGATACCATTTATGGCTTGCGAGAAATAGTCGTTCGCTACCTCGCATACCACAACACCTATTGAATGGCTTTTTTGATCTTTAAGACTTAAGGCAATGGGATTGGGGCGGTAATTCACCTTCTCGGCATACTCCTGAACAAGTTTTTTGGTTTCAGCGCCAATTTCATAGCTGCCCTTTAATGCCCTTGATACGGTGGAGGTGGATACACCCAAAGCCTTTGCAATGTCTTTAATGGTATAAGATTCAAACATAATCTGGTTCCCTGATCCTGCAAATTACGGCAAGATCAAACGTTTTCAAATATTAAGAAATTATTTTACGGCTAAGTTATTGTAAAAAAAACGGATTTTATCATGTTTACCCGTTACCGCCAAAATCACGCAAACGTTACTGGGAACGATTGCGTGGTTTTAGTTGGCCAATTCCTTTTTTTTATAGTTAAGAGCCGTTAATCTTGTTTAAGAATTTTACATAGCGCCGTCAGCAGTGTTGCCTATTTTAATTCGCTACCAATTAAGGCGTAAAAAATTACCTATAAAAGCATGTCGTTAATAAAAGTATCATTTAGTGTCGCAGTCTTATTTGCGGCCGGTTTACTAACTGCATTTGCACAGGGGCCAACGTATTCGTGGCAGCATTTGCCCCGTATAAATGCGCCGGTATTCAAAAAAGATACAGTCAATATTTTAAGCTATGGCGCAAAGCCGGATGGTATTACATTAAATACAATTAATATTAATAAAGCAATTGCTGCCTGTAGCAAAAAAGGTGGCGGAGTAGTGCTTATTCCGCAGGGTTTATGGCTCACCGGGCCCCTGGTACTGCAAAGTAATGTAAACCTGCATGTAAGCAGGGCAGCATTGCTCCAGTTTACCGATGATAAAGCCCAGTATAAATTAATTGAAGGCAATTATGAAGGGCATGCTGCTGTGCGTAACGAGTCGCCCATATCGGGTACCAACCTGCAAAATATAGCCATTACCGGCGATGGTATTATCGACGGGCATGGCGAGGTTTGGCGTGCCATCGGCAAAGACAGGCTTACCGAAAACGAGTGGAAAAAGCTGGTGGCCAGTGGAGGTGTTGTAAGCGAAAACGGCAAATCGTGGTATCCATCAGAAAGCTTTATGAAAGGTGTAAAAACACCCGGGGCCGGTATACTTGGGCAAGGTAAAACCATTGGGGATAATGAATCCATGAAGGATTTTTTCCGACCGAATATGCTGGTGCTTACTAATTGTAAAAATGTATTGCTGCAAGGCGTTACACTTCAAAATTCACCGGCATGGGATATTCATACTTTGTTGTGCCAACACCTTACCGTGCAAAATGTGCGTGTAAGAAACGCATGGAACGCGCAGAACGGTGACGGAATTGACGTGGAGTCATGCAAAAATGTATTGATAGAAGGCAGCACATTTGATGCCGGCGACGATGGCATTTGCATCAAATCCGGTCGCGATGAAGAGGGCCGCAAAAGAGGCAAACCAACCGAAAATGTTATTGTAAGAAACAATGTTGTTTACCGTGCGCATGGCGGCTTTGTAATTGGCAGTGAAATGTCGGGCGGCGCGCGCAATATCTTCGTGTCCGACTGCACCTTTATTGGTACCGATATCGGCCTCAGGTTTAAAACTACCCGCGGCCGTGGTGGGGTGGTTGAAAATATTTTCATCAAAAACATCAGCATGAAAGATATACTTCATGAGGCTATACTATTTGATATGTATTACGGCGGCAAATCACCCGGAGAAGCAGATGAGGTTAACGACCAGTCGAATTTCCCGGTAACAGCAGCTACACCCGCGTTCCGCAATTTTTATGTGAACAATGTAGCCTGCAACGGTGCCGAAAAAGCCATTATGATACGGGGCCTGCCCGAAATGAGCATTAAAGGCATCTATATTGAAAACAGCGTTTTCAAAACAAACGATGGGGTTGATATTATTGAAGCGCAAAACATCAGCCTTAAAAATGTGCACCTGGATAGTAAAAATACCAGCCCGCTTATTAATATTAAAAATGGCAGCAGCATAATTCTTAGCGGCATAACGTATAGCCAGGCGCAATTACTGCTTAAAATAGCCGGCAAAAAATCGGCGCAGGTACAGTTGTTAAATACCGATGCCTCAAAGGCTAAAAATAAAGCGGAGTTTGGCTCCGGTGCCGAAAGCAGCTCACTTATAACAGCAAAATAATGAGGAAATTATACCTGCTGATATTGATCATAGTGATGCCAGGGCGTAGGCAAAAGGACGTGTACCATGGTCGCACCAGTTGAACGCAGCTGATTTTAAAAAATATACTATAAAAAATATCCTGGCCGGTAATGATAACTGGGATGTTTCATCCATAAAATAACCTTAAAAATGAAGAAGATATTTTTGTTGTTTACCATTCTCCTGCAAGGATTATTGCTTCGGGCGCAACAGCAACCCTGGTCTCAGCGCATGGCTGCCACAGTTATGCATATCTGGAAAGATTCGCTGCCCGGTGGTAATTGGTCGTATGATCAGGGCATAGTTTTGCAGGGCATGCAAAGCGTTTGGCAGCAAAGTGCCAACGGCGAATATTTTAGCTATATACAACATGCAGCCGATAGGTATGTTACCGCTGACGGCACTATCCGTACCTATAAAGCGGATGATTTTAACCTTGATAATATTTTAATGGGCCACAGCCTCATTATGCTTTACCGGGTTTTAAATAGCCCAAAGTATTACAAGGCGGCCACTCTGTTGCGTAAACAGATAGACAAGCAACCCCGCGTACCCGAAGGCGGTTTCTGGCATAAAAAACGGTACCCAAACCAGATGTGGCTGGATGGCCTGTACATGGGCGAACCTTTTTATGCAGAATATGCCAGGGAGTTTCACCAGGAAAATGATTTTGATGATATAAGCAGCCAGTTCATCCTGATGGAAAAAAACGCCCGCGATGCTAAAACCGGGTTGCTGTACCATGCCTGGGATCAAAGCAAAAAAGAACGCTGGGCTAATCCGCAAACGGGTCTGTCTGCGTGTTTATGGGCCAGGGCCGATGGCTGGTATATTATGGGCCTGGTTGATGTGCTCGACCAGCTTCCGTTAAATCATCCAAAACGCGCGCAGTTGCTGGCTATTTTAAACCGTTTGGCTGTTGCGATAACTAATTACCAGGATAAACAAACAGGCGTGTGGTACCAGGTGCTGGATAAAGGGGCTAAAAAGGGTAATTATTTAGAAGCATCCGCCTCTTGTATGTTTGTTTACGCTTTAGCCAAAAGTGTACGGGAAGGATATCTGCCCGCAAAATACTTGTTGCCTGCACAAAAAGCATATAAAGGTATTATAAAACAGTTTATTGAAACCGATGCAGCCGGGCAGGTTAATATAAAGGGAACCTGCGGCGCTGTCGGCGTGGGCGGCGAACCATACCGTGATGGCAGCTATGATTATTATACCGGTGTAAAAACCGTCACCAATGAAACTAAGGGTGTTGGCGTTTTTATGCTGGCCAGTGTTGAAATGGAAAAGTTAAAAACCTTGGCTGCAGGCAAAGGCAAAATAGCTTTGCTGGATAGTTATTTTAATGACGAGCACCGGCAGGATATTAACGGCAAAACTGCACCGTTTCATTATAAATGGGAGGAGTGGGATAACAATGGCATTTCGTTTTTTGGGCAGGTGTTTAATAACTATGGTTTCCGTACACAAACTTTAAATGAGGAGCCCACCGCCGCAAACCTAAAAAATACGGCTGTTTATATCATTGTTGACCCCGATATCCCCAAGGAAAACCCACAGGCAAAATATATACTTGAACCGCACATTAAAGCCATAAGCGATTGGGTTAAAAATGGCGGCGTTTTACTGGTACTAAATAATGATACTGGTAACGCCGAGTTTACCCATCTTAACAAGCTGATGGCAAAGTTTGGTATCAGTTTTAATAAAAACAGCATTAACCATGTAGCCGGGCGTGAATTTGAGCAGGGTGCAATAAACATACCTGCCGATAATAAGATATTTAAAACAGCAAAAAAGGTATACATTAAAGAGCTTAGCACATTAAACATTAGTGCCCCGGCTATAGCCCGACTTATTAACAAAAATGACGTAATAGTTGCCACCGCTAAATATGGCAAAGGAGCTGTGTTTGCCGTAGGCGACCCTTGGTTTTACAACGAATATGTAGATGGCCGGAAGCTGCCCCCGCAATTTGAAAACATTAATGCCGCAAACGACCTGGTACGCTGGGTGGCCGGGCAGATTTTATCAAAACATAAATAATCATAAATACCCCAATCAAACAAAGCATGATCTTATCAAAGTATAACCTTAAAAGAATAAACGTTTCAGGAACCGAACTGCCCGGTGAACAACTATTTGAACTGCCCGAAAAGGTATTGCAATTTGGCACAGGAGTGCTTTTAAGGGGCCTTCCCGATTACTTTATTGACAAGGCTAACCGCAGCGGAATTTTTAATGGCAGGGTGGTTGTTATAAAATCGACAGATACAGGCACAGTTGATGATTTTGATAAGCAGGATAATTTATACACCATTTATTCAAAAGGGATTGTAAATGGTAAGGAAGTAAGTGAGCAGCTGATTTCTTCGGCAATAAGCAGGGTGCTTTCTGCCGCCAATGAGTGGGATGAAATTTTGGATGTGGCCAGGAAACCAAAATTAAAAGTAATCATATCTAACACCACCGAAGTAGGTATTAAGTTGGTAAAGGAAGATGTGCGTAAACACCCGCCGGCTTCATTCCCCGGCAAATTATTAGCTGTTTTATACGAACGTTACATGGCTTTTAACGGCAGCGCGGATAGTGGCCTGATAATTATCCCAACCGAACTTATTGTTGATAACGGCAAAAAACTGGAAGCCATTGTATTGGAGCTGGCTCATTTGAATAAACTGGAGCCAGCCTTTATGGATTGGCTGGAAAATAGCAATAGTTTCTGTAATTCATTGGTAGACAGGATTGTGCCTGGTCGCCCGGATGCAGTATTGAATGAAGAATTAGAGACTAAAAACGGTTATACGGATAACCTGTCAATTATGGCCGAAACCTATAGTTTATGGGCTATTGAAGGAGATGATAAAATAAAGGACGTATTATCATTTGCACAGGCGGATGAGGGTGTGGTAATAACACCTGATATTGAATTGTTCAGGGAATTAAAGTTAAGGTTGCTAAACGGTACACACACATTGTGCTGTGCTTTTGCTTATTTATCGGGTTTTAAAACGGTTAAAGAGGCAATGGATGATGAGCAGTTTACAAAGTTTATTACGCAACTGGTGTTTGAAGAGATCAGGCCTGCCATCCCGTATAAAATTGATGATGTTGTAGCTGCTGATTTTGCAAACAAGGTGCTTGATAGGTTTCGCAATCCGTATATCAGGCATGAGTGGTTAAGTATCTCGGTTCAATACGCTACTAAAATCAAAATGCGTGTTATTCCGTTATTATTAAACTATTATAAATTAAACAATACAGTACCTGCATGCATGGCAATGGGCTTTGCTGCCTTTATCCGTTTTATGCGCGTTAAAGCAGGTGATGAGGGGCAATATACCGGTACCATCAACAATGAGGAATATAAAGTTACAGATAGCCAGGCTGCATATTTTGCAAAGGTTTGGGAAAATCCGGATAGCGATGCTGTAATTCAAAACATATTAAAAAATAAAGACTTGTGGGATGCCGACCTGGACATTTTACCAGGTTTTACTGCAGCTGTGATTGAGCAATTTAACCAGTTGAATAAAGGATAAACAGATTGCTGCACTATTAAAAAATTAAAACGATGAAACAACGAATTATAAAAGTACATCCTGCCGATAATGTACTGGTAGCACTTGCCGATTTACAACCAGGCGAAGAGGTTGTATATAAGGGGATTAGTTATAAAGTGCTTGAATTTATACCCGCCAAGCATAAGTTTGCAATTGCCGATATACCCCAGAGCGGCGAGATCATTATGTATGGGGTTTTAGTAGGCAAAGCGCAAAGCCCTATCCCGGTCGGTGGTTTGTTATCTACCGGCAATGTAGTGCATGCAGCCAACAGCTTTTTAACCGGCAGCAGCCATACCGACTGGCATAAACCCGATGTAAGTAAATGGCAAAGCCGGACATTTAACGGTTATCACCGGGAGGATGGTAGCGTGGGTACAGCCAATTACTGGCTGGTAGTTCCGATGGTATTTTGCGAGAACCGCAATATTGAGGTATTGCAGGAAGCGCTGGTAAAGCCTTTGGGCTATGGGCGTAAAAAAACTTATGAAATAAAAGCACAGCAACTGATAGGCATGATTAAGGCCGGCGGAGAGATCAATGAGGTATTGTATACCGAAATTGATGGCGATACAGCCCAGGTAACCAGTAATAAAATATTCCCTAATGTTGATGGTATTAAATTTTTATCGCACACAGGCGGTTGCGGGGGCACACGCCAGGACTCAACTACTTTGTGCGGTTTACTGGCAGGTTATATTACCCATCCTAATGTAGCAGGCGCTACGGTATTAAGCCTGGGATGCCAGAATGCCGAGGTACGGATCCTGCAGGAAGAGATTAATAAACGCTCACCTAATTTCAATAAGCCTTTATACATATTGGATCAGCAAAAAACCGGAAAGGAAGCCGATCTGATGGAGCTGGCCATAAGGCAAACCCTGGCTGGCTTAATGCAGGCCAATACGTACGTTCGTAAGCCGGCGCCGTTAAGCAAATTGGTTATAGGCTTGGAATGCGGGGGCTCTGATGGTTTTTCGGGGATATCGGCAAACCCCGCTATCGGTTACACGTCCGATCTGCTGGTGGCGCTTGGTGGTTCGGTTATCTTGTCTGAGTTTCCGGAGCTTTGCGGTGTTGAACAGAACCTGATTGACCGTTGTTTGGATAAAAATAAAGCCGAGCGTTTTGCCAGTCTGGTGAGCAGCTATAGCCAGCGCGCCGAAGAAGCAGGCTCTGGTTTTTATATGAACCCATCGCCGGGCAATATAAAAGATGGTTTAATAACCGATGCCATCAAATCTGCCGGAGCTGCAAAAAAAGGCGGTACATCACCGGTGGCAGATGTGCTTGATTACCCTGAAAAAGTTACCAAACCAGGTTTGAATTTGCTGTGTACACCCGGTAACGATGTGGAATCAACCACAGCCGAGGTTGGTTCGGGAGCTAATATAGTTTTGTTTACAACCGGCTTGGGTACGCCAACGGGCAACCCGATAGCGCCGGTTGTTAAGATCGCCACAAACACTACTTTGTTTAACCGGATGAGCGATATCATCGACATTAATACAGGTACCATAGTAGAAGGCGATGAAACAATTGAACAGGCAGGCGAAAGGATCCTGGACTACGTAATTAAAGTAGCCGGCGGCGAAATTGAAGTAAGCGCGGTAAGGCATGGCCAGGATGATTTTATCCCATGGAAAAGAGGCGTATCCTTATAGGTATTTACAATTATTAACAATATTAAGAATCAAGAATCAAGACAGCACAAAAGCGTCAAAACATAAAAGTTTTCCAAGCCTTTACCTTACTGTTGCTTTCTCTTGATTCTTGACTCTAACATCTTGATTCTTATCTAAAATAACATAATGAAGGTACTTACCTGTATTACCCCCGGCGAACTGGAGTATGGAACCGCTGATGTTCCGGCGCTTAAACCCGGCTATGCCCTGCTCAAAATAAAACGTATTGGCATCTGCGGCACGGATCTGCACGCGTTTGAGGGTACACAGCCATTTTTTAGCTATCCCCGCATATTAGGGCATGAACTGGCAGCCGAACTGCTTGATGCCGGCGATGCGGATGGGTTTGAAAAAGGAGAGGCTGTAACATTTATCCCATATTTTAATTGCGGCCACTGTATTGCCTGCAGATCGGCTAAGCCCAATTGCTGTGTTAACATACAGGTTTGTGGGGTGCACACTGATGGTGGCATGGCCGAATACCTGCAGGTGCGCTCACATTTACTGGTGCACGGCGAGGGACTTAGTTTTGATGAACTGGCATTAGTTGAACCATTGGCCATAGGCGCGCATGGCGTGCGACGGGCAGGCGTACAACCAGGAGAATTTGTACTGGTTATTGGCGCGGGGCCAATTGGTTTGGGTATTATGGAGTTTGCACGCATAGCAGGAGGAGTGGTTATAGCGGCCGATGTGAACGAGCAGCGTTTGGCTTTTTGCAGGGATAACCTGAAGATTGCCCATACCATTGACGTAAAGGGCGAAGATATCCTGGAGCGGTTAAAAGAAATTACCAACGGCGATATGCCTACCGTAGTAATTGATGCAACCGGTAATCAAAACGCTATAAATGGCGCTTTTCAATACATGGCGCACGGAGCAAGGTATGTGCTGGTAGGTTTGCAGCGGGGCGATATTGTGGTTAGTCACCCGGAGTTTCATAAACGTGAAGCCACCCTGATGAGCAGTCGCAATGCTACCCGCCAGGATTTTGAGCATGTGATCTTATCCATGAAAAACGGGTTGGTTAATCCCCAAACTTATATTACCCACAGGGTAACATTTGATGAAGTAAAAGATCAGTTTGAAAGCTGGCTAAACCCTGCCAATGGGGTAATTAAAGCTATGGTTGAAGTATAAATATGACCAGGAGAACTATTATAATAAGTTTTACAATAGCTTTGTTTGCTCTTGTAACAGATGGTGTTTATGCGCAGCAAAAGGCGTTGATAGGCTATGATAAGCTAAAAACTTATGTAAGCTACTTTAATGCAATAGATACCGAGACGGTAAAGAACTATGTAACCAATGATGGTGCTTATGATTGGATGGCCAAAAACATACCGTTGTTTGAATGCCCCGATTCGGCCATACAAAAAATATATTATTATCGCTGGTGGACGTTCCGTAAACACCTGAAACAAACCCAGGATGGCTTTATTTTTACAGAGTTTATTACACCGGTAAGTTTTACGGGCGTTTACAATAGTTCGAGCAGTGCGCTTGGTCACCAAATTTATGAGGGTAGGTGGCTGCATGATCCTCAATATATAAACGACTACATCAAATTCTGGCTCTATGTTGACCCAAAACAAAAGAAGCCTCATTTGCACGCTTTCAGCAGCTGGATTGATGATGCCGTTTATAATTATTACCTGGTTAACCTCAATAAAGATTTTGTAGAGCAGGTAATACCTGCCTTAAATACCGACTACAGGCAATGGGAAACCGAAAAGCAACTACCCTCGAAACTGTTTTGGCAGTTTGATGTAAGGGATGCCATGGAAGAATCCATTAGCGGCTCACGAAAAATAAAAAATAAGAGACCTACCATTAACGGTTATATGTATGGTAACGCTGTGGCCCTATCAAAAATGGCATCATCGCTTGGCATCGATTCGTTGAAAAATAAATACAGCCAAAAAGCTATCGAACTTAAAAAACTGGTACAGGATAGTTTATGGAGCGATTCTGCTTCATTTTTTGAGGCACGCAGGCCCAATGGGAGCCTGGCCGGTGCCCGTGAAGAATTGGGATTTATCCCATGGTATTTTAACCTGCCCGATGACAAACCCGTTTTTGCCAAACAATGGGATCAGTTGACTGATGATAAAGGTTTTAACGCACCTTGGGGTATTACTACAGCCGAAAGACGCCACCCGCTCTTCCGCACACATGGTACCGGGCATGGCTGCGAGTGGGATGGGGCAGTTTGGCCATTTGCTACTACCCAAACCCTAAAAGGACTGGCAAATTTGCTTACCGATTATCAAAACAAAGGCAGCATGACCCCGGCTGTTTTCTATAACGAACTGCATAAATATGCCTTATCGCATATAAAGCGGGGAGTGCCGTATCTTGGTGAGTACCAGGACGAAAAAACCGGCTATTGGCTTAAAGGCGATAACCCGCGCAGCAGCTATTATAACCACTCTGGTTTTTGCGACCTGGTGATCAATGATTTGGTTGGCTTAAAGCCCCGCGCCGATAATATGCTGGAGGTTTTTCCGCTTATCCCTAAAAATCAATGGAAATGGTTTGCATTGGATAATGTGCTTTACCATGGTCATCGCATTAGTATCTTATGGGATAAAACCGGCACCAAATATCATAAAGGCAAAGGTTTTATAATTTATGCCGATGGTAAAATAATTATGCGCAGTACACGGCTTAAGCATGTATTGGTAAGGATGCCTGTTTAATTAGCAGCTTACGTTATCTCTTTCATGGATTGCAAAGGCTGCAATAATGGTAATATCGTACAGTAGCTGGGAAAAATATCAGATGAAACTACCATGCTATACTGATATTTTTGAATGTTATACAACCAATTAAGTTCAACCTTAATACCATCTTAACATAACCTGCTATACCAAGTCTGTCCCCCTGAAATGGCTTTGTAGCCAATGATGTAAAAACATGAAAATGAGAATAACCCATAGCTACGTTGCGCTTCTGATACTGATATTCAGCTGTTTTCATTCCTCATTGAAGGCCCAGGACCCCGGCAAAAAAATAACCATCGTGCTGCCTTCAAAACATCACGAACGATTAGATTATGGCGCTCAAAAACTGAAGTCAGCCTTGCAACAGGCCGGTTATATAGTTACCATACAGCAAAATACTAAAGCGGTGGCCGGTAACGCCATTTTTGTTGGTCTTTTACAGGATCCTGTTATTAAAAGAGCATTGATAAAGGAACATGCTAATGTTCTAAAATTTCCTGGTAAAGAAGGCTTTATAATTAATAGTACCAATAATACGACTATCATAGCCGGCGCGGATAATTCCGGTACTTTATATGGTTGCCTGGAACTGGCCGGCAGGGTAAAAATAGCGCATGCTTTACCTCTTAAATTGGCAATAACCGATCAACCCGAAATGGTATTGCGCGGCGCTTGTGTTGGTGTTCAAAAACCAGCATTATTGCCCGGTCGTGGCACTTACGAATATCCTTATACGCCCGAAAATTTTCCCTGGTTTTATGATAAAGTACTTTGGCTGCGTTACCTGGATTCTTTGGCCGAAAACAGGATGAACTCTCTATACTTATGGAATGGTCATCCTTTTGCATCACTGGTTAAAGTAAAGGAATATCCTTATGCCGTTGAGGTGGATGACGTCACCTTTAAAAAGAATGAGGAGATATATCGTTTCCTGGCGAGCGAGGCCGATAAACGCGGCATCTGGCTGATCCAGGGCTTTTATAACATCATCGTATCTAAACCCTTTGCTGAAAAAAATAACCTCAAAACACAGGACAGGAACCGCCATATAGTACCCGTAATTGCCGATTATACCCGTAAATCAATAGCGGCCTTTGTACAAAAATACCCGAATGTAGGTTTGTTAATCACGCTTGGCGAAGCTATGGAAGGGGTAGGGCAGGATGATATAGACTGGTTCACCAAAACCATTATTCCCGGCGTTCAGGATGGCTTGAAAGCATTGGGCCGTACCGATGAACCGCCGATTGTATTGCGTGCGCATGATAGCGATGCGCCATCAGTGATGAAATACGCCAAACCATTATATAAAAACCTGTATACCATGGCTAAGTATAATGGCGAGGCGCTTACCACCTATGAGCCGCATGGCCCATGGGCCGATCTGCACCGTACCTTAAGCCGCATTGGTACCGTGCAGATAGAGAATGTGCATATCATGGCAAACCTGGAACCTTTTCGCTATGGCTCACCGGATTTTATACAAAAATGCTTGTTAGCCATGCACAATGTTTACGGGGCAAATGGCTTGCACATATACCCACAGGCATCTTACTGGGACTGGCCTTATACAGCCGATAACACAGGTGGACAGCGGCTATTACAACTGGATAGGGATTGGATTTGGTACAAGGCATGGGCACGCTATGCCTGGGATAGCCATCGCGGCAGGGGAGACGAGATAAATTATTGGGCTAAGCAGCTGGCCGCCAAATATGGCTGTAATGAAACCTATGGCAAGGATATTTTAGCAGCGTACGAGCAATCGGGCGAAATAGCCCCGGAATTGCTCAGGCGCTTTGGTATTACCGATGGCAACCGGCAAACCATGACCCTGGGTATGCTGATGAGCCAACTGGTTAATCCCGAAAAATATGGTTTGTTCACATTACTTTATAACTCTGAAGGACCGGTTGGCGAAATGATGAGTGAGTATGCCGAAAAGGAATGGAAACACCAGCCCCACATCGGCGAAACACCTGTTAAAGTAATTGATAGTGTAATAGTGCAGGGGCACAAAGCTGTTGAGGCTATTGATCGGGCATCGACACAGATAAAAAAAGATAAAACTGAATTTAACAGGTTAAAAAATGACATCTATTGCTATAATGCTTTAGCAAACAGCTATGCTTATAAAGCAAAAGCAGCATTATGGGTGCTTCGGTACAAATATTCGGATAACATTGCCGACCTGGAAAAGGCCTTACCTGAATTGCAAACCAGCCTGGATTATTTCAAACAGCTGGTTAATCTTACCAAAGATACTTACCTGTATGCTAATAGCATGCAAACTAAGCAGCGTAAAATTCCCGTTGGCGGCAATGATGCCAAAATGAAAACCTGGGTAGAGCTGCTGCCCGTTTACCAAAAAGAACTGGATAATTTTAAACATAACATCGACTCGTTGAAATCGCCGCAGGTAGCGGCAAAAAAAGCTGATAAGGTAAGCCTTACCAACGCGCAGGCAGTGATTAAAACAAGGGATATGGCCTTTTACAAATTGAGTAACGGTGAACAGGTATTTGCTGATACTGCTGTAGTTGTTAAAAATGCAGCTCCTGAGCTGGCAGACCTGCAGGCTTTAAAATTAATGAAAGCAGATCAGCTTAAAAATGGTACTGAGCTAAGTTTTACCAACGCCAAGCCTGTTAAGGTGCTGGTGGGTTTTTTTAATGAGAAAGACCCTAAATACTTGCCGGAACCACAATTGGAAACAGATGCCAGTGCCAATGATTACGGCCAGGCAGATATAAAGATTGCCAATGCTATACAAGTAGAAGGTTTACCACCGGTTAATGTGCATACCTATTCGTTTAAGGCGGGCACCAACACGCTTACGCTGGGTAAGGGCGCTTGTTTAATTTTAGGTATTGTTAATGATGATGCCTATATCCCGGTTTATGATGCCGGATTGAGCAATACAGGTAACATTAAAGATTTACGCTGGTTATTTAACTAAACAGTGCTATGAAAAACGCCATACCGCCCGTCTCAAAATATTTATTTATCGCAATTACGCTTGTGCTTGCCACGCATTTAGCCCAGGCCCAATCTGATCTTAAACTCTGGTACAGGAAGCCTGCACAAAAATGGACAGATGCCTTGCCCATTGGTAACGGTCGTTTAGGTGCAATGATATTTGGTGGAGTGGAAGAAGACAGAATCCAGTTTAATGAGCAAACGCTCTGGACGGGCGGTCCGCGCGCCTATGAGCGGCAAGGGGCTGTAAAATACCTGCAACCTATTCGCGAGCTCTTGTTTGATGGCAAACAATCCGAAGCCGAGGCACTTGCCGAAAAGCATTTCATGGGGATGAAAAGCAATGAAATCACGTATGCTGCCGATTCTGCCCGGTGGGTTAAAATGATGCGGAGTATAAAAGAGATTCAAGGTGTTGATTTTCATGATAACGCATGGAAATCCATTACCTTACCCACCGCACAGGGCTGGGAAACAACCCGCGGTTTTGAGGGACTTGACGGAGCAGTTTGGTTCAGAACGACATTTGAGTTGCCATCCAACTGGAAGGGAAAAAATCTGGTGCTCAGTTTAGGCCGCATCCGGGATCTGGATGTTACTTATATCAATGGCAACCAGGTAGGCACAACCAGTGGAACCGCTTATCGTAAATATATCATCCCGGCTAAAGAGCTGCGTACAGGAACAAATTTATTAGCTATACAGGTATTAAATTTCAATGATAAAGGTGGTTTAACCAGCGCAGCAAAAGAAATGCTGCTTTATCCTGAAGGTGTTGAAGTTGCTACCATCAAAGCCGGGGTAACAAGTAATGAGATAACATCCGCTATTGATAAAAAGGGTAGCATTATAGAACCAATAAAATTAAGCGGAACGTGGAAATACCGGATCCAGGATGATAATCCGCCAGCTTATCCACGGTATAATGCCGATTACCAGCCTTTTGGCGATTTGTACCTGCAATTCCCTGAGCAAACAATAAGTGAATACAAGCGCGACCTTGATATCACGAATGCCACGGCACATGTTACCTATAAGGCTGATGGAATAACCTACACCCGCGAGTACCTTGCAAGCGTCCCCGGCCAGGTAATAACTATTCATTTAACTGCCGATAAGTCCGGCGGCATTACGGTAAATGCCCTGATGAAAAGCCTGCATAAAAATTTTATTACCCGCAGAGTTGACGATCATACCCTGGCGTTATCGGTAAAAGTACATGATGGGGTATTACGCGGGGTAAGTTACCTGCATGTGCAGGCTGTTGGCGGCAAAGTGCTGGTAACACCAAACAATATTAAAGTTACCGGTGCTAATGAGGCTACGTTTTATTTAACAGCAGCAACAAATTTCAAAAATTACCATGATGTATCAGGCAATCCGGAAGCCATCTGCAAAAAGCAAATAACAGGCATCGCTCATAAAAGCTACCCGATTATTAAGGCAGATCATATAAAAGGTTACCAAAAATTCTTCCAAACATTCTCTATTGACCTTGGTAAAGGCATTAATGCTGATTTGCCTACAGATGAGCGAATCCTGAAATTCAGGGACACGCCCGACCCATCGTTTATCACACTGTACACGCAATACGGAAGGTATTTGTTGATATCGTCCTCGCGCCTGGGTAATGGTCCGGCTAATTTGCAGGGCCTATGGAACGATCTGCTTACGCCGCCATGGGGCAGCAAATTTACCACCAACATCAATTTGCAGATGAACTATTGGCCTGCCGAAGTGTTGAATCTTTCGGCCTGCAGCGAACCGTTTTTCGGTATAGTTGATGACCTGGCTAAAACAGGTAAGCAAACAGCTAAAGAACATTACGGTGCACCCGGCTGGGTGCTGCACCATAATACCGACCTGTGGCGGGGCACTGCTGCGGTAAATGCATCTAATCATGGTATCTGGGTAAGCGGCGGCGCATGGCTTTGTCACCAGTTATGGGAGCATTATTTATATACTAAGGATAAAAGTTTTTTACAGAACCGCGCTTACCCGGAAATGAAGGGAGCGGCGGAGTTTTTTGTGCACTTTTTAGTGAAAGATCCTAAGACCGGTTACCTTATCAGCACTCCCTCCAATTCGCCTGAACATGGCGGATTGGTAGCGGGGCCTGCCATGGATCACCAGATCATCCGCGATTTGTTTAAAAATTGCATAACAGCGTCAGCCCTTTTAGGAATTGATAAGGGTTTTGCCGATACACTAAAAGCAAAATACGATCAGATAGCGCCGAACAAAATTGGCAAATACGGCCAGCTACAGGAATGGATGGAAGATAAGGACGATACTGCCGATACCCATCGGCATGTATCGCATATGTGGGGCGTGTTCCCCGGTACAGATATCACCTGGAAAACCCCGGATCTGATGCATGCAGCCGAAAAATCTATGCTATACCGTGGTGATGAAGGAACAGGTTGGAGTATTGCCTGGAAGGTAAATATATGGGCCAGGATGAAGCAGGGCGATCATGCTTACCTCATGTTCACCAAACTGCTTTCGCCTGCTGATGTGAGCTCTGGCAAAGAAAAAGGCGGTGTTTACCACAACCTGTTTGACGCGCATCCACCTTTCCAGATTGATGGAAACTTTGGCGGGGCCGCCGGGTTATCAGAAATGTTGCTACAAAGCCAGGGCGATGATATTGAGTTGCTGCCAGCCCTGCCATCGGCTTTATCACAGGGAAATATAAAAGGTATTTGCGCCCGTGGTGGTTTTGAATTGAACTTTAACTGGCAAAACGGGCAGCTGCAGGGGGTACAAGTGCAATCAAAAGTCGGCGGGATTTGTCGGTTGCGTTATCATGATAAAACCATCATTATCAATACGCAAAAAGGCGGGTTATACCAGTTTAACGCTGATTTGAAACAGCTATAAGAAGATGCAGGTAAACAATGGTCATATTAAAAAACAGTTTCCCGGGTTTAATCACCATCCGGTTTTAATGCTTTTTATATGCCTGGTGTTTACTTTTTTGATAAGCCCGGCATTTGCGCAAAATAACACCAGGCAGGAGATTTTGTTAAACACCAATTGGCATACCACAGCCGATGATAATAGTGAAAAAGCTCATCCTGGCTTTGAACAGGCCAGTTTTAAAGATCAAAGCTGGAAAACTGTAAACGTACCGCACAATTGGGACAAATATGAAGGTTACCGCCGTTTAAAACATGGCAACAGGCATGGCTATGCATGGTATCGTAAAACATTCGCTTTATCTGCAAAGCAGCAAAATAAGCGCTACTTTTTATGGTTCGAGAGCGTGGGATCATATGCCACCGTTTGGTTAAATGGCAGGCAGGTGGGCTATCATGCAGGTGGGCGTACTTCGTTTACGTTGGATGTTACCGAGGCGATAAAAACAGGTAATGGAAACCTGCTCTGTGTTCGAGCAGATCATCCGGCCTTTATAAAAGATCTGCCATGGGTTTGTGGCGGCTGCTCGGACGATCCGGGTTTTTCGGAAGGATCGCAGCCTATGGGTATTTTCAGGCCGGTGCATTTGATTGTGACCAATCCGGTGCGTATTGAGCCTTTTGGCGTACATATTTGGAATGATACTACCGTCTCCGAAAAATCAGCCACGCTTAACCTCGAAACAGAAGTGAAAAATTATAGTACGCACTCGTCTTCCATCAGTGTCAGCAATAAACTGGTTGATGCTACAGGAAAAGTAGCAGCAGAAGTTAACGCTTCAAATGAAGTTAAACCCGGCGAAACTGTTGTGGTACAGCAATTACTTAAGGATATAGCCGGTGTACATTTATGGTCTTTACAAAATCCGTATTTATATAATTTAATTACCCAGGTTTGGCAAAATGGCAAACTTGTGGATCAAACGATCACTCCCTATGGCGTCCGTTGGATAAGCTGGCCAATTGGTCGTAATAATGGCGATAATCGTTTTTATTTGAATGGCAAACCGGTGTTTATCAATGGTATAGCCGAGTATGAGCACCTGATAGGTAAGAGCCAGGCTTTTACCGGTGAAGAGATCAATGCAAGGGTGATGCAGGTAAAGGCTGCGGGTTTTAATGCTTTCAGGGATGCGCACCAACCGCATAATCTGGCATATCAAACATATTGGGATAAGCTGGGCATCCTTTGGTGGCCGCAATATTCGGCGCATATCTGGTTTGATACGCCGGAGTTCAGGGCGACTTATAAGGCATTGTTGGTTGATTGGATCAAAGAGCGCCGTAACGGTCCTTCAGTTATTTTGTGGGGCTTGCAGAATGAAAGCAAACTGCCGGCCGATTTTGCCCATGAATGTTCCGAAATCATCCGCAAGCTTGACCCGACCACTTCATCGCAGCGCAAAATAACCACCTGTAACGGCGGCCAGGGCACCGATTGGGATGTGCCCCAAAACTGGACCGGCACCTATGGTGGCAACCCGTTAACCTACGGCGAAGACCTCAAAAAACAGATCCTCGTGGGCGAATATGGTGCCTGGAGAAGCCTTGGTTTACATACCGAAGGTACATTTAACCAAAACGGTCCGCTTAGCGAGAACCGAATGGCACAACTGATGGAGACTAAGGTGCGCCTGGCCGATTCTGTAAAAGACCAGGTTGCAGGGCATTTTCAATGGTTGTTGTACTCGCATGAAAATCCCGGCCGCACACAAGGTGGAGAAGGCCAGCGGGAGTTGGACAGGGTGGGGCCGGTTAACTATAAGGGCTTATTTACACCCTGGGGGCAGCCGACCGACGCGTTTTATATGTACCGGGCCAATTATGCACCAAAAGATAAAGAGCCGATGGTCTACATTGTATCCCATACATGGCCAGATCGCTGGTTAACACCCGGTAAAAAGGATAGTATTACCGTTTACTCCAATTGCGATGAGGTTGAATTGTTTAATGATGTACAGCACATTTCGCTGGGTAAAAAGAAAAAAGGCGGGATAGGTACTCATTTTCAGTGGGATGGTGTGGATGTAAGATATAACATTTTATATACGGTTGGGTATGTAAATGGCAGAGCCGTTGCGCATGACCAGGTGGTGCTCAATCATTTACCTGCTGCCCCGCATTTAAATACGGATAGGTCAGCAAATTCGGTGTTGCTTAAACCTGCGGCCGGTTACAATTACCTGTACAGGTTAAATTGCGGGGGCCCCGATTATAAAGACAGCTTCGGTAATTTATGGATGGCCGATAGGCATCAATATAATAAAAACCAACCGGGCTCATTATCATGGACGGACGATTATCCGAACATGCCAGCCTTTTTTGCCAGCCAGCAACGTACGTTTGATAATATTGGCGGTACAAATGATAGTCAATTATTTCAAACGTACAGGTATGGGATGGATAAATTGCAGTTTAACTTCCCGGTGCCTGACGGCGATTACCGCATAGAATTATATTTTACCGAACCATGGTATTGCACAGGCGGCGGAATGGACTGTACTGGCTGGCGTTTATTTGATGTAGCTGTTAACGGTGAAACAAAGATCAAAAACCTGGATATCTGGAAAGAAGCAGGCTATGCATGCGCGCTAAAGAAAACAATCACTGCTCACATCACAGGCGGTAAAATAAGTATAAGCTTCCCCAATGTACCGGCTGGGGAAGCTATCATATCTGCATTGGCTATCAGTACTTTAAATGGCAAGATACATGCGATACCAAACAACAGCGGTATAATAGCGCATTTAAAATCAGCCGGTAAGTGGACACTGCAAAGCTGGATGGATGTGGGCCAAAAGCAATATGTGAACGCCGGTATCAGCTTCAGTAACCTGCCGCCTGTATTTTTTGGGGCTGATTGGATTTGTACAGATCTTTCTGATAATAAGCAGTTTGCCTCGTTTAATGTAACTGCTGATGCAGATGTATTTGTGGCAATGGATGCCGCCCCTTCACAAAGACCCGAATGGTTAAACGATTATGAAGTTACCGGTTTGTATATAGAAAATGATGCGAATGGCGGGCATAAGCTCCCGGTTTACCGTAAAAGATTTAAAAAGCATGGCATGGTTCAATTGGGTGCGAACAAAGGAAAATACATGTACACCGTAGCTGTTTTGCCGGTAACTACACTTGAACCGGCAACCGACTTGCGTAAAACAATAAGCTACAAGGCTGAAGTCGCTGATATACAGGGTGATGGCATAATTCGGGATACTTTGGCCGGTAAAAAAGTGATCCGTTTTGAAAAGGATGCAGGTGGGAGCACGTCATTTACCATTACCCCCGGTGTGGCTGATTTGTATGTTTTGCGCATAAAGTATTACAACTCAACTGATAAGACCTTTACTGCAAAAATGAAGTTGCTTGCTGCCGATGGAACAGTGATGAAAGAGGAAGATTTAAACTTTAAACCGGTAGCCAAAAACAAGTCGGGAATGGTGGTTACCACAACGGGGACGAGTATTAACGCGGGTAATTATAAACTGGTAATTACTGGTAAAAAGTGTGCAGGTTTATGCATATTTGGTATAGAAATGCAGTAATAAAACTCAAAAAAAGTACAAAAAAATGCAAAAAAACATCACTTTGTTAATACTGCTGATATTGCCGTTGGAGTTATTTGCCCAGGGGCTAAAAGTGGTGAGCCTGCAATGTGATTACAAACAAAATCCACAAGGGGTTGAGTCGGTATCACCAGGGCTGAGCTGGCAGTTGAAAAGCAGCAAAGCCAACACCATGCAAACGGCTTACCGGGTATTGGTAGCCGATGATCCGCAGAAGCTGGACAATAATAAGGGCAACATCTGGGATTCAAAAAAAGTGACCTCGGCGGCATCTTTGCAGGTGGCTTACAAAGGCAGGCAATTGCAGCCGGCCAAAACTTATTATTGGAAAGTAATGGTTTGGGATAACTATCAACGGCAATCTTCCTGGAGCGGTACCGCCAATTGGCAAGTGGGATTGTTAACTAAGGCCGATTGGCAAGGTGCCGGCTGGATAGCCTATGATAAACTGCCCGATACTTCAGTTATTGTTCCCTTTTATCACGGTAAAGGGCCAAAAAAATTAGGGGTGGCCAATGATGTGCTGCCATTGCTGCGTAAAACATTCCATGTGGGCAATAGGCTTAAAAGAGCTACACTTTACATCTGCGGGCTGGGTCATTTCGACCTGAGTTTGAACGGTAAAAAAGTTGGCGACCATTTCCTTGACCCCGGCTGGACAAAATATGACAAGCAGTCCCTGTATGTACCATTTGATATTACCGGTCAGCTAAAAGCCGGTAAAAACACCATTGGGGTAATGTTGGGTAATGGGTTTTATTATATCCCCCGCGATAAACGCTACCGTAAACTTACCGGTGGATATGGCTACCCCAAAATGATCTGCCGTTTGGTTATGGAGTACCAGGATGGGAGGATAGACAATCTTTTGAGTGACACCACCTGGAAGGCCTCCCCCGGCCCGGTAACCTTCAGTAGTATTTATGGCGGCGAAGACTATAATGCCAACCTGGAACAGGCCGGATGGAATACCAATAGCTTTAATGATGATACCTGGCGTAAGGCTATACAGGTTGATGGCCCGCCGATGCTAAACGTCCAGGCGGCCGACCCGCTGAAGATTATGCAGGAGTTTATCCCCCAAAACAAAACACAATTAAACACAGGAGCCTGGATCTATGATCTTGGACAAAACTTTTCGGGCATCCCACAAATTACCGTTAAAGGTAAAAAAGGAGATACGGTAAAGATAATCCCCGCCGAGTTGGTTAATGCTGATGGCAGTGCGAACCAAAAAGGATCGGGCGGGCCGCATTATTATAATTACATTTTAAAAGGTGATGGTACCGAAACCTGGCAGCCGCAGTTTACCTATTATGGTTTCAGGTATTTACAGGTGGTGGGTGCGGCTCCGCAAAATGAGGCTAATGTTAAACAGCAGCCGGTTATTATCGCTCTAAAAGGCCTGCATACGCGCAACGCTGCTGCCACGGTTGGCGATTTTGCCTGTTCAAATGAGCTGTTCAATAAAACCTTTAAGCTGATAGACTGGGCCATGAAAAGCAATATGGCCAGCGTGTTTACCGATTGTCCGCACCGCGAAAAATTGGGCTGGCTGGAAGAAGCACATTTGGTGGGGAGTTCCCTGCATTATAACTATGATATAGTTGGGCTGGCGGGTAAATGCATCAACGATATGCGGATCTCGCAAACTGAAGATGGTTTGGTTCCGGAGATAGCTCCTGAATATGTAAAGTTTGATGAGCCGTTCCGCGACTCGCCCGAATGGGGCAGCAATGCCGTTATTCTGCCCTGGTATGTGTATCAATGGTACGGCGATAAAAATGTGCTGGCCCCAAATTACGATATGATAAAACGCTACCTAACTTACCTAAGTAAAAAAGCAGACGCTCATATTTTAACGCAAGGCCTTGGCGATTGGTACGATCTGGGGCCAAATCCACCTGGCGTATCCCAGTTAACACCACAAGGCATCACCGCCACGGCCTTATATTATTATGACCTTGATATCGCCGCAAAAATTGCCACTTTACTGGGTAAAAGCGAAGACTCTGTTGCTTACAATAAATTAGCAGCTCAGGTAAAAGAAGCTTACAATAAAAAATTCTTTAATGCCGAAACCAGGCAATACGGTACCGGCAGCCAGGCGGCAAATGCCATATCGGTTTATACCGGGTTGGTTGAGCCGCAATATAAAACCGCTGTGGTGAACAATATTATAAAGGATATCCGCAGTAGGGGTAACAGCCTTACCGCCGGTGATATTGGTTACCGCTACCTGCTTAGGGTACTGGATGATGAGGGCCGGTCTGACGTGATATTTGATATGAATAGTCGTGCTGATGTGCCGGGTTATGGGTATCAGTTAGCACATGGCGCAACGGCTCTGACAGAATCATGGGCCGCATTGCCATCGGTATCAAACAACCACTTTATGCTGGGCCATTTAATGGAGTGGTTTTACAGCGGACTGGCAGGCATCCGCCCGGCAGATGATGCCATCGCCTTTAATAAAATAGAGATCAGGCCCGAAGTTGTGGGCGATGTAACCTGGGCAAAGGCAAACTACCAGTCGCCTCATGGTACCATTTCGAGCAGCTGGAAAAAGGAGGCAAGTAAATTTGAGCTGAACGTAAGTATTCCGGCTAATACCACGGCTACCATTTATTTGCCGGTAGCTAAAACGGCTATGATCACAGCTGGCGGGCAAAACATCAGGAACAGAAAAGACATGGAATTTATAGGATACAAAAACGGTAAGGCCCTGGTTAAGGTAGGGTCGGGTGGTTATTTGTTTGTGGTTAGGTAGAGGGGTGTCATGTTGAGTAGTAAAAGTTTGGGGAAATTCTGAAGGGGTTTGTCATCCTGAACGTAGTGAAGGATCTATTCGCAGGCTGTACAGGGCGAAGAAGTATGGCGAATAATAGATGCTTCACTACGTTCAGCATGACAAAGAATTTTTTTACAAACACCTTATTGCTTCGTGCAATGACGATCTGTTTTTAGGCAGCTTTTAAGAATTATAAAATATGAATCATACATTAAAACGCTTGGTATTATTTATTTGCCTGTTACAGGCTATAAAACTATCGGCACAAACCAATACGGTGCCTAATAAGGTAATGCAGGATATTTACCAGCAGGTAAAAACCCCGTATAAATATGGCCTGGTGATGGCGCCCGATAGCAATTCAAAAAAAATGGATTGCCCAAGTGTTTTCAGGAAAGGAAACAACTGGTACATGACTTACCTTGTATTCAATGGCCGTGG
This sequence comes from Mucilaginibacter sp. P2_A5, assembly GCF_056404995.1. Taxonomy (NCBI): domain Bacteria; kingdom Pseudomonadati; phylum Bacteroidota; class Sphingobacteriia; order Sphingobacteriales; family Sphingobacteriaceae; genus Mucilaginibacter; species Mucilaginibacter sp. P2_A5. The sequence goes on from NZ_JBFUCY010000047.1 coordinate 24,902, forward strand.
TTACGAAACCTGGCTGGCTGATAGCAAGGACCTGCTGCATTGGAAAACCCGCGGCCGCATCCTGTCATTCTCAGATACCACGCAGTGGGACAGCAACCAAAAGGCAGGTTATATTGCTTTGCAGGATTACAAATGGGGCGGCAGTTACCAGCTGCAAAAATACCAGGATAAATACTGGATGTCGTATTTCGGCGGGCAAAGCCGGGGGTACGAGAAAGGGCTGCTATCAATCAGCATAGCCAATACCGGCAAGGATCCGTCAACACCGCACGAATGGCAGCGGTTAGATCATCCCGTGCTATCAAGTATCGATAAAGACGTAAGCTGGTGGGATAACCATACCCAATACAAAGAAACCGTGATATGGGATAAGGCAAAGCTTACCGGGCACCCATTTGTAATGTATTACAATGCCAACGGCGATAGCCTAAACAAAAAACGCGGTGCCGAGCGCATTGGTATGGCTGTATCTGACGATATGCTGCACTGGCGGCGTTATGGTAAAGATCCTGTGCTGAACCATGGCGACGGCATTACCGGCGACCCGTATATTCAAAAAATGGGCGATGTGTATGTGATGTTTTATTTCGGCGCCTTTTGGAAAACCGGGACAACGGGTGTATTTAACCGGTTTGCCTGTTCGTACGACCTGGTTCACTGGACTGATTGGACCGGCGATAAGCTGATTGAATCATCCGAACCTTATGACAATATGTTTGCCCACAAATCATTTGTGGTAAAATATAAGGGTGTGGTATATCACTACTATTGCGCTGTAAACAAAGCCGATCAGCGTGGTATAGCTGTAGCCACATCAAAAGATCTGGGCAAAAGCGAATTGAATTTTGTTGCACCACCGGTTAAAAAGAAGAAATAAATGAAGTAGATAGGCTTTATAAACAGATCGTCATTATAAGTTGTTGATTGTCAGTATGTATTTTTTTGTACAGAAACCTCTTACCCGTCATTGCTTCGTCGTACCTCCTCGCAATGACGCTATTTTTTTTAAGATGTCATTACTGTTTTTTCCGGGCTACGGCTGGTGATCACTCGCAATGACGGAGGGTTGGCGTTAAAACTGTTCTATAAACTCAAATTATGCGTTACCATTATTTTTTGCTCATTACTTTATTGATCTGTGCTGCTGCGGCTAAGGGCCAAAGCGCGCGTAAAACAGAAAATTTTAATACCGGCTGGAAGTTTTTTTTAGGCGATGAGCCGCGGGCTCAAAATAGCACCTTTGGTGATGCACAATGGCGCAGCCTGGATCTGCCTCACGACTGGAGCATAGAGGGGCGCTTTGATCAGAAAAACCCCACTACACAGGCCGAGGGGGGCTTACCCGCGGGCATTGGCTGGTACCGTAAAAGTTTTACCTTGCCTTTATCAGCCCAAAACAAAAACATATTTATTGATTTTGATGGTGTTTACCACAACAGCGAGGTTTGGGTAAACGGGCATTACCTGGGCAAACGCCCAAATGGATATATCTCTTTCAGGTATGATATTACGCCGTACCTCAACTTTGACAACAAAAAAAATGTGATCGCGGTACGTGTGGATAATTCCGATCAGCCTAATTCCCGCTGGTATACAGGATCGGGTATTTACCGTAACGTGTGGCTGGTTACTACGGCTAAAACTTACCTTACAAACTGGGGAACTTTTATAACAATACCTAATGTAAATGATAAAGCCGCCGAAGTGGCTTTGGAGATCGGTGTACATCAGCCATCGGCAAACAACAAATTAAGCCTGCAAACTACCATTTATAATGCCGAAGGTAAAGTTGTTGTTTCCCAAACATCCCCTGTAAAAAATACCGGAGACACTTCGATTGTTGTTCATCAAACTTTGGCAGTAAGCAAACCTAAGTTTTGGTCGGTAACAAGGCCGTACCTGTATAAAGTAGTAATAAAAGTGTTGCAAAACGGTAAAGTGCTCGATGATCAGTCAATTTACACGGGTATCCGTTATTTTAACTTTGATGCCGATAAAGGCTTTACTTTAAACGGCGAGCCTATGAAAATAAAAGGCGTTTGCCTGCACCATGACCAGGGCGCACTGGGTACGGCTGTAAATGTACGGGCTATGGAGCGCCAGCTGCAAATACTGAAAGCCATGGGCTGTAACGCCATCCGTACATCGCACAACGCGCCTGCACCTGAATTTCTTGATCTGTGCGACAGGATGGGCTTTTTGGTGATGGATGAAGCTTTTGATATGTGGCGAAAAAAGAAAAGTAAGTATGACTATCACCAGGATTGGGACAAATGGCATGTGCAAGATTTGCAGGACCAGGTGTTGCGCGACCGAAACCACCCGTCGATTTTTGCCTGGAGTATTGGTAACGAGATAAGGGAACAATTTGACAGTACCGGCATCAGGATCAGTCGCGAATTGGTTGGCATAGTGAAGCAGCTGGATAAAACCAGGCCGGTTACGTCGGCCCTGAGCGAGGCTGATCCTAAAAAGAACTTCATCTATCAATCCGGCGCACTCGATTTGGTTGGCTTAAATTACCACCAGGAGGTGTATGCCGGTTTTAAAAAGAACTACCCCGGCCAAAAGTTTATTGGGGCCGAAAACATGTCGGCGCTGGCTACCCGCGGGCATTATGATATGCCGTCGGATAGCATAAGGCGCTGGCCAAAGGATGGCAAAACACCTTTGAAAGATGGCAATCCCGATTTTACGGTATCGGCTTATGACAATGTATCGGCCTACTGGGGTTCAACACATGAAGAAACCTGGAAGATCATCAAGAAATACGATTTCCTTTCGGGATTATTTGTGTGGACCGGCTTTGATTATATCGGCGAACCTACCCCGTACTTATGGCCTGCACGCAGCTCATATTTTGGTATAGTTGACCTGGCTGGCTTCCCCAAGGATGTTTATTATATGTACCAAAGCGAATGGACAACTAAGCCAGTGTTGCACCTGTTGCCCCACTGGAACTGGAAGCCCGGTCAAACTATTGATGTTTGGGCTTATTATAATAATGCCGATAAAGTGGAGGCCTATTTAAACGGCAAATCATTAGGCATCCGCAGGAAAACAGGTGATGACCTGCATGTAATGTGGCGGGTTAAATATGAGCCCGGCACTTTGAAAGCGGTTTCGCGCAAAAATGGCAAGGTCATTATGAGCACCCAGGTTGTTACGGCAGGCGAGCCGTACCGCATCCAACTTAAAGCCGACAGGAGCCATATTAAAGCTGATGGTAAAGACCTTTCATATATTACTGTTACCATACTTGATAAAAATAATGTCCCGGTACCGGATGCCGGTCAGCTCATTAAATTTAAAGTAGGGGGGCAGGGGATCTTAAAAACGGTTGATAATGGCTCGCAAACAGATCTGGATCCATTTGTTTCCAATCAGCACCGGGTGTTTAATGGGCTGGGGCTGGCTATTATTCAATCAAAATCAAATGCTGGTAAAATTAATATAACAGTTACCGGGGATCGTTTGCAGGCGGCGCAGCTTACGATACAAAGTGGTAGGTAAAACCGGCAGGATGGCGGGAAAACAACTTGAGGATGACATTTTCTTCGCGTTACACTACAGTCATGCCGAACTTGTTTCGGCACCCCACATGCAGGGTGTACACCATGGCGGCGACCGTCCTGTGGGATCCTGAAACAAGTTCAGAATGGCATTTTCTTCGCGTTATACTACAGTCATGCCGAACTTGTTTCGGCACCCCACATGCAAGGTGCACACCATGGCGGCTGCCGTTCTGTGGGATCCTGAACAAGTTCAGGATGACATTTTCTTCGTGCACCCCACATGCAGGGTGTACACTATGGCGGCGACCGTCCTGTGGGATCCTGAAACAAGTTCAGAATGGCATTTTCTTCGCGTTACACTACAGTCATGCCGAACTTGTTTCGGCACCCCACATGCAAGGTGCACACCATGGCGGCTGCCGTTCTGTGGGATCCTGAAACAAGTTCATGACGACATTTTCTTCGCGTTACACTACAGTCATGCCGAACTTGTTTCGGCACCCCACTTGCAGGGTGCACACCATGGCGGCTACCGTCCTGTGGGATCCTGAAACAAGTTCAAGGATGACATTTTCTTCGCGTTACACTACAGTCATGCCGAACTTGTTTCGGCACCCCACTTGCAGGGTGTACACCATGGCGGCTACCGTTCTGTGGGATCCTGAAACAAGTTCAGGACGACATTTTCTGCGCGTTATACTACAGTCATGCCGAACTTGTTTCGGCACCCCACATGCAAGGTGCACACCATGACGGCTGCCGTCCTGTGGGATCCTGAAACAAGTTCAGGACGACATTTTCTTCGTGCACCCCACATGCAGGGTGTACACCATGGCGGCTACCGTCCTGTTGGATCCTGAAACAAGTTCAGGACGACATTTTCTTCGCGATACACCATTGCTATCCTATATTTGCGGTTTATAACATTGATTCTATTTCGTCCTTCAAATCCTTCATAGTTGGGTTTACAGACTTTACAAGGTTGATTTTCCAGTCCTTATGCCATCGTTTTAATTGTTTTTCCCGGTCGATTGCATCTGTTATTCGTTCAAAATATTCATAGTAAACAAGGTCATAAAGCCGATATTTCTTAACAAAAGCGGAGCCTTCTCCGTTGGTATGCTGCCAAACCCTTGCACGCAGATCGCTGGTTACGCCTATATAAAATGTTGTGCGGTAAGTGTTAGACATTATGTAAACGTGACCCTGTTTGTAAAGCATTTCCTTAGTTATCTAACTTTAGGGATTTCGATATGCAAAGTTATAAGCACACTGATTACTTAGCGCGTGGGGTGTCGAAACAAGTTCGGCATGACTTGGGAGTGTTAAAACAACCCCCTATATCTTTATCAATTCCTGCCTTAGCGCGGCAATCACCAGGCCTGTTCTTGATTTGGTTTCAAATTTTTGGAATAGGGCTTCGCGGTAATTATCGATGGTATGTGGGCTTAGGTTCATCATATCGGCTATTTGCTTGTAGGTGAGGTCGCTGCAGCACAGTTCAAGGAATTTTAGTTCGTTGGCATTTATTTCAACCTGTTGCGTTTTTACCGGCTGATTGTTTTGAATGTTACGTAGTAATTTACCGCTTACCAGCTCATTAATATAAAAAGATTGTTTGGCTATGCCGGTTATGGCATCAATCAGATCAGACGCCCTGGATTGTTTGAGCATATAACCGCCGGCACCACTTTTAAGCATGCCAATAATGGGCTTGTCTTCTTCAAACATGCTTAAAGCCAGTACTTTAATTTCGGGATGGTTTTCTTTAATCCATTTGGTGCTTTCGTAGCCATCCATCTGGGGCATGGTAATATCCATCAGGATTACCTCGGGTATAGGATGGCGCGACAGCTTCTGGATCATATCCTGGCCGTTCTCGGCATCAAAGATCACGTTTACCTTGCCCGAATCGGTAAGCAGGCTTACCAGGCCCTGGCGAAAAAGGGTATGGTCATCAACAATAGCTATATCTATTTTATCAGCGTCCATTAATATTCAGGTTATGTTAATTGTGCAATGGGATAATCTTTAGTCGAAAGTCTTAAGTTCTAAGTCGAAAAAGGATAAATTCAATTTTTGACTCAAAACTTAGTACTATTAACTTAACGTTAGTAGGGTATAGTTACAATAATTTCAGATCCGCTTCCCGGGGCCGAGTTGATAAAAGCGGTGCCATTTATCATGGCCGCCCTTTTGGTGATGTTATGCAGGCCCATCCCATTTTTTCGTTTCAGTGTTTCTTCTACATCAAAACCCTTCCCGTTATCGCGGATTGTTAACTGAAATGAATTTTCAATCTGCTCTAAAGTTATAAATATTTCAGTTGCTTTGGCATGCTGTATAATGTTATTTATAATCTCCTGGAACAGCCGGAAAAGGATGGTTTCTTTACCGCTGTCGGCATTAAATGAGCCGAGGTTCCGTTTATCGAAATTGATCTTAAATTTATCTGATCGTTGCAGCCATTCCAGTTCAAATTCAATAGCCGCGGCCAGCCCGCGGTTTACCAATTCTTCGCCATGGAGCAGGCGCGACAGCGCTTTTACTTCTTTAATTGATCGTGTGGTCAGGTCTTCAATAAATGCTAGTTTTTCGGCTGCTTTATCCGTATTGTTCAGGTCGATAGAACTTAAGGTGATGGTGGTGATACTCAGCAACTGGCCTATATTATCATGCAGATCGTAAGCGATGGTTTTAAGGGTTTGTTCCTGTACTTCTATCTGGGTTTTGAGCAGCTCATTTTCAAATGTTTTTTGCAGCAGCAGCTTCTCCTCCTGGTGTTTCTTTTTTTTGCGGTTGTATGAAACAACGTAAATAATCAAGAATAGGGGGGCAATCAAAAAAATGAGGGAAGTTAACCCTATCAGGAAGATGATTTCCTGCGAAGATACCTGCATAAAAAAGCGTATGACCAAAATGCGTAAAGTATAATATTAAGTAAATTAAAAATATAGTACCGTATAGAGTGCCCATATATTACCGTACTTGAGTGCGACATATAATCGAAAAAAACATTACAGGTAGTGCTCCCGAAATAAAAAAACAATGAGCCGCTTACCCACCAAAAAGGTGCTGAAAATGCCAGCCGTTCAAACTGCTCATCCATTAGTTTAAGGTAATAGTAATAAAGGCAGGCAAATACAAACATTACCGACATTATCGTTGCAGTAATTGATACAAAGCCTTTAAAGTGGGTAGCAAATAACTCGGTAATAAATATTATCATAAAAATACTGTACCAGGCAAGCAGCCATTTGCGCGTGTCTTTATAGGGTTTGTATAAATTGTATAAGGTGTAGCTTACCATGCCACACTCAAATAACAAAAACACATTGTACAAATGATGATTGAAGATATGCGCTACCCTGTTCATATAAATGCCTGTAAACTCTACAATGCAGGTTAATAGGGTGTATGCTATAAATAGCTTCCAGGCCGCTATTTTTTCGTTTGATAGAAAAATAAGGGCGGCCAGGAAGCAAATAAATTCGGCAACAGTATTTATTGTGATAAAAATCATGCGGTTTAGATATTATTGTACCAATGTTGCACCTATGCTGCTGCAGGTGCTTGGCGGCGGGCATTGCTCGCCGCGGTTTTCTGGTGGGGTGCCTACTATAAAGCCGGTTGCGCCACTGTTTTGCCCTGGTGCCGGTTTTCCATTATAGTAATCCCAGTGCAGCGTTTTGCCATCTTTCTTAACTTCGACGGTTGATACCATTATCAATGTATTACGGCCCCAATACATTTTATCCGGAATGTGGCCGTCAACAAAAGTGCCTGGATAGTCATTATGATAAGTTGCGAGGTAAAAACGAATGCCATCGCCCTTTTCGCTGTCTATCTTTGCAACTAAAGCTTTCAGTCGTTTAAGGTCAAACCAGATAGCCCGGGTATTAGCTACTTTCACGGTGTCGGGCTTCTGATCAAGCTTAATAATTGAGTCGGCCTTGCCGGCATGTTTTTCGTAATTTTTTACATAGGCTAAAGCTAATTTATACCCTACGGTATCAAGATTAGCCTGGGGGTCGGGAGCTGCCGCCGTAGTGGTGGCCGGCTTTTGCTGGCATGCGCTAAAACAAATAATGGTAAAAGCCAGGGCAATTAGGGTAATTTTTTTGATCATGATGTTGTTATTTGAGTTTATCGAAAGTGCTCAATTATGAGTAGAAACACAACATCTATATTAAACCTTTTTTTACCCTAAAAAACACCTTTAAAAAAGCTGATTATACCCTATACTACCTTTTAACTATAACAGACATTTGTGATGTGATGCAAAGTAAAGAAAATGAGGTAACGGTTTTGTTACATGTATTGATACATTGTTTAACATAACCAGGCAGCAATAATAATGCTTTGTTGTGGGGGTAACTCACTGAAATTTGCAATTAAATTAACCAATGGTATATTATTATAAAACATTGATAATTAAGCTGATGTTTATAGCAATTGGTTGTGAACATTCACCGCAGATAAAATTTTTCAATTGACATAATGACATATATTTATAACCGATTAAACCAAAACAACTTATTCACTCCCCCCATAAAACTAACTTATTAATTTAAACTATAAAACTTATTACTATGGATCCTTACATTGGCGAAATCCGCATGTTCGCCGGCAATTTTGCACCCCAGGGCTGGTTTTTTTGCGATGGCTCAATGCTGTCAATTAATCAGTATCAGGCATTTTTTTCATTAATAGGCACTACCTATGGCGGCGACGGTATGAGTACTTTTCAAATACCCGACCTTAGAGGCCGTGCGCCCATACACTCTGGAAACGGACAAGGAAGGGGCGTATCCCGTTATGAACTTGGCCAACTGGGCGGAACAGAGAACGTTACCTTATCGGTACAGCAAATGCCGGCGCATGGGCACCAGGTGCTTGTCATTGCATCGGCTGCCGATCAATCTACGCCGGAGAATAATTTCCTTTCAATCGGCGTAGACGGGTCGACGGGCAACGCGGCCACTAGTTACCAGGATTTTGTCGACACCACGCTTCCTCAAACCTATCTGAATCAAAAAACCGTTGTGCCTTCAGGTGGTAACCAGCCGGTAAACGTGGTAACGCCTTATTTAGGAATCAATTTCATTATTGCATGGCAAGGTATTTGGCCTTCAAGACCATAATAATGAACAAACCTTTTATGAATTTTAATGCCTGCTGGTGAAAGTCGGCATCATATCTAATTCGAAAATATGTATACCCCTGCTTTCGTACTTAAGGAGTATAAAAGCAGGGGTTACACTGTACTTCGGCAAATCGGCCCATGCTGATATCAGCATGACCGATCTGGCTGACTTTTGCAGGGTGAACAGTATACCGTTTTATGCAGAGAATGACAAAAAAGAGTTGTACAACTGGCAGCAACTGAATGAACCGGACGTAATATTTATTACCGGCTACGCTCATAAAATTGCGGTTGAAGAACTAAACGGCGTGCAAAAAGGAATTTATAATATACACTTTGGTAAGCTGCCGCAATACAGGGGGCCTTCGCCGGTTTTTTGGCAGTTAAAAAATGGCGAAGCGCAATTAGGTTTAGCCATACACCAACTAACCAATAAGCTGGATAGTGGTGCGGTTATATGGGATAAAACGCTAAAGAACGAAGATTATTATACATATAGTTACACAAACCAGGCTTTTAGCCAAATGCAGGTAGCAGGTGTAGCAGAGATATTGCACAAGCTAAGCACAAAACAGCCGCTTATAAAAAGGGAACAGGACGAAACACTGGCCCGGTATTACAAAAAGCCGCAACTGGCCGATGTATTGGTGAATTGGGAAGTAATGACGGCAACGGAGGTATTAGGCCTGATTAAGGCATGCACGCCCTGGAATAACGGGGCAAGCGCCTTAATAAATGGTTACGAATTAAAGATACTGGATGCGCAGATAACGCCACAAAATACAAACGCTGCGCCAGGTACCATCAACATAGCTAATAACAAGTTTTATGTGGCCTGCATTAATAAACAGGAGTTAAACATAAACTTTTTTAATATAGATAATACATGCATACCGGCCCGGCACGCATGTTTTTATGGATTAAAAACGGGGCAAAAATTCATTAGCAAAAATATAACGGTATAGCCGCAAAAACAGACCACTTAAGTAAGCATCATGAAAAGAAATTTACTCTTATTAAAAAGCAATCTTTTAAAAAGCCTTTATACTATGTCGGCTGCTTTTTTGTTGTTAGTATTGTTATGTATCAGTATAACAACCCGTGCGCAGGTTGTTTACAGCCTGGGCGACCAATCCAGCACCAGCCCTGTTGCGGGCGATGTTGTTAACCGCGTAAATTATAACGGCACCGGCGTAACAACAATTACTACCGGGCCGACAGCCAGTTTGACACAGCCGGGTAATATTGCCCTGGATGGCAACAATAACCGACTTTTTGTGTCGGAATTGTATACCGCAGGTAATGTTATTAAAGTGATTAATGCAACTACAGGCGCTGTAATAAGATCCATCAGCAGCGCTAACTCCAAATATATAAAAGATGTTGCGTATGATGTTGCCAACGACTGGTTGTACTATATAACTGAAGGCGGCAGTATAACCGTTAACGATGCAGGCGATGCTGTTTATAGGGTGCATGCCGATGGAACCAGCTCACAAACAATAGCCACATCGATAACAAAAAACCCTTACCGAATTGATGTGGATGTTGCCGGCAATAAGGTTTATGTATTGGATGTAAGCTTTAGCGGAAGAGCTTTGAAAACGATCGACCTGGCAAACAGCAACGCTGTTACATCACGGTCGTTTGCCACCAGTGCACCCGCGGTATACGATTTTGCGGTTGATAAGGTAAACGGCTATATTTATTACCTCACTGAAGGTTCTAACCCCACAACACTTACCGCCACCGACGCATTGCGGAGGCAAAACCTTGATGGTACCAACGATGTGGCTTTGATTACTTCAATTTGCAATACGCCTTTTCGTTTGGCGCTCGATTTGGGTAACAACCGCGCCTATATAGCCGATGTTTATAATGTTACGGCAAAGATAATAGCAGTAAATCTTTCAAATAATACTTTCAGTACAGCACTTAATTTACCACAAGGCTCAACCGCTGCGGTACTCTCTGATTTAGCCGTGCCGGAACAACCTAAGGTAACCACTACTGCGGCATCATCAATAACAGCAACAACGGCAACACTTGCCGGCACACTGGTTTACGGCTACGGAATGAGCACCGAACGTGGTGTTGTTTATAGTTCAACCAATACCACGCCTACGGTAAGCGATACCAAAGCAGCGAACGCTACGGTAACCACTAATGCTGCATATTCCGGAAATGTTACAGGCTTAAGTCCAGCAACAACCTATTATGCCAGGGCATATGCTGTAAATGGCGCCGGTACTACTTATGGTGCTGTAGTTACTTTTTCAACGCTATCAAATGATGCCACACTTTCGGGGCTTAGTTTAAGTAGTGGTTCATTAAACCCAATATTTGCTTCCGCTACTACTTCTTATACAGCCTCGGTACCAAACAGCACAGAAACAATTGCCATTACACCAACATGCAACCAGGCCAACGCTACACTTAGAGTTAACACCACCATTGTAACATCAGGCTCGGCATCTGCCAATTTTTTCTTAAATATAGGCGATAATGCCCAACACGTTGTGGTAACCGCGCAAGATGGTTCTACCAAGACTTATACAGTAACCGTAAACCGGGCTAAAACTCCACAAACCATTACTTTTGCTTCAACGGCATCAAAAACATATGGCGATGCAAATTATGCGCCGGGCGCAACAGCCAGCAGCGGTTTAACTGTTAGCTATAGCAGCAATAATACAGCTGTGGCAACTATAGTAAGTGGTAAGATTCACATTGTTGCACCAGGCACTGCTAATATTACAGCCTCGCAAGCGGGCGATGCCAGTAACCTGGCGGCAACCAGCGTAGTGCAGGCCTTAACCGTAAATAAAGCTTCAATTACAGTAACTGTAAATTCCGCAAATAAAATTTATGGCGATGCCGACCCCTCGTTAACTTATTCAGTTACCACGGGTGCATTGGTAGGTAGTGATGCTTTCACTGGCGCATTAACACGCGATGCGGGCACTAATATTGGTACCTATAATATTACCCAGGGAACGCTGGCTTTAAGCACCAGCAAATACACGCTCTCGTTTGTAACCGGTGTTTTAACTGTCAATAAGCGAGCTATCAGTATTCAGCCTGCACCTGCAACTAAATCATACGGTGATGTTGATCCCAATTTCCCTTATTATTTTAGGGTGGGCTCGATGCCAAGCGGCGACGGAATGGCAGGCTCATATGTACGCGATCCGGGCGAAACCCCAGGTACATACGCGTTAAGCATAGGAACCAAACACCCCATAAATGCAACAACCGGTGTAGATCAAAGCAATAACTATGTTATCACTTATATACCAGAGTATTTAACTATCACCAAAAGAGATATAACGCTGCACCCTGTACCTGCTACCAAAGTTTACGGCAGTGCCGATCCCGGATTTCCTTACCAGTTTACTGTAGGCTCACTTGCGCCTGGCGAAGGTATGACGGGTACGTTTGGCCGGCTGGCAGGAGAGGATGTTGGCGTTTACGCATTAACCCTTGGCACTAAAAGACCGGTAAATGCAACAACTGGAGTATTTACCGATCAGTATTACACCATATCAATTATATCTGACAACCTCACCATTACCAAAAAAACGGTTAATGTAACGGCAAATGCGCAAAGTAAAACCTATGGTGGTGCTGATCCGGTGTTAACCTATACCGCCGACGCACTTGGTTTTAGCGATACCTTTAGCGGTACACTTACACGCGCAGCCGGCGAAAGTAACGGCACTTATGCCATTAGCCAGGGAACGCTTGCTTTAAACACCACAAACTATGACCTTAACTTTACAGGTTCAAATTTAACTATAGGCAAAAAAATAATTAACGTTACTGCCGCTGCCCAAAACAAAACCTATGGCGATGCTGATCCTGCCTTAACCTATACCGCCGATGCATTAACAAGCGGCGATAGCTTTACAGGGGCATTAGCCCGCGTAGCTGGCGAGGCAGCAGGTACTTATGCCATTAACCAGGGAGGCCTGGCCTTAAATAACAACTATACTTTAAACTTTACAGGCAGTAATTTAACTATCGGTAAAAAGGTAATAAATGTGACAGCAAACGCGCAAAGCAAAGCTTATGGCGATGCCGATCCGGCTTTAACCTATACGGCCGATGCATTACTGGGTGGCGATGCCTTTGGTGGCTCGTTAACGCGTGACGCTGGCGAGTTTGCAGGCAGCTACAACATCAACCAGGGCAGCCTCACATTAAATAATAACTACGCTTTAAATTATGCCGGCAACAGTTTAACAATTAACAAGATTACTTTAAGTTACGTGGCAACCCCGGCAACTAAAACTTACCTGGCGCCCAATCCGGCCTTTACCGGTACCGTAACGGGTTTTGTCAACGGTGATACACAGGCTACGGCCACAACCGGTACATTAAGCTTTACATCAACAGCAACAGGCTCAAGTCCGCAGGGAAGCTATCCTATTAACGGCTCGGGCTTAAGCGCCAATAATTATAGCTTTGTGCAATCGCCGGCAAATGGTTCGGCATTAACAGTAGTTTTATCTTCTGATGCAGCTTTATCCAATATATCTGTCTCACAGGGAACGTTAAACACGTCTTTTGACGCCGCGACACATCAATATTCGGTAAATGTAGATCATAACATTACATCAATTGATCTTACGGCGGTGGTTCATCAGGGCAATGCTACTATGCTTGTAAACGGTATGGCGCTTACCTCAGCTTCTGCAATTACTTTGCCTTTGAATGCCGGCGACAATTACTTTACCACGGTTGTAACCGCCCAGGACGGCACCACTACACAAAGTTACCTGGTAACTGTAAACAGGGCGCTTTCTACAAATACCCTATTAACAAATATTGCGCTTAGCGGTGTTACAATTAACCCCGTGTTTGATTCAAACACAACAACGTATACGGCTGCTGTAAATAACCTTGTTACTGGTACCGATATTACTGCAACCGCCGCTGATGTTGATGCAAATGCACAAATAGGTCCCTTCAAAATAACTGCCACCACGTCTTATCCTTTTTCATTAAACGTTGGCGACAATCCCATCAGCGTTGATGGGGTAGCGCAAAACGGCGATATCAAACATTATAACATCACCATAACCAGGGCACCATCATCAGATGCCAGTTTATCGTCGCTTAATGCTACTGTATTAACGTTTAATGAGCCATTTAGCAGTACCACGTATAATTATACCGCAACAGTAGCCAACAATGTATCACAGTTTAACTTTGTTCCTGTCGGTACAAACAACGCTGCTGTTATTACATTTAACGGTAACCCCGTAAATTATTTAGGCGTTACGCCGACAATTAACTATGGCGTTAACACTTATAATATTATAGTTACATCCGAAGATGGTACTGCAACACATACCTATACCATAACAGTAACCCGTACGCTATCGTCAGATAATAACCTGTCTACACTTTCCATTCCGTTCGTTACTACCATAAACGAACCGTTTGATCCCAGTGTATTAAACTATACTGCAACACTGGCCGATTCGACCATCACCGGTTTGCCGCTTACAGCTTACTCTTACGATCCGAACGCTACCATGAAAATAAATGGAACCGCGGTAGCCAGGTTTGCCAATTACACCATGACTTTACATGGCGGCGCAAATACCTTTAATATAGTAGTTACGCCGCAGGATAACGGCACTGCAAAAACGTATACGCTGGTGCTTACACGCGCAGGTACGCCACCGCCGCTATTGTCGCCTAATGCTACTTTATCTGCAATGTCTGTTTCGGCTACCGGCTATAGTCACAACTTTAATTTCGCTTTTGATGTGCTTACACCTCTTACCGTGGCAAATAAAGTAACCGGGGTGAGGATTCATCCCGTAATCCCTGCCGATGGTGCAATAGCTACTGTTAACGGCGTTGCATTAGCTTATGATGCCAGTACAAATCTGTTGCCGTTAAATGTAGGCGATAATACTTTTGATGTGGTTGTAACCGCGGCTGATGGCGTTCATCAAACTACAAATACGCTGCACATAAACAGGTTACCGTTCGCTGATATTAGCCTTGCTTCATTGGTTTTAAATGCCGGCACCTTGAACCCTGCTTTTGTTGGCACTACACTTACTTATTCTGCGTCGGTGCCTTATAGCGTTAGCAATTTAAACCTGACTCCGGTTGCCAATGCTACTGATGCAATAGTTACCATAGGGGCCACAACTATTAGTGCCGGTGCACCAAGTGCAAGTGTTCCGCTTAACGTAGGGCTGCCAAATCGTATAAGGGTAACGGTAACCGCTGCCGATGGCGTGAATACCCAAAATTATACCGTAAATGTAACCCGTTTGGCCCCCGATGCTACACTTGCCTCGCTTACCCTTGGCAGTGGTACGCTTAGCCCGGCATTTAACAGTGCAACCACAACGTATACCGCTTCGGTAGGCGGTAATGTTGGCAGCGTTTTAATCACGCCAACCGCAATAGATCCAGGCGCCGTAATAACCATTAATGGTTCGTTAATTGGCGCGTCGGCAACCATGCCGTTGATTGCAGGCGATAACAGTTTTGCTATTGTTGTAACAGCTGGTGATGCCGCTGGCGGTACTGTTACCCAAACATACAATGTAACAATAACCAGGGCAGCTGCATCTTCGGATGCCACGCTTGCCAGCTTGAACTTAAGTACTGGGACATTAAGCCCGGTATTTAATGTCAGTAATTTGAACTATACCGTCCCGGTAGGATCGTCGGTCAACTCTTTAACCATAACCCCGGCCGCTACAGACCAAAATGCAACAATAACCGTTAATGGCTTAGCAACCAATGTTGCCGGTACATCAACGGTAGCATTAACCCCCGGTGCCAACATTATCCCGATAGTGGTTACGGCGCAGGACGGCAGTACCACCAGTACCTATACGCTAACGGTTAACCGTTCGAATGCTGGGTTGTCTACCAATGGAAACTTGAGTTCACTAAGCCTGAGTCCAGCTTCTACGCTGACAGCAATAACAGGCAGCAGCGCGGTAAATTATAAAACGTCGGTATTGGCTTCGACGTCAAGCATAACTGTTACGGCTGCGACAGCAGATCCTAACGCGGTCATCAGGATTGAGGGCAATGTGGTGTTGAGCGGAAGCGCATCTGCACCGATAACGCTGAACGAAACCGGAGCAACTGTTATTCATGTTTCTGTAACAGCCGAAGATGGTGCCACTATTCGTACATATTCCATTACCGTGTACAAAAACGGATCAAGTAATGCCTCAATAAGTTCATTGGCATTAAGCCCGTCAAGCCCGTTGTCAGTAACAACAGGTACCAGTAATGTAAATTACCAAACCTCGGTATCGGTGACAGCAGGGACTGTTGCGGTTGTAGCTACAACTACAGACCCAAATGCAACCATACAGATTGAGGGCACTACGGTAGCCAGCGGTGTTACATCGGCCCCAATAACGCTGAATGCAACGGGCCCTACAACAATCCATATATCCGTAACAGCCGGGGATGGTGTCAGCGTCCGTACTTATTCCGTTGTTGTAAATAAAAACGGGTCAAGTAATGCCTCGCTTACTTCCCTAAATCTAAGCCCTACCTCAACGCTGACGACTACAACAGGCAGCAGTACCATAAATTATCAAACTACGGTCTCTGCAGCCACAACCAGTATAACTGTTAAGGCTATCGCGTCAGATCCTAACTCGGTGATACGGGTCGAAAGTAATATTGTGCCAAGTGGTAGCACATCTGACCCTGTAACGCTGAATGCTACCGGGACTACTACCGTTCATATTTCTGTAACAGCCGAGGATGGTGTCACCATTCGTACCTATGCTATCGTTGTGTATAAAAACGGATCAAGTAATCCTGCTTTGAGCTCATTAAGCCTGAGCCCAGCTTCTACGCTGACAGTTATAACGGGCAGCAGCACGGTAAATTATCAAACGTCGGTATTGGCTTCGACGTCAAGCATAACTGTTACGGCTGCAAGTGCAGATCCAAACGCGGTAATAAGGATTGAGGGCAATGTGGTGTTGAGCGGAAGCGCATCTGCACCGATAACGCTGAACGAAACCGGAGCAACTGTTATTCATGTTTCTGTAACAGCCGAAGATGGTGCCACTATTCGTACATATTCCATTACCGTGTACAAAAACGGATCAAGTAATACCTTAATAAGTTCATTGGCATTAAGCCCGTCAAGTCCATTGTCAGCGACAACGGGTACCAGTAATATAAACTACCAAACCTCGGTATCGGTGACAGCAGGGACTGTTGCTGTTGTAGCTACAACTTTAGACCCGAATGCAGTGATACAGATTGATGGCACTACAGTAGCCAGCGGTGTTACATCGGCCCCAATAACGCTGAATGCAACGGGCCCTACAACAATCCATATATCCGTAACAGCCGAGGATGGTGTCAGCGTCCGTACTTATTCCGTTGTTGTAAATAAAAACGGGTCAAGTAATGCCTTGCTTACTTCCCTAAATCTAAGCCCGGTGTCAACACTGACAACTACAACAGGTAGCGGTACCGTAAACTATCAAACTACGGTCTCTGCAGCCACTGCCAGTATAAATGTTAAGGCTATAGCGTCAGATCCTAACTCGGTGATACGGGTCGAAGGTAATATTGTGCCAAGTGGTAGCACATCTGACCCTGTAACGCTAAATGCTACCGGGACTACTACCGTTCATATTTCTGTAACAGCCGAGGATGGTGTCACCATTCGTACCTATGCTATCGTTGTGTATAAAAACGGATCAAGTAATCCTGCTTTGAGCTCATTAAGCCTGAGCCCAGCTTCTACGCTGACAGTTATAACGGGCAGCAGCACGGTAAATTATCAAACGTCGGTATTGGCTTCGACGTCAAGCATAACTGTTACGGC
>NZ_JBFUCY010000048.1:0-38119 GCF_056404995.1 Mucilaginibacter sp. P2_A5
GTTCAAATATGGATCTTCCGAATAATATTCRTAGGTACGGCCGCAAAGGGGCATCCGGCAGATATTGAATGCGGGTGCAAGCATTACAATCTTTTTACGGGCATTGGCTTCCTCGCCTATAACTACGCCGTATTTATTTGCCATCGCGGGGTTCCAGGTAGCCGCTATGGCCGAACCATTTGGTAAAAATGTGGCCGAATCGGTTGTCCAGTTAGCAGAAGCCCAGTCAAAGCGCTTTATTTCTTCACGTACGCCCAACGGGCCATCATCGCAGGTAAGCTCCGGGATACCTAAACGGCTTACGCCTGCCGAAGAAAATAGCGCGTTGCCGTGAAGCATGTCTATTTTTTCTTCCAGCGTCATTTTGCCGACGATGCCGTTGATCTTCGCTTTAAGCGCAACCTCGCTTTTATTTTGTGCCGAAACGCCGCCGGCCACTAAAAATGCCATAAAACAGGCAATGGTATATTTCATAAATTATTTGTGTGTAATGTTATTTATCGGCTGCTGTAATTTGAACAACAGTTGCTTTTAAACCTGGCGAAGTTGCTTTTAATATTATCCGGCCTGGCTGCCCGGTCGATTGTACAATAACCTGGGCGTTCCCGTTAAATAGTTTTCTTTTATAAGGCGCAGCCGGATAAAGCAGCTGTATTAAGCCGGGATCGGTATTAACGCTCGACCAGATATTCGCCTTGAGCAATGGCGTAGCCACAATAGCTATGGTATTGATGCCCGGGTGCAGTAATGAGGCATCCAGTTTAAATTCAGGGCTTTCGCCACTCTCCTTAATTTCTTTGGCTATCTGCTTACCGTTAATATAAATGCTTTGCACTTTGCCAATATTTTTACTGAAAAATGTAGCAGTTGCAGTTGCAGCATCAGCCGGAATGGAAAAGCCAGCCCTATAAACCAAAGCTTTTACTTTTTGCCCAAAATTATCATCCCGCACATCTTTAAATGCATTTTGCCAACCGCTATCATCATAATCTGCCGCTACTTCGGCCTTTACATTTAAATCGTCGACAAATTTTTCTTTTAAATTGCCAATACTTACCAGGTTAACCCGCTCTACATATTGATCAGGTTCAAGCGAAGTTTGATTTCCGTTGCCTACGCCTATAATTTTACCAGGTCCCTCAATTGAAAAACCAACCTCATTTTCGGCCGTTGGCGCGCCCAAAGCGTTTTTATCAGCAGCCTGTACGGCAATTATGGCAATATCCTTTCCATCGGCTTTTATTGCCGTCCTATCGGCCTGTAATTTAATTTGAGCAGGCGCTAAAGTAGTTTTAACAATATCGCTACCTGCTTTTGCCCCTTTTTTGTAGCCTATGGCTTCCAACGTTCCCGGTTGATATTTTACCTGCCATTCCAGGTGTCCGTTTGGTTCCATAATTTTTTTACCGAGACTTTTTTTATTCAGAAAAAGTTCAACTTCGTCACAATTACTATAAGCGCATACCCTTATTTCCTGGCCTTCTTTACCTTGCCAGTTCCAGTGTGGCAGCAGGTGTACTACGGTTTGATCCGTCCACCATGATTTTAAATAATAGTAATCGTCTTTAGGAAAGCCACAGGCATCAACCATCCCAAAATAGGATACTACCGAAGGCCATCCAAACGGTGTAGGCTCGCCGCGGTAATCAAAACCCGTCCATATGAACATACCCGCCAGGTAAGGCCGCGCCGCATAATGTTTCCAGCCTTGCTCCAGGCTATAAAAAAAGTCGTTTTGCTTTCTGTCATATGCAACAAGTTGCTGCTTGCCCATATTATCCTCATAAATTCCTCGTGAGGCCACGGTCGATCCTTCCTCGGTACCCCAGCTAAACTGGTTGGGGAACTTTTTATGTTGTTCGTCGGTATTTTTAGTTGCTACATAATTATAGCCCAGCACATCAATTACTGTTGATATTCCATTGCCAATGCCGCCGCTTATTGCAGCAGTGATATAACGGCTCGAATCAATAGATTTGGCAAAGGCCTGCATTGTAGCGGCTATACGCGCCCCGGTAATATTACCTTCAATACCCCACTCTTCATTCCCTATTGACCAGCTGATGATACTGGGATGGTTTCGATCTCGCAGGATCATCCTTTTCAGGTCATTTAGCTCTGTAGATGCTACGCCCATTAAGCGATTTTCATCTATAACCAGCATACCCAACTTATCGCAGGCATCCAGCAATTCGGGCGTTGGCGGATGATGTGAACAGCGATAGGCATTGCAACCCATACCTTTTAAAGTACGGATCCGAAACTCCTGTAAAGCATCGGGCATGGCAGTGCCTACACCGGCATGATCCTGATGATTATTGGTTCCCTTTATTTTAACGTGTTTGCCGTTCAGAAAAAAACCTTCGTTGGCATCAAACCTGATGGTGCGAATTCCAAATGTTGTTGTATAACTGTCGGTAACAGCGCCATTCTCTTCAACGGTGGTAACCAACCGGTGCAGGAAGGGGGTTTCTATCGACCATAGCTTAGGATTAGTTACAGGTAAAACGCTTTTAACATCCTGCGATGTAAAAGGCATCAAAGTAAGCCCCATCGCTTTGCCGGTAGCAAGTGTTTTACCATCGGCATCAACAATAGTTTGCGTTACGCTGAAGCTCCTTACTTTTTTATCGCTATTAATAATCGTGGCCGATGCATCAACATCGGCAATATTGTTTTTCACCTGGGTTGTAACACATGTTCCGTTGGAAGCAATATGCAGCTGGTTGGTTTTATTGAGCCAAACATGCCGGTAAATACCGGCGCCTTCATAAAACCAGCCTTCTTCCATGGTTGCATCAGTCCGTACTGCTATAACATTATTACCACCATAATTCAGATATTCAGAAATATCGTACTCAAAGCTATTATACCCACTGGGCTCGGTACCCAGGTAATGCCCGTTGACCCAAACTACGCTGTTACGAAAAACACCGTCGAAAGCTATGGATATATGCTTGCCCAGATCGGTAGCGGGTACAACAAAAGCTTTCCGATACCAGCCCACGCTGGCATCAGGAAAGTTACGGCCTATTGCCTTCGATCCGTGACTTACGCTACCCTTAGGACTAAAAGACTGTTCAACAGCCCAATCATGCGGGAGGTTAATTTTACGCCACCCCCTATCATCAAATCCCGGCGATGCAGCGCCGTCGCCATAGCCGGTTTTAGCGAAATAAGAAAAACCTCCTGTTCCATTATAATAGTCCTTTGCCGGATCATAAGGATGCCCTAATGCAAAGCGCCAGTCATTATCTATACACACGTGTTCGCGTTTTGATGCGGCCACCGAAGGCTGCGCATAGGTGGCTGTTTTTACCGTTGCCAGTAACAGGATACAAAAGATCCCTTTTATTATATATTTATTTTTCATTGTCAATTGACCTGCGCTGGCAAGTCCGATAATCCTAAAATGTTGTATAATCTTCTCCTCGATACTATTTATTTGCGGCCGTAATTTTCACCTGCCCCTGCTTTAAGACCAACTCAGGATTCCAGCTCGCGGCAAGGGCTGTTCCCGGAGGAAAGCGCGTTGCCGAATCAGTGGTCCAACCCGAATACCTCCAGTACTGCCTGTTAATTTCAGTACGAACACCATGCGGTCTACATTTTCTTGTTTTAATTTTTCAATTTGTTACCTGTTTAACTGCGCGTGCCTACCCATATCCACATAGCGCGTAGTTGAAACCTTATTTTGGAAGGTAACGCATCCCGTAATGTTCTAAACATTTTTGAGTGAGCTTCTTAATAAGAACCAAGCCCTCGTTACACATTTTTTTCGATTCAGGCGTTAACATAGGGTTACTGAAGATAGTAACGTGCTCCTTAAGCAACATACCAATCGTATCAAAATTCTCTATCAAAGCTTTAATTTCACTTTCATCTAATTCCGGTGCTTTTGAAATCATTTGATTTTCCATATCATCTTTTTTAACCAGGCATCATTTGCCACAGATATCGTCATGCATTCAAATAGATTACTGTTGATTTCCTTCACGCTGAAAACAGAATTGTTATAGTTAAAAAATGCCGGGGCCCCTCGGTAAAGGCCCCAGGCATCCACTTATATTCAACTAAAACTCTCTCTTATTTAATTTTCAAACTTTTGATCTTTTACCGTAAAACTTAGTGCATTTTTAAAGCCCCGCCCCTCTTTTCAGCGGTGCCGGGCCTGCAGGCTATTTATACCCTGCTTTAATGACATCCATCATACCCTGATCAAGCACCTACCTGGCTCCCAAAAGAAAGGTTTAACGGTTTCACCGAATCGGCGGTACCAGCCCGTTTTGATCGGACATCGACTTATAAATAGCAGCAATAAACCAGCAACCGGACTTAATAAAATCTCCATTCATCAAACAAAAAACCCTCTCCTTTAAATACAAAATAGATATTCCCTACTCCTTTAGCTATGTTCTGTGTTATTTGCTTTGAGAGCGTAGTCCAGTCCTTCACATCACATTTAAGGGAAACAAGAGCCGGGCCTTTAAGATTATTTACATAAACATCAATTCTACCTGTTCCTTTCACCCGGGCTTCGAATTTGGAAGGAACCTGTTTGCTAAAATCGGCCCCCCGCACCATGAGACATTGTTTATCTATTGTTCCTTTGGCAACCATATTACCCACAATACCAACAGTATCGAACTGGACGTGACCCGAAGTGCCCGCCGTGGTTTCTGCTTGCTGAACAACGAATGGATTTAACAGGCTAAGTTGTAAGGAGCCTTTAAAAGTTGCGCTGACCATGGGGAAAGTCACATCACTCCCTTCATCTACCTGTATTGGTTCGATACCCGCATTACGAAAACCACCCTTGGTGTTAAAATAATCCTGTAAATACATGGCATGGTAGGCAAGATAATATTTGTCTTTAAACTTGAACACGTGAGTGTGATTGTTTGTCATAGGTCCCACGTTAACGTCACCAGTATTCTTAAAGTAATTATCACGATACTTCCAACTATCCGGATTTAAGGGTGTTTTACTCGTCATATAAGATATGTTGCATAGGGTTGGTTTAGCAATATTGCTATAGGGCCATTCAATGCGCGCATCCCAATTTGTACAATAGCTATAAACCCAGGTCCCATTGATAAAGTTAAGGTCGCTGGCCTCATTAAAATAAGGAGCGGGTATCTTAGAAATACTGCTGGCCAAACTGATCATATCTGCTCCTAATTTGACAATCCTGGCATTATCCGGCATATATTTTGTTTTGGGCGTTCCGGCTCCAAAAACCAGCCAGCCTGTACCCTGGCCGTCAATTAGAACTCCAGGATCGAATGGAGCACCGACATCCACACCGGGGACAGAGCGGTCGACTATGTTCTTTCCTAATGGGTCTTTCCAGGGGCCAACGGGAGAGGTGGAAGTAAGCACGGCTGAGCCACCACCGCCATTGGAGTAATACAAATAAAAGTGCGTTTTGCCGTCTGCTTCCAGCCTGGATGTAATGGAAGGCGCCCAGGAATTCTGACTCCATGGTGCCAGCTTTGCTGTATTTATGAGGCCATGATAAGTCCAGTTAACCATATCATCGGAAGACATCATGACCAGTGTACGGATATGCTCGTATGAGTTTTTCCCATCCTTTCCTACATCCTCATACTGTTCATGATCATTCGTGGCATACACATAAATTCTTCCATTATATTCTACAGCTGTTGGGTCGGCGGTAAACATAAAATCTAATAAAGGGTTCGCATTATTGGTGAGAAGTTTCGGCGAAACATTTGCAAATTTTTTTTCCAGTTTTTCATTGACCACTTTCGGTTTATCCGCATTAGCCTGAGCTTCTACATCTTTTTTATATCCCAAAAAAGACATAACAAGGACCGTACTTAACAACACTTTTTTTCTAAACATGCTTTTTTTCTTTACCTAAAAAACGAATACTCGTTAAGGGTAATTTCAATCGATTAATTATTCTTTAAGCTAAGTAATAAAGAGGTTAACCTTTCCCGGAGACTGGCGAACGCTTAACCAATCTCAGGGAAGGGAAATAACCTTATGCTATAATTGACACTATACTTTTACTTATATCCTAATTTAATGGCATCATACAAACGCTGGTCCTTTATCACATTATTAGATCTGTCTAAAGTAAAACCTATCTCCCACCAGAATGGCATAAGGCCATTCGCTCTCATAGTTTTGGTTGCAAAAGTTGCCCAGTCATCCACAGACTTATTGTGCTTATCCATATCCTTAGGCATATTCCGGCTTTGGGTGACGGCGGGAGTCCTCCTCCATGATGCATATTCACCCAGCACCACAGGGATACCTTGATCAACAAACTTTTTCATCTTTCCGTATTCAGCGATGAGCGCATCCTCTTCTCCAAAGGTGGCGTTACGGTCCGGCTCAATAGTAGAATGATTCCCGGCCCCCCAGTAATAAACCATTTTGCCCCAACTTGCATCTCCATCGTTTAGTAAAGTAAATGTGGAAGGCGTGTAGCTATGTACCTCAAGCATCAAACGATTAGGTACCGGATCGTGAGGCATAGTAGTCATCAGGTCAGAAGTTTTATAACTGTCGGTAGTGGGTCCCTGCACAACCAGTACCCGGTAGGCGTTTCTGCCTCCGGTAGAGCGAACTGCCTTGATGAATGTTTCGTGATAACCATTAAGTATGGCCATCTGCCCGGCATCGTCAGCCGGAGGTTCATTTAATCCGGCAAAAATAAGGTGCTCATCAAAATCACGCATAGTTGTAGCAATCTGCTCCCAAATCGCCTTTTGCATCGCGTTAACGGAATCTTTCTTTAACGCATTGGCATTGGGACTATCGTGAGAATTCAGTATCACATATATATCATTGGCCACGCACCATCCAACCACTTGTTTCACCCGCGCAAGCCATGCAGGATCAATTTTCGCCTTGCTTCGGTCACTTAAATGGGTCCAAACCCAGTTACAGGGAAGCCGTACAGCAGTGAAACCTGATTGTTTTATAAATTTCACATACGATTCGGTCAATTTACTACTCTGCCAATCACCTTCGTTTGGCGACTCCATGGTATTGCCAAAATTTGTGCCCATTCCCGTGCGCATTTTTGCCGCCAGCTGCACAGCAGTACTGGTCATTCCGGTCATGTCTGGCGCTATGGGCGATGTATTATAACCTGGGTATAAATTGGGGACCTGGGTAACCGTCACCCTTCTTGCCTGGCCGTTGGAACAATTTATAAATAAAACACCAGAGCGGCTTGCCCCTGTTCCATTTTCCGATAATGTTGTTAAATGAATAACAGTGCTGCCGCTTTTGCCTGTTATTGTATTTATTTGCAGCCACGAATAAGCAGGATTGCTGATGCTCCAATCGGCATTAGCTGAAATGGATAGGTCCTGGGTCCCCCCGTCACCCGTAAAAGTTATGGTGGGTGCACTAACTGTTAGTTGCGGGTCCGGATTCTTTTTTTTACAGGAGAATAAAGATATAACTGTAATAACAGATATCAATATTGTAAAACAATACTTAATTTTCATTTTGTCTTAATTTTATTTAGTTAAAAAGCCCCACGGCGATATGCTGCCATGGGGCTTTTTATTATTTAATTTTTCACACACCTGATATTGTCAATAGCGGCATAAAAACCAGTTGCAGTTGACGAAGAATCGAAATTTTTAAGGGTCATATTATAACTATTGGCACCGGTAGGCCCTAATAATTGGCTTATTTGAGTAATTGAATCACCATCCCCTAATTCGTTAACTTTTGATCTGAACTCAGTTAAAGGAATAGTTACAGTTTGCCAACCTTTCGTTTTAAAAGCTTTGGTAACATTTGAACCAGGAACTTTCCATGGCTCATAACGCGCAACATAAGTGTCACCTGCAAATTCAGTTCTGATATAAAGCGTACCTCCATTCCATGGGTGGGCCACACTTATTTCAAATTGAAGGGCCCACTTTGCAGGAGGATCTGTAATATTTGCCACAGGTACCCAGTGATTACCCGTATTAGAATTACCCAATGGGGCGTACTTACTTGCACCGCCATCTAAAACAGGAGAATCAAAATATATATACATAGTATTATTTGTTCCCATCGAACCATTAAAATCGGCCAGAGGGCCGAAAGCCAATTTTTCATCTCCCCACCAGGCATAACCAAAATTATCACCCCACTCAAAATTTGCTAAAAGACCAGCAGTAACGCCATTTTGAGTATTTACTTTATAAGGAGTAGAAATCGTTCCATAACTGGTAACAATGGTAACTGGTGCACTGGAGTAGCTGTTCGAAGCTGGCGCCAGAAACTTAACATAAGCGCCATGTGGACTTTCTGTGAAATTTGTAATAGTAGCACCGCCAAAAGAAACGGACTGAACAGTCTTAAGGTAAGTACCATAAACATAAACCGAATCACCAGCGTTGGCATTAGCGTTGGAAATGCTGCTAATGATTGGCTTTGCATTTATGGTATCCCGGGCGGTACCAGATTTAGTAGTCACTATGATAAACTTGTCGGATGTTGTTGCCGGCATCAGAAAACCAAGAGCGGTGCCATTGGCATTCGAGTTAAATTTTGGAATTTTGGTTCCGCCATATGAAAACTGTTGAACCAATATTAAATTGGCACCGTACAGATAAACCGAATCGCCGGGGGCGGCAAACACATCGGATACAGCACTAATAGTTGGCGCCGGCGGACCTAATTTAAAGGCGAACGTTGCTGAACCTGCTCCTGTAACATATTTTACCGTATACAGTTTGGCAGTATCAATTTTTCCAAAATCTATATTAGGGATTTTCACCACAGCACTGCCAGGGGCAAATAAAGCGGTGTTAAAAGAGGCGGGAACCCCGTCAAAATAAATTTGGGTTGCATTTTGCAAATTCTGCCCGGTTATTACCACCCATTGGCCTTTTGCTACGGCGCTATTTAAAACCGTATCATTAGGTGAGGCTACATAACTTTTAATAGCCGCGATAACCGGAGGGGCACTGCTACCGCCATCTGCATTCTTTTTACAAGCCGGTGATAAAGCCACAATCATGAACAAAAGCGGCAAAAAACACAGGCGTAGGTATGATTTCTTTTTCATAACAAAATATTTTAAATGTTTTAATTAATAATATGGTACCGGTGGCTGTGCCAATTTAGGGTCGGTGGTCAACTCTGATGACGGAACCGGCAACGTAAATGAATTGACAGTTGCCGGAAGCGTAATTGGAGTGGCAGTAGTGTCCCTCGTAGCTTTTTTCGTTACAGGGTCATAAGTAAACGAAATCCGGCCGTGAGTGGCATCCTGGTTATTAAGAAAGTTCACAGCATTTGAAGGATCATAATAAGAATACCTCACCAGGTCTATCCAGTATTGTCCCTCAAAAGCAAGTTCAACCCTTCTCTCCTTACGCAGTAAAGCCGGGGTAATCGCAGTCACAATATCCACGCCGGCCCTCGTCCGCACTTTATTAAAATAAGTTATAGCGTCACCATCGCTCGTAGTACTATTATTACCCAAAATAGCTTCGGCATATACCAAATACACATCGGCCAATCTAAGAATTGCAACATGTTCGGGGGATGACCATCCGTCCATTGTTGGCGAATTGTTGTCTTTTTCGTTCCCAATAATATGTTTTTTCAGGCCCGTACCTGTTGCCTTAAAACCACCTTCGGCAGCATTCAATTCGGGATAAAGATCTCCGTTCAGCATAATAGTGGCTTTGCGCCTTACCGTATCCTTAGCCGAATACATGCGGTACAAATCGTAGGTTGGCTGTAAGGCTTGCCATCCACCTAGCTTTTGAGGAAGTATATCCGCGCTTGGTGAAAAATAAAGTTGTATAGCATTGCCACCTCCATAACCTACACCTCCGGCCCATTGAAGCGCGAACAGTGACTCAGGGTTATCGTTGTTTTGCGCCTTGAAAAGATCATAATAACTGGGCAGCAAATTTAAATTGCTGTTTTTACACACGTTGCCTGCATACTTTTTGGCACTGTCAAGCAAGGCCTGGTCGCGGCTGCCGCTTTTGCCTACACCTGCCATCGTCAAATATACTTTGCCCAGCATCCCCTGCGCCGACCAGGTAGTTACCCGGCCTTTTGCATCTGTTTTGGGAAGATATTGCGCTGCGAAGGTTAAGTCTTTAGCAATGAATTTATACACATCCGAAACAATATTACGAGGAAGCAGCGGATCTTTTATCAGCTTGCTGTTATCTTCAATAATTGGCACTGCACCCCAATACACCGCCAAATGATAATAAGCTACGGCACGAATAAACTTCGCCTCAGCTATGGCCGCATTTTTGTCTGCCACCGAAATGGACGGATCAGCCTGGGTCTGTATGGCATTGATAACGCCATTACATTGCGCTATAACATTGTACAACCCAACCCAGCCATTTGTCACCAGGCCATTTTGCGCGGTAATAGTGCGTGTAAAAAGCTGTACTAAATCGTTACTATACTGAAAGCTGCCGGTGCCGCTCAATACATCGCCAAGCGGTATCAAGGCGCCATTGTTCCATTGAAACCACTGCGAACCGCCGTAAAGGCTTGCCGTAGCCAGGCGTAAATCGGACGTGGTTTTGTAAAAATTAAGAGAACTTATCTGCGAGTTGGACGGACGGTCCAAAAAACTCTTTTTACATCCGGCCACTGCTGCAGCACATAGCAGGATGATGATAATTTTGTGAATTGATTTCATAAACATATATTTTTAATCGGTGATCGTTTTGTTATTTCAAGGTTATGTTTGCACCAATAGTAAATACCCTTGGCTGCGGGTAATAACCGCTGTCCCAACCTGCCTGAAGCGGGTTCCACGAACCAATTTCAGGATCCATGCCTTTATATTTTGTAATGATAAATGCATTGGATACGTTGACATATATGTTAACAGACCGCACAGCTATTTTTGATAAAATATTTTCTGGTAACCCGTAACCTAATTTGATATTTTTGCACCGCAGGAACGAGCCATCCTCAATCATCAAACTATTGGGACGATTATTGCTGTTGGTATTGTCATTTCTCACACCTACAATTGTTGTATTTGGGTTGGTAACATATACATTGTCAACATCGGACGAAGAGCCTGCAGGATTTACCATAGCCAGTTTTGCATAATTTAATACCGATTTAAAATAGGTAGTATGGTTTTGCGGATCGTTTTGCTGTATGGCCATTTGATTGAACACTTTGTTGCCATAGCTGCCGCTGAAGAAAATATTCAGACTAAAGTTTTTGTAGTTAAATGTATTGTTGATACCATACTGGAATTTCGGGATCGGGGAACCCAAAAAGGTTTGGTCCCTGGAATCGATAATACCGTCGCCATTCAAATCCTTGAACATACGGTCGCCGTACCAGATACCCCCGCCTGCCGGAGAAACCGGGTAAGGGTTGCCGTTTGCGTCGGCAGGCCGGGCATGGTTTTGAAAATCAGATGGCTTTGCAAATATCCCGTCAAATACATAGCCATAAAATTCGCCAACGGGTTGCCCCACCACTGTTTTTTCAATGATATCGTTAATTACATATGATTTCTGGCTCAGGTTAGCATCACTTCCCCCGGCACCTAAGTAGGTCACTTTATTGATATTTCGCGATAGGGTAAAAGAGGTTTTCCAGCTAAAACTTTTGGAAGTAAGATTGGTAGAATTGATTTGGAAATCAACCCCTTTGTTGGTTAGCGAGCCAACATTGGCAAAAGGCGCCTGCATAGATCCCGGGCCCCAACCCGATACCGTACCGGAGTACGCCGGAAGCGGCACCTGTAATAAAAGGTCCTTTGTTTCGCGGTCGTAAACGTCTAATGAAAAAGCCAAACGCCCATTCCAGAACGATGCGTCGATCCCGGCATTGTAATAATCGGTTTTTTCCCACTTCACGGACGGATTTGGCAAATTGTTTTGAAACTGCGCTGTACCTGATAAACCATTTGTAACCGATGTAAGCTGGGTTACATAAGTATTGCCTGGTATGCCCTGGTTGTTGGTTAACCCGTAACCAATCCTCAATTTCAATTCATCTATAGATTTTACGCCTTTTAAAAATGCCTCGTTATGAATTTTCCAGGCAAACCCACCCGAATAGGTAGTACCCCAACGATTGTTGGTGGGAAAATTTGAAGAACCATCGTTCCGTATATTGCCGGTGAGCAGGTACCTGTCATCCCAGAAAATGTCGACACGGCCGAAATAAGATTCCCGTGCTGAGCCGCCGGTGGGGTTTGATTGTGAATTATCACCAGAGTTTTTGGCCGTGCTGGCATCCCCCGCATTAATGGCCTGCACATTGTTTGAAGGAAAATTCCTTCGGTCACCGCTAAGATTTTCAAAAGTGCTTTCCTGCGATTCATGCCCTGCTAAAGCATCAACATGAAGTTTTTTGAAATTATGATTATAAGTTAAAAAATTGCGTATGACTATATAAAAATTTTGACCGGCGCTTGAAGAACCGTAGTTAGGGCTGGGAGTGCCTTTGCCAAAACTATAGGTTGGTGAAAACCTGTTTTCCGTATTAAAATCAAAATTACCGGATAGCTCATTTCGCAGCGACAGGTCTTTGGTAAATTGTATTTCGGCATACACG
Source organism: Mucilaginibacter sp. P2_A5 (assembly GCF_056404995.1). NCBI lineage: Bacteria > Pseudomonadati > Bacteroidota > Sphingobacteriia > Sphingobacteriales > Sphingobacteriaceae > Mucilaginibacter > Mucilaginibacter sp. P2_A5. The sequence goes on from NZ_JBFUCY010000048.1 coordinate 12,559, forward strand.
TTGCCAAATATCTGGTTCCTCTTTTTTAGATCTTTGACAATTTTAGCCAATGCCACCGGGTTGGCAACAGGTTGTACCCAACCGTTGGGATCAGTAACACCACCAAAAGAACCATCTCCGTTTAGTACTGGAACATCGGGAGTAATGCTTAGCGCGGTGCCGATTACATTACTGGCGGTTGAATTTACATTTTCACGAACATGCGTCAATTGCAGGCTGGTCCCTATTTTTAGCCAATCAGTAGTTTTGTTATCTAAATTCAGCCGTAGTGAGTATCTTTTGAAATTAGATCCAAGGGCTATCCCTTCCTGGTTAAAATACGAGGGTGATAGTACATATTGGGTCCTGGCATCCCCGCCGTTTATAGTAATTGCGTGGCTCATCATCGGGGCCTTCCGGAATAATTCCTTTTGCCAGTCGGTACCGGGGCCTAAATATTGAGGATTGGCAAATTCGGGCCTTGAATCAAAGCCCCAGGCAACGGCCCGGGCGTTAATAAAAGTTGCAAATTCTGGTAAATTTACTGTAGGGAGCCGCTTGATTATTTCCTGGTAACCGGTATAGAAATCATAACTTATCTGCGGCGGTCCGGCTTTGCCCCTTTTTGTAGTAACAACAACTACGCCATTGGTTGCCTGCGAACCGTATATAGCTGTTGCCGAAGCATCTTTCAATACGTTTACTGATTCAATGTCGGAGGGATTAATAGCATTTAACGGATTTGAACCGTTACCGGGGTCACCCACCGGTGGAATAACGATACCATCTATTACGTACATTGGCGAATTGGAGCCGGTTATTGACGACACACCACGTATTTGAATAGATACACCGCCACCAGGCTGGCCCGACACTTGTTGAACCACAACCCCTGCAACTTTACCCTGCAGGGCCTGGTCGAAAGTAGTTGGCTGCGTTTGCCGCAAATCGGTTCCCGATATTGAACTTATAGACCCGGTAACGTCTTTTCTTCGTGCCTTGGCATAACCAATAACAACAACCTCGTTCAGATTGCTGGATGTTGAATTAAGCCTGACGTTAATTGCACCGGCTTGTTTCACGGTAATTTCGCGTGGCGCATAACCTAAAAAGTTAAAAACGAGTACTTTGCCCGGCTCAGCGGCTATATTATAGCTACCATCAATGCTGGACACCGTGCCCAGGCCCGTCCCTTTAATCTTAATGCTTACGCCTGGTATCGGCTGGCCATCGTCGGCGCTTGTTATTTTACCCGTAATACTTACGGTTTGTGCATGGGCAGATATATAAAGAAATATGCCCGCGATAATTAATGAAATTTGGTATTTCACTCTCTTTTGTAAATTTTTATCCATCTTTTAAAAGGATTTTAAGGTTTGATAATTGGTACATTGGTGTTTGGTTAGTGCTTAATTGGTTTTTCTCTCATTCATAATTTATTTTGTTATCGCATTTTAGATAGCCCAAAAACAACCTTTGAAAACTACTTTACTGTTAGTTTCTTCACATGAAACAGCTGCCCGAACAATCAGTTAAAAAACTTCAGGTGCAGTCAGGCGCATGTTTACTAATTCAAAAAAGTTAACTGTTGGTCCTATTGGTTATTGGTGGAACATTGTTCAAAAGCAACGTCTTTAAATACATTACTTTGAACTTATATTCCGGGGGATGAAACTATGATTGTTAAAAAGAAAGGAATAGCCGGTTTGATAACGAATATAGACGAGATGTTAACCAAATCTTCAATTTGCTGAAAACAAATAAGTTATGTAATTTTTTTTACTTCTATTTCGAGTTTTTACTTGTTTTTTCGAAATATTGACCTATGTAACAACAAAGAGAATCCTAATTGGCTGTTATAACGTAGCCAGAAGAGGAGGTGCTAAAAAATAAATCCGGATAAAATTTAATTAACTATTATTTTCTTTCAGTTTTTGTTGGCGAATTGAACTGAGATAGGTTGAGGGAAGTGTGTTATACTCGTCCTTGAATAGTTTCGTAAAATATTTAGGCGTGTTAAAGCCAACTTCATAACAAATCTGGCTGATTGTCATTTGACTGTTCTCCAGCAAATACATCGCTTTTTTCAATCTTATTGATCGAACAAATTCAATAGGCGTCTTACCTGTAAGTGTCAAAACTTTTTTATAAAGCGATACCCGGCTCATGTTCATCTGCCGGCTTATTTCTTCTATTGAAAGATTATAGTTTAAAATATTCTGCTCGACATATTCAACTATATTTCTTAAAAATTTCTCATCTTCAGATTGAATGACAACTTCTTGCAATTGCAAATCAATTTGTTTTTTATAAGTACGTTTAAAGTTATCCCGCAGGATTAGCAAATTTTTAATTTTTGAAAGCAATATTTCGAAATTAAATGGTTTGGTCATGTAATCATTAGCGCCAATTTCCAGGCCCTTCAATTGCTCTTCTTCGCCTGTTAATGCAGTTAACAAAATAATGGGAACGTGTGAGGTGCGTTTGTCCTTCTTTAGCTTTTTGCACAAATCAATTCCCGTCATCTCGGGCATGCTGATATCACTTACAATAATATCCGGATGCTGAGATAGGGCCTTTTGCCAACCTTCTCTTCCGTTTGAAGCCTCGATTAAAAAAAATACGTCCTTTAAATTGTCTTTCAGGTAAAAGCGAAAATCGTCGTTATCCTCAACCAAAAGAACTACCGGCTTTTTATTTGATCGCGGCTGTTTAACGACAGATTTATCTTCTTTATGGGTAATCTCGTTTACGATGTCGTTATCCATGTCATCGTCTGATGGCAGGTCTTTATCCCGAYCGTTATAGATAACAAACGGTAGTTTAACGGTAAAACAACTGCCGTGATCAGGCTCACTCTCAACTGTTATTTCGCCTCCGTGCATCTTCACAAACTCATGCGTAATTGCAAGGCCGATGCCGCTGCCCTGGTTAATCATCGACTCCGGAATATCGTGYTGAAAAAAACGTTCGAAAATTTTACTTTGTTTTTCATGCGGAATACCAATACCGGTATCAATCACCTTAATTTCAAGCGGGGCRTTGCCGGTTTCGCTATCTACATTAAGCAACAGGCTTACCTGGCCGCCGGGCAGTGTAAATTTAAAAGCATTTGATAGCAGGTTAAACAATATCCTTTCTATCTTATCATGGTCAAAATCAGTGAACAGCGAATCAACCGAGGTATCAAAAATAAAATTAATCTCTTTTTGTTCAGCTATATCAGTAAATGAAAGGTATATCTCGTTGATGAACTTCACCATATCCCCTGGCTTGCTATGTAGTTTCAACTCCTGAACTTCCATCTTCCTGAAATCAAGCAATTGGTTTACCATGTTCAACAATCGCCKGGCGTTTTTTCCKATCATGCCCAGCTGTTGTTTCTGTTCCTGATCAGCACGGGTAAGCATTTTTTCGACCGGCGCCATGATCAGCGAAATCGGTGTTCGGAACTCGTGRCTTACGTTGGTCAAAAATTTAGTTTTCAGTTGATCAAGATCTTGCATTCGCTTAATCTCCTGCCGCTCCTGTTCAATTATCAATTTTGCTTCCTGTTTTTCTTTCTCTGCTATAAATTTTTCTTTCTCTGCTAGGAACTGTTTTCTTATTTTTTGTATTCCGCGCCGGCGTATAAAAAACAGGGTCCCGGCTATCAGCAACAGGTAAATAATATAAGCTAAAGTAGATTTCCAGAACGGGGGCAATACCTTAATTTTTAATTTTATATAGCTGGGTTTCCATTTTCCCTCCCGGCCAATGGCCCTTACCTTAAAAGTATAATCGCCCCCATCAAGGTTGGTGTAGGTAGCTTTCCGGGTAGCATTATTTGCTGTAAGCCACCCTTTATCAAAACCTTCCATCATATACTGATGCGTTATTTTATTGGGGTTAAAGAAATTTATAGCAGCAAATTCAATGGCGAACACATTTTCGCTATGGTTCAGCGTTATCTCCTGTGTGGCCGAAATTGCTTTAGATAATACAACATGGCCGTCAACTTCTTCATTGGCTGCTATACTTTTGTTGAATAGCTGAAAATCGGTAAAAATTAATTCAGGCTCATCGGTATTCGGATGTATACTCAATGGATCGAAAATATTAAAGCCGTGAGAGCCGCCAAATACCAATTCCCCTTTATTAGTTTTTAAGGCTGTAGATACGTTGAACTCTCTGCCCTGCAGGCCATCGGTTTCATCAAAGCTTTCAAATTGAAACTTATATGTGCCGTTGCCAGGTGTCAATGTTATCCGGCCCAGCCCGTTTGATGTACTTAACCACATGGCCCCGCCCTTATCCTCTAATACCCTCGAAACCTGGTTGTCGGGCAACCCGTCCTTTTTAGTCAGCGAGATAAAACGGTTTGTTTCGGGGTTCAGTATGCTTAGTCCATCCCTTGTCGCTATCCACATCAGGCCGCGGCTGTCCTGCGTGATATTATGGATGTCATCATGGATCAAACTGTTAGGGTCGTTTTTCTTTTTATTATAATGTATAACGCCACGCCCATTTTTTAATATTTTATCTACCCCAAAGTATCCTCCAACCCAGAGATTACCTTTGGTGTCCTCAAAGAGTGCGGATATATAAGGCGACCTGATATCCGTTTGCTTAAAGGGAGACAAAAATATTTGTTTGTCCCTGTCAAATATTTGCAAACCTGCCGCAAAAGTGCCTATCCATAACCGGTTCGATGAATCTTCCAGGATATTCCATACCCGGTCGTCAGCAATGCTCGTGGGCACCTTGTCATCATGCTTATAATGAATAAATTTTCTCCCGTCAAAATGATCCAGCCCACCAAAATACGTACCTATCCATAGTTGCTGATCATGGTCGATATATAAGCTTACAATAATATCACTGCTGAGGCTGTTCGGGTTTCTCCGATCGTGTTTATACTGGGTAAACCTGCCTGTTTTGCGATCAAAGTAAATTAAACCGCCACCATTGGTCCCAATCCATAGGTTGCCCTTTTTATCTTCTGCAAATTTATTAATATCTTCAAAACTAAGACTCCGGGGATCTGAGGCAAAGTGTTTGTAGAGCGGGAACCTGATAATATTTTTATGATAATAGCTTACCCCCTCTCTAAGCGTACCGGCCCACATAATGCCAGTGTTGTCTTTGTAAAGCGATACAGTGTTCTGTCCCAATGATTTCGGATCATCTTCCCTATTTAATAAATAAGTAATTTTCCCACTTTTTTTATCCAATAAGTTTACGCCGCCATGATCAGTGGAGATCCACATAAGGCCGTCGTCGGCCTGAATAATACTAATGATGATGTTGGATGTAAGCGGTGTCTCTGACGATTCTTTGGTGATGTACCGAAACCGGCCCGTACGGCGGCTGTAATAATAAACGCCGGAATCCATATTGGGGTTAAACATCCAGAGATCGCCTTCCCTATCGATAGTTACCGAATAGTTCCTGCCCTTATTATTAGCTGCTTTTTTAAAAATATCGGTATGGTACGTAATTGCATTTCGTTTTACATCAAATAGCTCTACCACGCCATCGTTATAAGCAAGCCATAAATTCCCGCTTGCATCCTGCTCCATGTCTGTAACAGAATTTGAATATAATGATGGGTTGGAATTACGGTGATGATAATAACGCGTGGAAGTTTTTTTCAGCTCATTATACCTGTAAAGGCCGGAATCGGGACGCAAAAACCAGAAGTCGCCTTTGCCGTTGTGAAGTATCTTGGAAACTAACGGATACTCGGAAAGTTTGAAAGAATAGTCCACTGACGATACATCATTGTTAAACTGCTCCGTTTCTGGGTCATAAAAGGAATATCCGTTTGGGGTTGCTACCCATAATTTTTTGTCGGGCCCTTCAAAAATATTAGTTATGTAATCCTCCTTTATGGTGTTTTTATTATTTACGTCATGCTTAAATACTTTAAAAGTATAACCGTCGTAACGGTTAAGTCCCGACGCTGTACCGAACCACATGAAGCCCTTGGGATCTTTAAATATGCAATTAACTTGGTTGTGAGACAGTCCGTTGCCCGTATTGAGCCGTGAAAATTGGTATTGGCTGTTTTGCGCAAAATTATTCGTGTAAGCAAAAACCAATGCTGAAACGACAATATAAAGTTTTACACGCATTAAAATTTAGTTGAGATCTTCGAAATCAGGAATCTGGCCCTTGGCAAGCCAGTACACTACCGTAGCATAAAAGTAAGATAAATTCGCAATTAACGAGATAAAATTGTCGATTCCTTCATTTGATCAGCGGAAAATAAATAACCTACCTCTGAAGCAAACGAGTTGCCGATGCTATGGTACGGGCCATGCCCGAACTTACCCTGAAATAAAGCTTGTTACAGGTTGTCGTTAGGAGGCTATCCGGATCATCTGATACCATCATTCTTGAAAATCTAAAACATCGAACCGCTAAAGTGAGTAGTAGCTTCCAGTCTATATATCTGACAAACAAGAAATTAAGAGGCAAAAAAAGGGGGCAAAAGACTTCTGAAAATCTCTTGCCCCGTGAAGGGTAAATGATGGGGCTCGAACCCACGACCCTCGGTACCACAAACCGATGCTCTAACCAACTGAGCTACATCTACCGTTTGGAGAGTGCAAAAATAGAAATCTCCGGGCTATTTGCAAACTCTTTTTAAAATTACATTCAGCTTACCTCATTTATTTAGAACGATTTTAATTAATGGCTAAATTTGTAACTATGGCTGAGCAATTAATTGAACTGAACGTGACCGGGATGCACTGTAACAATTGCGCCATGTCTGTCCATAAACTCCTCGAAAAAAAAGGGTTACATAATATACTGGTTGACTTTGCCGGCGAGGAAGTAAAATTCTCTACCGACGACGACTCTAAACTTCCTGATGTAATAAAAGGCATAGAAAATTTAGGGTTTAAAGTAATTGATGATATAAATCAGCATTCGCCGGCATTTTATGAGTTGGTGGAGAACAAATTTATCTTTTGCGCTGTGTTTACAGCACCACTTTTACTCCATATGCTATTGCCCTGGCATTTTTTACATCAACCCATAACGCAGTTACTTTTTTGCCTCCCTGTTTTTATAATAGGCTGCCTGCATTTCGGGAAAAGCGGCTGGAACTCGGTTAAGGCGGGCGTACCTAATATGGATGTGCTGATTTTTATTGGTTCCACATCTGCATTCATTTATAGCCTTGTAGGTACTATTCAGGCTTTAGGCGGGCAATACCAGTTTTATGAAACCAGCGCTACCATTATCACATTAGTACTTTTGGGCAACGTGTTTGAAAAACGCTCGGTTACACAAACTACATCGGCAGTAAAAGACCTTATCAAATTTCAAAAGGTTAATGCCAACCGGATTGTTAATGAAAGTATTGAAGTCATCAGCGCGAATGAAGTTCGCCCCGGTGATACATTGGTGGTTAACCAGGGTGATAAGATTCCGGTTGATGGCGAAATCCTTTCTGGCAGCGCATCGGTTGACGAGGCCATGCTCACAGGCGAAAGCATGCCGGTTGAAAAAGAAAAGTACGATAAGGTTATCGGCGGTACTATCGTCATAAACGGTAACTTTCATATGCTGGCTACCAAAGTAGGCTCAAATACTATCCTGTCGCAGATTATCGACCTGATGAAAAAAGCACAGGCCGCAAAACCACCGGTGCAGAAACTGGGTGATAAGGTAGCCTCTATATTTGTCCCGGTAGTAATATTGATAGCTCTTGCCACCTTCATCCTCACCTATTTTGCAGGTGAGGCAGGTATGCAAAAATCGCTTATGAACGCTATTGCGGTGCTTGTGATATCCTGCCCCTGCGCCATGGGCCTGGCTACCCCAACTGCCGTGATGGTTGGTTTGGGCCGCGCTGCCAAAAGCGGCATACTGATAAAGGGCGGGGATACCATTGAAGCCGTTGCCCGCACTAAATATGTGGTGTTTGATAAAACCGGAACACTTACCACCGGCAAGTTTAGTATTAATGAGATTAAAACCGAGCCGGGTACCGATATAGAACTCATAAGGGGTATTATTACCGCTATTGAAGAACGTTCAAACCACCCTATTGCCAAATCGTTGGTTGAGGGTTTAAAAAAACTAACTCAGCAAAAAGTGATCCTGAAATCTGTTCAGGAAGAAAAAGGGTTAGGAATGCGTGCCGAAGATGTGCAGGGCAACCACTACTTTTTAGGTACTGCCAAACAAAACACCGAGGATCATTTTAACCTTTCGCTTTATAAAAACCAGCAATTGCTGGCCCAGGTTGCTATGGATGACCAGATTAAGCCCGAGACAGCCATGCTCATAACGAAACTTAAAAAAATGGGGATTGTACCTGTACTTTTAAGCGGAGATAAAAAGAACCGCTGCCTCAAAGTAGCCGGCCAGGTAGGCATCAGCGAAGTACACTCCGAAAAACTGCCTGATGAAAAGCTGAAGGTAATTGACATATACAAACAAAAGGGCAAAACTATAATGATAGGCGATGGCATAAACGACGCCCCTGCCCTCACCCAGGCCGATGTGGGGGTATCTATGAACGATGCCAGCCAGGTAGCCATCCAATCGGCAAGTGTGGTGCTGTTAAATACTGATTTACATTCGGTTATCAAGTTTTTACAGATTAGCAAACACACGCTCCTTACCATTAAGCAGAATCTTTTTTGGGCCTTTGCCTATAACATAATTGCTATTCCGGTAGCGGCCTTCGGTTTTTTAAACCCAATGGTTGGCGCTTTTGCCATGGCTTTTTCTGATGTGGTGGTAATTGGCAACTCGTTGAGGTTGAAAGTGAAGAAGGTTGATTAGCCCCCCTGAAGGGGGAGTTTCCTGATTAGTATAAACCAGATATTTTTTGCTCCCCCTTCAGGGGGTTGGGGGGCTTTACTATATTTGCACAATGATCGAGATTTTTACAGACGGTGCATCAAGTGGTAACCCGGGACCGGGTGGGTATGGAGTGATATTGCGCTCGGGGCAACATTATAAGGAATTATCCGAAGGGTTCCGTAAAACCACCAATAACCGGATGGAACTGATGGCCGTTATTAAAGGTTTGGAAGCGCTAAAGACGCCTAATCAGCAGGTTATGATCTTCTCCGACTCCAAATATGTGATCGATTCTATCGAAAAACGCTGGGTAAACGGCTGGGTTTCCAAAGGCTTTGCCGGTAAAAAAAACAAGGACCTCTGGATGCGCTACCTCGAGGTTAGCAAACTTCACCAGGTAAAATTCACCTGGGTACGGGGCCATAACGGGCATCCCGAAAATGAACGTTGCGACCAACTGGCCGTCGCCGCCGGGAAACGTGCCCCACTGCTTATCGACTCTGTTTTTGAGGTGGAAAATGCAAAGGCAGGATTGATTTAATAATATCTACCTGTTTAAGTCTTACTACTTGATACTAAATACTTGCTACTGAATTCAGCGTCCCGCGAGTTCTATTACCTGCAAATCCTGGATTTTATCTCCATCGATATTAAAACGCATCAGGGTGCGTACTTTGTGCCAGCCTTGTTTGCCTGCCGCGCCGGGGTTAAGGTGCAACAGGTGTAGCTTTTTGTCGGGTATCACTTTTAAAATGTGCGAATGGCCGGTGATGAATAGTTTGGGAGGGTTAGTGTAAATGCCCGCCTTGATATGCTGGCTATACCTGCCCGGGTAACCGCCAATGTGAGTCATCCATACATCCACCCCCTCGCAGTTAAAACGCAGGTGTTCGGGGTAAACTATTCTTACATCTTTGCCATCTATATTACCATAAACGCCTTTTAAGGGTTTAAAAGCTGCCAGCTGACCGGCAAGCTCCATAGTACCAAAATCACCGGCGTGCCAAATCTCGTCGCAGTTTTCAAAGTGTTTAAAAACGGCTTCGTCGAGGTAGCTGTGGGTGTCGGATATCAGGCCAATGCGGGTCATGGGGTAAAGATAGATGCAAGAGTCAAGAATCAAGAGGTAAGACAAAAATTAATTCGTGCGGGCCGCAATTTCCGCTACTCCAACTAAGCGGATGCGCCGACTAACTACCTGTAGAAAAAGCAATTAAATTAACCATTGAGATAATTTTAAACATTCCCGTTCCGGCGAAACTATTGGATATTAAATACACGTAGAAGTATATAACCAACACATTGTTTATGAAATTTCTAAACCATAAAACCTTCATCGGCTTACTTTTAATGATAACTGTAAGTGCCTGCAGGCTGGAGCCCGAAGTGGCGCCGGATAGCACCAATACAACCGATCCTCCTGTTACTATTACTGCCGAATATTACATCAAAGGCACATTAAACAGCAAAGCAATAGCGTGGCAGGTAACAGATGGCCTTACCGGCTGGAATACCGGTACAGCCGGCGCGACATCAAACGATCAGGGTAACATTACCGGCAGCCTTACCGGTTACATAGGCGATGCAAAAACCTACAAACCACAAATTGGGGTAGAGTTTCGTACTTATCAATTTATTTTTGGCAACGATAAGCCCACTTATTTCAATAGTTTTATCAAAACAGGAACCTGGCAGCTGGCAACCGTACAAAACACCGCCCTCGACAAGCAATTTATAGTTATTAACTACACTGATGCAAGCGGTAAAGATTATACCAGCATAGGCAGCCAGACCGGCAACAGCGTTTCTATTGTAACTGTAACCCAGATACCCGCCCAGATAGGAAACCACGAAGGGCTTAAAATTAAGCTTACGTTTGGCTGTACCCTTTACCCGGTTGATGGCACCGGCACTTCGATAACTTTAAAAGATGCCGAAGCCACCATTTGGCTGGAAGACCTTTTGTAGTATATGCAGGTTATCCATTGCGCTGCTCCCGCGGGCTTTCAGCCCGTGGGCCGCATGGTTTCAGCTTTCGGCTGAATTGAAGCCACAGGCTTCCACCAGTATTCCCGCGGAGTATATTTAAAATATGGTCAGGAAATTCTTTAATACCGATTGATATGATGCGCTATAAACTTTCGGCCCATCGTATATTACTAACCGGTCTTCGCTAAGTTCAGCTGCCTGCAACCCAAAAACCAATACTTCGCGGTGGGCCGCATCTGATTCAAAAGAATGTATGTGGATTGTTTTTTGCAGATAAAGCCCATGTTGCGTAGCCAGTTCTTTTACCAATGCGCCGGTATCGGGCGGTAACACCAGCCAGCAAAGTCCATTATCGGCAAGGTGCTCCGCGACAGATTGGATCAACCCCTCAAAAAAACCTTCGCCTGCGTGTTTAGCCTGGTTCTTTTTGGCGCCAGGCGATAACAGGGAATTGATGTAAAATGGCGGATTGGAAACAATCAGGTCATATTTGCTACCGGGATTGCCCTCAAAAAATTCTTTAAACCCTGAAGCATAAACCATGAGCCTATTCGCGAACGGGGAGCGTTTGAAATTGCCGTCAGCTGTCTCCGCAGCACTTTCATCAACCTCCACGGCATCAATTTGCGCGTTGGCAAAACGTTGCCCAAGCATCAGTGCTATAACGCCGGTTCCGGTACCAATATCCAATATGGACTTAGGGTGATCGCCCGTTGCTAATGCGCCAAGCAAAACACCATCGGTATTAATCTTCATGGCGCAGCCGCTTTGGTCGACACTGAATTGTTTGAAGTGGAACATTCGTGCTAATTTATAATATAAACCTGGATATCCTCCCCCACTGTCATGCTGGGTTGTAAAATTTCGCGAAACTCTGAAGGAGGGATAACACGTCGGCGAAAGACTTACGAAGTTTTCAAAACTTCGTAAGTCTGGGATTTTCCAACATGTCATGGGTAGGAACGAAGCATCTATTCGCGAACTTTTCTATCGGTCATGCACAGCTGACAGATCCTTCCTTCGTCAGGATGACAGGAGAATCGGGTAGGCACAAAAGATCCATTCACGAACTTTGCAAGTGTAAGATACATGGTGGCAAATAGATCCTTCACTACGTTCAGGATGACAGGAAATTGTCTATTAAAATAACTAAATCACCGAGCAAATCAACTCCGCCAAACTATTAACCTCCACAAAGTCATCGTCACCAATGGCCTGCATATTCATATGCGAATCTGAACTGATGAGTTTTTTTATCAGGCCGCTATTCTTTAATTTTTCTATGCCATTGTTGATGAACAGGCCGTGGGTTGTTATTACGTAAATATCGCCTGCACCGGCATTTTTGTAGGTTTGAGCGGCGTTGATGATGCTGCCTCCGGAACGGATCATATCATCATAAATGATTACCGTTTTGCCGGCAACATCGGCATTAATGGCGCTTACTTCGGTATGGTCGCCTTTTAATCTTCTTTTAAGGATAAAGGCAGCGTTTACGCCCATGTCGTTAGCTAACGACTCTACCCATTTGGCGCGGCCGGCATCGGTGCTGGCCATTACAAAATTGTCGCCGCCGTATTTGAGGGCGGCTTTTATCACCAGGTCTTTACAATACACGTGAACCGGGTACAGGTCGTGCTCAAAATAGTATTGGATCCCTTCGGAATGCAGATCGAACAAAACCACTTTATTGCCCCGGTTTGATTTTGGGATAGCCGATATCAACCGTGCGCGGGTTTTGGCGGTCACAATTTCGCCGCTTAGCACCGCACGTTCCATGGTTGAGTAGCCAAAATATGGTATTACCAGCGTTAACGAATTGGCCCCGTAGCTTACCAGCGATGATGCCAGGTCGTAAAGTTCCAGCGTGGCCTCGTCGGTTACCGTGCCGCCAATCAATATGATATCGCGGTTTTCAATTGACGACAGGATGCGTTGATAGCGTTCGCCATCGGTAAAGGTACTTACCTCAATTTGTCCTTTTTCAAACGTTCCGCAGGCCATTACTTTTTGGGCCAGGTATTCATAATCTTTTATCGCGAACAGTAACTTTTTCATGTTAATATCAGTTGGCATCTACATTTGCCTTTACCTGCTCAAAACTAATAGTATTTATCAATTCCCCGTTCTCAAAAACGGTTTGCAACAGGTTTTCTGCTCCGGGCAGATCGTCTTCATTAACAGTTTTAAATATGCCGTCAATTTTCACCAGCTTTAGCCTGCCGCCTTTGCTCTTTTTAAAGCTCGTGGTAATATTGCCATGCTCATCCATTTCGGTGGGGCTTTTCTCCACGCTGACTTCCCGGCCGTTTACAATAGCGCTGCTGCATTTCAGGGCGAATTTTTGAGTATCGCGGTCAACCTTTTGCAGCAAGGCGCCGCCCATGCCCAGTACCAGGTTTTCGGCGCTGATGCCGTTTTCTTTTAAAGCTTTATAAATATTACCTATTTCGGTATAGTTTACGCCGTCGCCCTGTATCACCCTGAGTTGTGGCGGTAAAACCTTGTAGCCTTTGGCATTGGTGGTAAAGCCAAATTTATCAAACAGGATACCGAAAATCTCTAACAAAGTCCTGACCGGGTCGCCACTATCCGGGCGGATAACCAGGGTGCCGTTACGGTTTAATATCTCGTCGCGTAGCTCCGTTCCCCAATATTCGCTACAGGCCTTAAAAATATCGTAGCTGTCAGATACGCAGGCAATGGTACCTGTGGGGAAAGTTCGCAATACATGTCTGAAAACCTCCAGCTCCCCTTCCCTGCCCAGCAAGGTACATATGCTATGTTCGGTAGCGGGAATGCTGAGGCCGTAAACTTTTTGGGCATCATAATAATTAATAGCCATTGCAGAACCGGCCAGGTTATCGCTGCCACTAAAATTAAGCAAATGGGCAGCTCCGCCAATCTTTGCACTCTCAACACTGCTTACGCCGCGGAAACCAAAATCGTTCAGCACAAAGCCTATACCGGCCTCTGCACCGGGTGTGGCGGTTTGCTCATAATACTGGGCGACTACCTTTTTTATCTGGTTGCTTAAGGTAGCTACGGTACAGGGGTACCAAACCTGCATTAGCAGGGTTTCTAAAAAATTGCTGAGCCAGTAACATTCGGGGTCGGTATTTTCAATGGTCATCAGTACGTTGCCCGTTGGTACGGCGGTACCTTCGGCTACGGCCTTTATGCTTACGGGCAATTTGCCGTCGTATTTATCCAATATGTACTGGAACTTGCTTTTATCAAACACATCATCGCGGCCAAAAACCTGTTTTAAAAAGCCATCGGCTTCGTCCAGGTCCTGTTGGGTAAATGCAGGGCCTTGCAGATATTCCTTCAAAAAATATTGCAGACCAAAAAAGATGGTTTCATCAAACATCCCTCCCCGGCTTTCCAGGTAGCTGTGTATTTTTGTGGTACCTGGATAGTATAATTTATGGTGGGCGTACTTATAGGCATCGGCCAGCAGTACTAAGTTTTCACGTTTCATGGTGTTAGTTTTTAAGATATTTAGCAACGATAAGCTTTAACATTTTAACATGCTCATCGTTAATCAGGTCGTCGGTTATCATTGGTGCCAGGTTTTCAATTTTAAACCAGGTCACATCTACAATATCGTCGTTAGCCACCGGCTCCCCCGCAACGTGGTCGCAACTGAACAACAAGGTAATAATTTTATCGGCTTCGTTGCGGTAGCGCCAGTCGTTTACACGGTGACTGGTTTCGTAAGTCATGTTGCTTACTTCAACGTTTCCGCACTCTTCGGTGAGTTCGCGTTTGGCTGCGGCTTCGTAACTTTCATCCTCCGGATCGGCAAAACCGCCTATAAAGCGCCATTTGGTGCTGTTGGCTTTTTTGCCTAACAGCAGTTCGGTTTTATTGTTCCTGAACATGGCCACATCAACTGTTGGGTATACTTTGGTGTATTGGTTATAGTAAGCGTACAGGATACCCGCGCGAAAATCGTTGGAGTCGAAAACTTTATCGGCGTATTGTTTGCGCAGTTCGGTAGCATTGTAATCACCGTGAGCAGGCAACTCCACCGTTTCAAAATGCCCCTGGTAGTAAGGGATAAAGCTATCCCGGCTGCCAAACAATGTGAAAATACCGTTGTGGAACACACTTTTGAGCAAACCATCCAGGTTATCCGACCATACCTTGTCGCTCGGATGATCGCTCACCGGCAAAACAATCACATCCGGGTACTCCCTTTTAATCATTTTTTCGCGGGTATGGTAATCATACGGGTTTTTGCGGCTGCCCATTATAGGGCTTACGCCTAACAGGATAATCAGCTTGGCATGATCCTTACTTACGGTATCAATCAAATTTTTATGCCCATCGTGCAGGTAGGGCGTTTGGAAACGGGCAATAACTACGGCTATCTTCATCTTATTTGCGTTAATTATACGCAAATATAAATATGCGTTTTAATTACGCAAATTATTTTTGAATATTTTTTTCGGAGTGTTATGCAATTTAACTCATATAACACTGTTAATGAACTTGTTTAATCAACAAACATCTGCAAAAAAGGGATAACATATAAAGCCCCATGGATTTGGCACAGGCGTAAAATTGGCTGTTACTAATGGTGCTTTAACCTCCGCAGAAAAAAGCGTTGTTAACACCATATGGTTAGCCTGCTCTGCATGCATTATATTGAAACTTTAGCTATACAACCGCTATAAAACACATTTTGGGTCGGTCATCAGTGCCTGGCCTGCACCCCTTGCATTTTTTTATTAACAATGCCTTAAATGTGTTAACAAATTATTTATGCTAAATATTTTGAATTAAAAATTTTTAATGCATGTTTACACTGTAAAACCAATTGTGAGCATGCCGAAAACAATTCGGCGTTAATCGGGTTAACTTAAATTAAACAAAAAGAACTTATCATGGCAACAGAAAAAGGAAGCGGTATTACCGCGTATTCAGTGAAAACCAAAACTAAAAATGTACCAATGGTTGATCCGGTGATCGACATTAAATCTGGAAGGTACATTGCTACCGGTACAGATGGTGCAGGTAACAAAATGGCTGCTATTATGGGCAAAGCCACTGCCGAAGAGCATATTGCCAATGGTAACGCTAAAAAAGGTACTGGCTGGGCTTAATATTTTTTATTAACCGCAAAAGCCCTGGTTAAGCTAAGCTTAGCCAGGGCTTTTGTATTTGTAGCCTCCGTTAAACGGCGACGCCCTATCCGGGAAAGAGCAAACTCCCCGTCATTTTATCCTTCAGGATCATCCTTGTTAATACTTGTAATTACAGCCAACAGGCATAGCGCGTAAGTAAAACTACGTACGCACAAATGGGTGAAAACACCTATTTCACCGTTTTTATTTTTGCTTTAATTTTATCGCACCTGATTATTTAAAGCATTTTAGCTATGGCTGTACGTATTCTTTGTATTAAAACCGATGTAACGCCACATGATAACCCGTATGTGGCAATAGATTCGTTGGAGTGGATTAACGAGCGAATAAATGTTAAGGGGATAACCGAACGCGCTAAACTTTACGACTGGATAAAGAACGAGGATGGCGAAGCCTACATTATTGACGAACGCGGCAACAAAACCTGCCTGATACCGGCACTTTGCCCCAAAGGCAATAAATATGTAAAAACCGTTTGGGACGAATCTGAAACAGATATTTTACTGGGCCTGCCCGAATCGGCATGATTTTGCTACCATTTACAAAACGGCGTTACCGATAAATTCGAGTTGTAGTACCTGGCATCGCCGCTAACCTCGGTGGTAACCCATGGCGGCAGTATAAACTTTTCGCCTTCGCTTTCCAATTCAATTTCGGCAACCAGTAGGCCTTTGTTATCACCCAAAAACTCGTCTACTTCCCACTCCTTGCCTGCAACATCAATGCGGTACCTGCGTTTTTGCAATTCGGATATTGCAAAATTATCCAGCAGCTCTTCACCATCCACGGCCGGGATGGCATACTCGTACTCTAACCGGCTTAAGCCTTTTGTGCCACCTTTTATGGTAATAAAGCCTTCATCGGGCGTTACACGTACCCTGATGGTTTTACCCGGCTCGCTTAATATATAACCTTGCCTAAAGTACGTACCTATCGGCTTTGGCATTTGTTGCCATTGATCGCGATCAACCAAAAATTTGCGCTCTATTTCAACTCCCATGATTTCTTGTTTTATTATTTAACTGCTGAGCCGCCGGTTTAGTTTTAAAATTACAGGCCAGGCAATAGTATAAAAGCCAGGCAAATATTATTTTATTAAATCAATAACCTATATTTAAAACTAAAATCCTTTACCTGATGATAACAAAAACCAAGCTGCCGGTATTACTGCTAACACTTTTAATATTCATTAACCTTGCCTGTAAGCACCCTCCTGTTGTTAAACACGACGGCGAAAAAGACCTGATATCATTTAAACCGGTATGGGGAATAGCTTATTCAGAAATTTCGCGACTTACGGCTGACGGGCTTTCTTTCAATAAAGAGGGTTACCAGCTGGAACCTCAATGGCGCATAAACTTTATATCTAACGATTCGGCAAGCATTTATAGCCCAGCCAAGGGCAAATTCATCAATTTCCCCCTCACCCGCGGCTACGATTCTATTTTTAATACCGCGCGCACGTGGCTTAAAATAAAAGCCATGAACAGAGACAGCCTTAAGCTGGAGATTGTTAACAGCGATGGCGATACTGTTGATACCCGTGGTGCCAAAGTTTATATGACCTTATATGCAGATGATTACATCAAAAACACGCTGCATACCGATATCACAACCCTAAAAAGGGCCGGCGTTAAAGATTCTTTATTCATTAAAGCCTTGTGCGATGCCTCAAATAAAGATTTTACCAAAGCGTTTGCAGCCAGGCAACCCGCTACACTGAACAGCAACAGCCCATTCGTAAAAGTAGAAAAAAGGGCCGCAGCGGGCGACCTGCTAAATCACTTCGACACCTCGAACGATTATATGTACCCCACATTTGATATAGCTATCAGCAATGCTTACGCCAATTTTCTTTATTCATTCAGCGTGTACATTGATATCAATGGCCAGATGCATTACAACAAGCCAATCATAGGTTTTTTTGACAAATCGATTAAAGATGATTACATCCGTCGTTCTACTGCTATCATGAACAGCTATTTAAAATACTACCTTAAAGTCACCCCCGGCAAAACACTGAATATCCCCCACGCCAGCGAGATTAATTTCCACGTGCGGGGAAAAACAGGAATATAATGGATTACAAATCTTCACTCCTAAAGACCGACCGTCTGATAGTCCTAAAGTCGCAAAATCCTTTAGCTCCCTTAGCTGTTTATTGAATTATATATAGCTTTAAGCCGCATGCTATCTATAACCTTGCCTAAAGTAAGTACCTATTGGCTTTGGCATTTGTTGCTATTGATCGCGATCAACCAAAAATTTGCGCTCTATTTTAACTCCCATGGTTTCTTGTTTTATTATTTAACTACTCAGCCACCGGTTGGTTTTAAAATTACAGGCCGGGAAATACTATAAAAGCCACGCAAATATTATTTTATTAAATCAATAACCTATATTTAAAACCAAAATCCTTTACCTGATGATAACCAAAACAAAGCTGCCTGCATTACTGCTAACACTTTTAATATTCATTAACCTTGCCTGTAAACAGCCTCCTGTTGTTAAACACAACGGCGAAAAAGATCTTATCTCCTTTAAACCGGTATGGGGCATTGCTTATTCAGAAATTTCCAGGCGGACCGCCGACGGACTTTCATTTACCGAGTATGGCTACCAGATGGAGCCTCAATGGCGCATAAACTTTGTATCCAACGATTCGGCAAGCATCTATAGTCCAATTAAGGGAAAATTCATCAACTTTCCGTTAACACGTGGCTACGATTCCATTTTTAATACCGCGCGTACCTGGCTAAAAGTAAAAGCAATGAACCGCGATAGCTTGAAACTTGAAATGATTGACTCCTATGGCGATACCGTTGATACCCGCGGGACAAAATTGTATATGACCTTTTGTGCTGATGAGTATATCAAGAACACCCTGCACACAGATACCGCGATATTAAAAAGACCAAACCACAAAGATTCGCTCTTCATCAAAAGGCTATCTGATGCCGCTAATAAAGATTATACCGAATCATTTGCAGCCCGGCAGCCCGCCACTTTAACAAGCACAAGCCACATGGTGAAAGTAAAAAAATGGATTGCCGAAGGTGACCTGCTTAATCATTTTGATACGTCTAGTGATTATATGAACCCAACCTTTGATATCGCGATAAGTAAAGCTTATGCTGATTTTTACTATTCATTCAGCGTGTATGTTGATTCGGATGGGCAAATGCATTATAATGAGCCGCTCATCCCCTTTCTTGGCCAATCCTTAAAAGACAACTACATACGTCAATCTACCGCCGTCATGAACAGCTATTTAAAACATTACCTGAAAGTTACACCAGGCAAAACATTGAACATGACGCATGCCAGCTCAATTAACATTCATGTGCAGGGAATAACAGGAATTTAATTAGTTTATTGGGTCACTGGTTCATTAGTTCATTGGTAAAAGTTCGGATAAGCGCTAAAATCCTTTGTCCAAAAGTCTTTCGTCGGGAGTGGCAAACCTCCAAAATAAAAGTCCATTTTAGCTGTTTATTGAATTATATATATCTTTAGGGCGTATGCTATCTATCAATATAAAAACAATAAAACAGGCTGGTTTTATACTGCTTACTATCGTTTCCATTATACAAACAGGGTGCAGCGGCGGCCCGGGCAATAAAAAAAAAGAACTAATAAATTTTAAGCCTTATAACGGCATCAACTATTCTGAGGTAAAACGCAGGCAAAAAAACGGGCTGTCGTTCAACGAATATGGCTACCAGCTGGAGCCGCAATGGAAGCTTAAATTTGTATCTGATGATTCGGTAAGCATTTACAGCCCTACAAAAAGCGCGTTCATCAACTTTCCGCTTACCCGCGGGTACGACTCTATTTTTAACGCAGCGCGCTCCTGGTTAAAGGTTCAAAAAATAAGTAAGGACAGTATTATCCTCGAGATCATCAAACAAAAAGGCGATTCGCTTGATATTAAGGGTACCAAAGTATACATGCTGTTTTATGCTGATAACTATGTAAAAAACGTTTTGCATACCGATACATCCACACTAAGGCACCCCAGCCGGCAGGATAGCTTGTTTATCCGCTCATTGGCGGCAAAAGCCAACATGGATTATAAAAAACAATTTTCGGCAAGGCAGCCCGCCGAAATTACCAGCAAAAGCGCACAGATAACAGTTAGCCGCCGCACTACAAAACCCTCCATCGAAAACAACTTCGACCCATCCGACGATTACCTCGACCCTACTTACGATATCGTGATCAACAAAGCGTACAAAGATTTTTATTATTCATTCACCATGTATATTGATGATAAGGGCAGCATGCATTACGGCAAGCCCCTTATCGACCTTGGCGTTAGCGGGCCCGAATTTGAGCAGGCCTATAACAGAACGGCCAACGCTATTATGGACAGCTATTTTAAGTTATACCTGGATGTAAAACCAGGCTCCACGCTGGGTATTATACATTCCAGCATGGTATCTGTACATGTTGAAGGTAAGGTGGCGCCGGCAAAATAGCCTGGATTAAGAAACAACGGGAGGATAAATAATATCGAATAATGAATGTTGAATATCGAACACCGAAATTCGTCTTTCATTATTCGATATTGGATAGTTGGTGTTCGGTATTTAAATCAATCTCCATTTTTTAACCCGATGACATTGACGGCCTTCAGCTACAGCCATTTTGCTTTACAAAAAGTAACAATCATGTTATTTTACATGCTATGTTATCAAATGCCTTTACCTTTCGCCGTATAAAACACTGCAGCGCATTTTTGAGCGTTCATTGTAAAACACAGTTCAAACCCTGCCCGTTTGTAAAAAAATGTTAAATGCTGTATGCGCCCCGTATGCAACAACCCTAAATGTTTATATTAGCCCCGTTAGCCGCTTTATATTATATTAATGATATCAAGAAAATTTTTACTCGTAGCATCGCTGTTCTTATCTTTTAGCTTAGCCGCAATAGCCCAGCAGGATAGCATCCCTATTAATACCATTATTGAAAAATCCGCTAAGTATGCCACGGCTTTTCCGATAGAAAAAGTTTACCTGCACCTGGATAAACCTTATTACGCCGCCGGCGATACCATATGGCTTAAAGCTTATGTAACGGTAGAAAAGCACCAGCCATCGGCCTTAAGCGGCATTGTTTACGTGGATTTGCTGAACAGCCAGGATTCGGTAATTGCAGGCCTGAGGCTACCCTTAAAAAACGGTTTTGCCAACGGCAACATTACGCTGGATGGCGAAACTATAAAACAAGGCTCCTATCGCATTAGGGCGTATACCAACTGGATGCGTAATTTTGATTCCGATTATTTTTACGACCGTACCATCAACATTGGCAACGCCATTGATAATAAGGTAAATACTTTCATCAGCTATAAAAGCTCGGGCAAAAAGGGCGGCATGATCAGGTTAAATGCCAACATTGTTTATAAAGACCCCTCAAGCGCGCCTTATGCCGATAAAAAAGTAAACTGGCAGCTGGTGCGCAACGGCGATGCTATAGCCAAGGGCAGGGGAACTACCGATGCCAATGGTAACTTATTGGTTGAATTACCCGAAAATGACGCCCCAACGCTTACATCGGGATCATTGGTGACCGCTATTGACATGGGCGACCGCAACTTTGTAACCAATACATTCCCGCTTACAGGATCAATAACCAATTTTGATGTACAGTTTTTTCCCGAAAGCGGCCAGCTAACCAATGGTGTGCGCACCAAGGTAGCGTTTAAAGCCATTAACGCCAAGGGTTTGGGCGCCGATATTAAAGGCACAATAACCGACGACGCCGGAACCGAGGTAGCCACTTTTACATCGGCCCACCTGGGTATGGGTGTATTTGGCATAACGCCCGAAAGCGGTAAAACATACACGGCCAATGTAACCTACCCCAACGGCTCTTCGGCTACCTACAAGCTGCCACGGGTGCAAAGCATGGGCATAGGCCTCACGGTTAATAACAGCGACCCCGACAACCTTACCATCAAAATTGCCGCCAACGATGTGTTTTTACAACGCAAACAAAACAAAAGCTTTTACCTGGTAGCACAAAGCGGCGGTGTGATATATTACGCGGCATCTACAGTGCTCAAAGATCAAAGCTACTCGGCTGCTATTCCAAAATCAAAATTCCCTACCGGTATTTTGCAAATCACCTTGTTTTCGTCGGGCGGCTATGCATTATGCCAGCGTGTGGTTTTTATTCAGCATAATGATCAGCTGAGCCTTAATTTAAAAACCGATAAACCATCATACACGGTACGCCAAAACGTAAAAATGTCGGTAACTGCGCTTAACAAAACAGCGCCCGTTGTGGGTAGTTTTTCGGTAGCGGTTTTAGACGATGCCACCATCCCATCCGATGAAAATAACGAGCAAACCATTTTAAGCTACATCCTGCTTACATCCGACCTGAAAGGGTATATAGAAAAGCCCAACTATTACTTTAATAAACCCAACCAGGAAAAACTGGATAACCTGGATATCCTAATGCTTACGCAAGGCTATAGCCGCTTTAATTATGAGGATATACTGGCCGATAAAAACCCACCTATATACACCGCGCCTGAACAAGGAATAGAGGTATCGGGGATATTGCGTACCAATACCGGGCTACCCGTAAGCAAGGGCAGCGTCCGCCTCACTGTGCCCGATAATAATTTCTCGGCCGAAACCCTCACTGATATGGCCGGCAATTTCAAGTTTTCGGACGTAATGGTAAAAGATACCTCAAAAATTACCTTGAGCGCCCGTAACAACCCTAACGGTAAAAACATGGTTATAAACGTTAACGGCGAGCTTTACCAGAAGATAAACAAAAATCCTAACGTAGCCGATGAAATTGTGAATATCGACAGCGTTATTCGCCCATACCTGGAAAACAGCCATAAACAATACCAAAGCTCAAGAGTGCTCAAAGAAGTATTAATTAAGGCCAAAAGCGTTGTTAAAAAAGCCAGCCACAACGATTATGGCACATTTTCAGGCCTAAGCCCGCAGGCCGATCATGAAATAAAGCCGGAGCAACTGAAAGGCTGCCCTATTTTGATCAATTGCTTGAGTACCATGGCGCTTGGTTTAACCTATGCCGATAATAACTTTTATGTAACCCGCGATTACAACCAGGGAAAAAAAACCACACCTGTACAAATTTATATTAACAGCGCCCAGGTTGATGTTGTCAATCTCGGTTCGATGAGCGGGGACGATGTAGAATCGGTAGAGATATTTTTGAACGACGGGTTAAGCGGCATAAACCGTGTAAACGGTACAAAAGGGGTTATGATCATCCACAAAAAAGCGATAAAAACACAAAAGATATCACTGTCGCAGTTACTGGCTATGATACCCAAACAAAACGTAATTACGTTTGCCGTGCAGGGTTATAGCAAAGCCAAAGATTTTTACGTACCCAAATACGAGGTTGGCAAAAGCAGCGTAATCGGGCTCGACCTAAGGAACACCATTTACTGGAACCCTAAAGTAATTACCGATAAAAACGGCGTTGCCATCTTCAGTTTTTACAACAGCGACGCGCGCGGCTCATACCGGGCCATTGTTGAAGGCCTTGATGGCGATGGCAATTTAGGCAGGCAGGTAGTGCATTTTAATGTGAGGTAGCGTTTTGTATTGCGGCTACGACTCACCCCGACGATCCGTTAGCTAACGAACGTCTGTCCCTCTCTCCGACTGCGTGGCATAGAGGGGCAAAAAACAAAAAAAAGAATTCAACCCTCTTTGCGGCTTCAGCCGGAGAGGGTCGGCCAGCGCAGCGTAGCCGGGGTGAATCGTGGCCAGCGTTCAAAGCCGATGTTTGTGTAAAACTAAACACCTCATGAGCACTAATAAAACCCGGAGACGCTGAACGAGGATTTGTATGCCGGCGAAAGACTTTCGAAGTTTTAAAAACTTCGAAAGTCTGGATTTCACGATACCACACCCCATAGATAGCAGGCTTGGCAAACCGGGCACCATAATCTTTTATTTCGCATTCCCCACACCTAATCAATCCTCCTTATTCCACAAAAAAGCTTTGTTCTTTGATCCGGAAATAGATAACTTTAATCACACATAAACTTATCATCATGGATCCTAAATTAATCAACTGGGCTGCCGTTGTGGTGGCTGCTCTTTCCTCATTTTTAGTTGGCGGTATCTGGTATTCGCCTGTATTGTTTGCCAAAGCCTGGGTGGCCGATAACAAACTTGATGAGGCCGACTTAAAAGCCGGCAACAAGCTCAAAATATTCGGGATGACCGCCATTTTTTCACTTATTATGGCCGCAAACCTGGCAGCTTTTTTGGCCGATGCAAAAACCGACCTGGCCTGGGGAGCTACTGCAGGCGCCCTTGCCGGCATCTGGACATTTAGCGCCATTGCCACCATGAGCCTTTTCGAACTTAAAAGCTGGCGGCTGATATTTATTAACGGTGGCTACAGTTTAGTATCCCTAACGCTGATGGGCGCTATTTTGGGGGCGTGGAGGTAAGTTGAAAACCCAAAATTCTAAACCCTAAAATCTAAATTCTAAAATCTAATTCAATCTTTAGATTTATAATCCTGGGTTCTAATCTAATCTTCGGATTTGGAATTTAGATTTTAGAATTTAGCGTTTTGGGGTTTAGGCTTGGGGATTTTAGAATTTAACCCTACACCCTATGATGGTCGGCCCTCCAGGTTTGGATGGCTTTTTTGATCTCGTTGGGTTTAAGGTTTTCTGTCAGTGTTTTTTCAACAAGCTGCACCATTTCCTCATCCGGCGCAAAACGCAGGGCTATTATCTGGCCTATGCTAAGTTTTGCGCTTAATGGCTGGCGGGTAAGTACAAAGTAACGCAGGCCTTCTTCGGCGCGTATGGCCCTATCCTGCGCCTTTAATGGGAAGGTGCGCATCATAATAAAAACAAAAAGCAAACAGACAAACAGCAGCAATATCAGCAGCGAGGGCATTAGTCCGCCAGTGCCCCATTGCAGTACCACATTTACAATAGCCGATACAATGCCAACTAAAAGCAAAAGGGTTAATACGTAATGATAGCCTGGCGCAAAGCGCCTGTGATTGGTAAAATTCTGATCGGTCATGGTGGTTATTTTTTTATGGAAAGATAGGTTTTTTAGTATCAAGTAGCTAGTATCAAGTAGCAAGACTGCTGCTATTTTAGTATCAAGTAGCTAGTATCAAGTAGCAAGACTGCTGCCTGTTTAGTAGCAAGTAGCGAGACAACGGCATTATATCCATCAGCAGGAATGGCTTATCACCCAACAATAAAAATCTTGATACTTGATACTGACTACTTGATACTAATCCTGGCGTTGCCTGCGGCCGGGCTCTATGCTCATACTACACAGGCCTTATCCACATTGGCCGGTATCCGCGCCGATCCCTAACGCATTTTGTCTGAACTCGGATTAAGCAGATTTATCAGATTTTTGGATTTTATTTAACATAATGCACCTCACACCTCACACCTCACACCTCACACCTCACACCTCACACCTCACACCTCACACCTCACACCTCACACCTCACACCTCACACCTCACACCTCACACCTCACACCTCACACCTCACACCTCACACCTCACACCTCACAMCTCACAACTCACAACTCACAACTCACAACTCACAACTCACAACTCACAMCTCACAAC
>NZ_JBFUCY010000049.1:0-36687 GCF_056404995.1 Mucilaginibacter sp. P2_A5
CTCCGGCACAGTTTCGCTCGACATTTCTAACATGAAAGATGGTGATTTTGCGGGTCTGGGCCTTTTGCAAAAAAATTACGGGCTGGCAGGTGTCAAAATAACCGGGGATAGCAAAGCTATCATCATGATCAATGCAAGCACCGGAAAACCTGTAGAAGCACAAACAATCCCCTTAAACCAAAAGGTAGTGTACTTTAAAGCGGAATGCAATTTTACGAACAGGAAAGACGTGGCAGCCTTTTTTTATAGCCTCGACGGGAAAACGTGGATACCATTGGGCACACAATTAAAAATGGCCTATACCTTCCCGCATTTCATGGGCTATCGTTTTGCTTTGTTTAATTATGCCACAAAAAATATAGGAGGAGCGGCTGACTTTGACTTTTTTCATATAACAGGTGCCATTTCCCCGGAAAAATAAAGCATAAGGAATTAGCGAACTGAAAAAATTAAAAAAAAAAGCGCACTTGTTTTTATTAACTACCTTTTCGCCCTGCGAAAAATGAAATTTAACCAGTTAAACAAATAAATCGGTCCAGACCTGTTTTATGAAAAAAACTCTAAATTATTTATTAGGCATCCTGACATTAACAAGATGCAGTAAGCAAGAAATTAATGATTTAAGCGTAAAATCAGTTATTACAAACACTAATAAGTCGTTTGACGCAACCAGTTACGTATTATTTACAATATAAATCTCCGATAGATGACCACAACTCGGAAAATTTTAACTTTTTTAATAGTATTTAGTTTTTGTACATCTGTAAAGGCGCAAAACACGAGTGTTGCGCTAACCCCGCCCATGGGATGGAACAGTTACAATTGTTACGGTTCGGCGGTTCATGAGGATGAGGTGAAAGCAAATGCTGATTACGTTGCACAAAACCTGAAGGCGCATGGCTGGCAATATATAGTGGTGGATTTTTTATGGGATTTTGATAACCAACCTGGTAATATTTTTGAAGTGTTTCAAAAAAGACTTAAAGATGGCTCATATAGCCCCTGGCTGGCAATGGACCAATGGGGGCGTCTAACACCTAATATAAAAAAGTTTCCGTCGGCATTTGGAGGTAAGGGGTTTAAGCCATTGGCTGACTATGTCCATTCGCTGGGGTTGAAATTTGGTATTCATGTAATGCGTGGCATCCCACGCCAGGCAGTATGGGCAAAATCACCCGTAATGGGCACTAATGGCATAACTGCTGATATGATAGCGGATACTAATTCAAAATGCCCCTGGATGAACCACATGTATGGCCTGGATATGGCTAAGCCCGGTGCGCAGGCATACCTTAATTCAATATTGAACTTATATGCCGGTTGGGGAGTTGATTTTATTAAGGTTGATGACTTATCAAGGCCTTATAGCACTGCGGAGGTTGAGGGCTACCGCAAGGCAATTGATAATTGCGGCAGGGCAATCGTGTTCAGTACATCACCGGGGGCTACGCCTGTTGATAAAGCTGATAACGTAAAACAAAATGCGAATATGTGGCGGGTGGCTGATGACTTTTGGGACGAGTGGAATGCAGTATTGCAAATGTTTAATTATGGCAAACAATGGGAAGGCGTTGGCGGGCCCGGCCATTGGCCCGATTGTGATATGATACAGATAGGCAAGTTGTCGAAACGGGGCCCTGTAGGTGACGAACGTTATAGCCGTTTTACAAAAGACGAGGAGTATTCGCATATGACATTTTGGACCATCTTCCGCTCCCCGTTAATTTTGGGCGGCAACCTGCCCGAAAACAGGGAACAGGAATTGAAACTGTTTACAAACGATGAGGTGATAGCCGTTAACCAATATGGGGCCGAACCGCGCCAGTTATACAAAACTAATGATGCAATAGTTTGGTATTCGCACGTGCCCAATAGCAAGGATATTTATGTCGCTTTATTCAACCTGGCGGCACAGCCGCAGGATGTGGATGTAAACTTTGCCCAGCTTGGCCTGAACGGAAGGGTAACCGTTCGGGATCTTTGGGAAAAAGAAAATGTAGGTACCTTTAAAAAAGGATATAAAAAAACAATCAATACACACGGGGCCGCTTTGTTAAAACTATCGTTACTTAATTAAAGTTATCTTAGCGATAATACACACTCAGATAAAAAACTATAAATCAGGGTTTCAATATTAGAGTTCACGCTATTCGAATAAAACAATGAAAATAAATAAACGGATATTATTAGTGTTTTTTACGCTATTCCACTTTTTTCAAACATCCGGTTATGCCCAGGTAACTTTGCCAAAAGTATTTGGCGATAATATGGTTTTGCAAAGAGGTATAAAAATTCCTGTTTGGGGTAACGCAACCCCGGGTTCTTTGGTTGTTGCAACGCTTGGTAAAGTAAGTACAAAAGCAAAAACTGATAAAGACGGCAAATGGATGTTGCATTTTCCGAAGTTTAAGGCAGGTGGCCCGTATGCTCTTAAAATTTCTGAATCAGGAAAGCCCGGCTTCGCAATAAAGCTAACGGGAATTCTTATAGGGGATGTGTGGCTGGCTTCGGGGCAATCTAATATGGAATGGCAGGTACAGCAGGCGCGGGATGCTCCGACCGAAATTGCCAAAGCAGATTTTCCCAAAATTCGCTTTCTTATTGTGGAGCACGATATTAAACTTACTCCTCAACCTGATTTTTTAGCGGGTAAGTGGAAACTATGCGACACAAATAATGTAAAACAGTTCTCTGCCGTAGCCTATTATTTTGCCCGTAAAATACATAAAGAGCAAAACGTACCAATCGGTATCATCCAAAGTGCCTGGGGAGGAACGCCGGTACAGGCATGGACAAGCCGGGAAATACAGCTTACATCGTCTGCTACCAGGGCAAAAATGCTTGCAGGCGATACGCTGACTCAAAACAATGTTGTAAAAGATAGCCTGGATATGATACGTTATTGGGACATCGTTTTTCATCCACAGAATAATACTGATAAAACTGTTCCCTTACCGGATTATGACGATTCTGGCTGGACAGCGGTTGAGATGCCCCGCCTTGTAAAGGATTTTGGAATTGGAAAATATGAAGGGATGATGTGGTTACGCAAAAAAATTGTGTTACCCCCATCCTTTGCGGGAAAAAACTTGGTGCTGAATATTGGTCACCCTGAAATGAATTACTCACTTTATTTTAACGGCGCCGAAATATGCAAAACAATTTGGAATAGCAATTCAAAGCAATCCTATACCATTCCGGCTGGCCTGGTTAAGAACGGAGAAAATACCATTGCTATCAGAATAGCTATGTTATGGGGCGGCGGCGGATTGAACCCTCCGGCCGAAAATATTTATATTGCCGATGAGGATGCTAAGATTTCTTTAGCAGGAAAATGGCTGTATAAAACAAATGTTGAATCGGCCATCCCTAAAATCCACAATTATCAAAATTACCCCGCGGTGCTGTTTAATGCCATGATTAATCCGCTAATTCCTTTTGGGGTCAAAGGATATATCTGGTACCAGGGAGAGGCGAATGCTTCGGAGGCTTACCGCTATAGGGAATTATTCCCTATGCTAATCAGCGACTGGCGACAACGCTGGCATCAGGGTAACCTTCCTTTTTTATATGTTCAGTTGGCCAACTTCCAAAAAGAAGATCCGCTTCCTGTTGAAAGTGAATGGGCTGAATTGAGAGAGGCGCAAACACTAACACTGTCACAATCCAATACGGGTATGGCTTGCATAATAGATATCGGCGATGCAAACAGTATTCATCCAACAAATAAGCAGGAGGTAGGCCGCAGGCTGGCACTGATAGCGGAAAAAAAAGTATATGGGAAAGAAGTTATCGCCTCCGGGCCAATGTATAAAAATTTCGTTGTCAAGGGTAAAGATATAATCATAAGTTTTACCGGGACCGGTTCGGGACTTGCTACGCGGGATACAGGATCATTAAAGGGATTCGCAATAGCGGGAGATGATAAAAAATTCTATTGGGCATTGGCAAGAATCGAAGGGGATAAGGTGATAGTTAGTTCGGATAAGGTAAATATACCCGTAGCCGTACGTTACGCCTGGGCCGACAACCCCGTTTGTAACCTTGTTAACAAAGAAGGGCTGCCGGCCGTGCCCTTCAGAACAGATGAATGGAAGGGGATTACCCAAAAGTGATCTGGTTTACAAACCCCAAAATAACGGGTTGAGGAAACAACAAAAGCAATCAATAGCATAACAGTAAAAATGCGTAAATGAACAAAGAGACAATATTCCGTTAATTCAGATCGAGTTCATTGAACGTTATTGGCGAAGCCTGAAGTCTTTTTTGATCATCGCAGCAATAGTGTGGTAATACTACTAAATGGCCACCAATTCAATATCTTTTAAAAAAAGACATCTTGAAAAGAAACTTATAGCCATTGCGAAAGATACCGGGAAGAATTGTGCATGCAAAAGGTTTGCTGTAATATTCTTAAATTCGTTCATTAAGACAATATAAGTTAATGATCTTTAGTTTTACCGCCACGCCGGAGTTTGACTTTATGACCTATTTTGCCCGTCATATTAAGGCAACAGTAGACAACGGTTTGTTAGTTATTCCTGCTCATTTAGGTAACGGATACATTCGCAAAATGTCCTTCAGCCCGGAATTCAAGATTACCTTGCACCATTATGTGCTAAAGGAAGACCTGATTATCAAACGCAATACATCCGGCCTGGGTAACGACCTGATCACCGTCTTTTTTTACAGCAATGAGCAAACGCTCGGCATATCGTTTGACAACAATCCTAATATTCAGTTTTCCGAGCGCGATGATTCCGCTATCCAGGTTACCTCAAATAACCTGAACTCAACCATACGTTTCCCGGCGGGGCACACTATACGTTACGCGGTGATCGCCATTATGCCGACCTATTTAAAAACACTGTTGGCCCTGAATAAGCTGAATTCTACGCTCGAAACCATAACCAGCCCTGGTAATACATTTCTCTATTTTGAGAACATGACAGCTGAAGCCAAACTGCTGCTCAAAAACTTAAGCGCGGTGGATATGAGCGATGATTTGAGCCAGTTCTATATGCAGATCAAAGTGCAGGAGCTGCTTTACCTGCTTTTTCAAAAGCTGTCGAAACGCGAAAGCTTACCACATCAGAACATTAACAGCGCGGATGCGGCCAGGCTTCTCCATATACGTAACGAAATTATCAGTGACCTGAGCGCACCGCCGGTGTTGCCCGAACTGGCGCAAATTGCAGCCATGAGCGAAACTAAACTCAAACAACTTTTCAAGCAGGCCTTTGGTGATACGATTTACAATTACTTCCAGCGCGCCCGGATGGAAGAAGCGGCCTTTTTGTTAAAGCAAGGTAAGCGGTCGGTTGCCGAGGCTGGCTATGAATTGGGCTTTACCAACCTCAGCCACTTTGGCAGGCTGTTTGAAAAACATTACGGCTTTACACCCAAGCGGTATTCCTCTCAGGCTTAACTTCTTCGTCGTATCGGACTGATTTTTCGCCTTTTCAGGCTATTATCAGCTCACTATTAGGCGCAATTTTGCTTTATCAAATTAAAAGATAAGCGAAATGAAAAAGTTATTCATGCCCTATAGCAAAGCCGCACTCCAGTTGAAGAACCACGTCGTGATGGCACCTATGACCAGAAGCCGGGCTATCGGCAATGTGCCCAACAACTTAATGGCCACCTATTACAAACAGCGTTCAGGTGCCGGACTGATCATTACCGAAGGCACTTCACCCAGCCCCGAAGGTTTAGGCTATCCCCGTATCCCGGGTATTTTTAACGATGCCCAGGTAAAAGGATGGAAACTGGTGACCAATGCGGTACATGAAGGCGGCTCCAAAATATTTTTACAATTGATGCACACCGGCAGAATAGCCCACAGCTCCAATTTGCCGGAAGGCCATCACGTTGTGGGTTTATCAGCTATTAAAGCGGCAGGCGAAATTTATACCGATACCGGCATGTTCGAATACTCTGCCCCAACAGCCTTGGATGAAGCGGGCATAGCCCGTATTGTACAGGATCATGTTAAGGCTGCTGAAAATGCCATAGCCGCGGACTTTGACGGTGTTGAGTTGCACGGAGCACACGGCTATTTTTTGGAGCAGTCGTTAAATCCGTACGTAAATAACCGTTCGGATAGCTATGGCGGATCAATAGCAAACCGCAGCCGTCTGACGCTGGAGATCGTACAAAAAATAACTACCGCTATCGGAGCAGATAAGATTGGCCTGCGCATTTCACCATTTCTGACATCCAACGACATGCCTGCTTACGAAGAAGCTGTAGTACATGAAACCTATGTTCGCCTTGCCAAGGAAGTAAACCAGTTGGGCATCGCCTACCTGCATATTTCAAACAATCCGGGCATTCCCGAAAAAACACATCAGGATATTCGGGAGGCTTTCGCTAACACCATTATTTATTGCAACGGGTTCACGGCAGAAACCGCTGAAACCAAAATACAGGATGGATCAGCGGACCTGGTTGCCTTTGGTAGAAGTTTTTTGGCCAATCCCGATTTTATGAGGGGAATAGAAAGAAACGTCCCCCTGAATGAGCCGGATTATAACACGCTTTATACGCCCGGCGAAGAAGGCTATACCGATTACCCCGTGTTAGACTAAATATTTATTACTCTTTAAAACATAACAAAATGAAACCGTCGGCTAAGCCGACAGCTTCATTGCCACTTAAAAACAATACCACAATGAAAATTACAACTACAGGCTCATTAGGAAATGTAGCCAAACCACTAGTGAAAAAGCTGATCGCAGCGGGACATGAAGTAACCGTTATCAGCACAAAAGATGACCGAAAAAGCGAAATCGAGGCTTTGGGTGCAAAGGCAGCTATCGGCTCTATCAGTGACGAAGCCTTTTTGACGAAAGCTTTTAGCGGCGCAGATGCGGTTTATGCCATGATGCCACCATCAATGGGGCCAGGCAATATGATACAGAACATTGCTGATGCGGGGCAAGCTTACGCGAATGCCATTAAAGCGGCAGGTGTAACGCGCGTAGTTATGCTGAGCAGCGTTGGCGCTGATGCTGCTGAAGGTACCGGCCCGGTACAAGGCGTTCATCGTGTTGAGAAGATATTACAGGAATTAGACGGCGTAAATGTGACCGTTTTGAGGTCAGGGTTTTTCTATGTTAACTTTCTGAGAGATATTCCATTGATCAAAAGCAAAGGCATCTTCGGTAATAATTACAACGGTAACGACCAGTTGGCCCTTACACACCCTGAAGATCTTTCGACAGCGCTTGCAGAAGAGTTGCAAGCTGACGGAAACGGCTTTGAAGTGAAGTACGTTGTGAGTGATGTTTCGAATGGAAACGAGATAGCAAAATCATTGGGTCAGGCCATTGGTAAACCAGAACTGGTTTGGACAAATATCCCGGATGAACAATTAAAACAGGGTATGCTTGCCGGAGGACTGCCATCGGAGCTAGTGGGCCTGATCGTTGAAATGGGGCAAGGTGTAAGGGCAGGGATTATCACCAGGGACTTTTTTGCAAGCGATGCAAAGGTAACCGGTAATATCAAGCTGCAAGAGTTTGCTCAAGAGTTCAAAGCCGCGTATCTGCGCGCCTAAACCTTATTTATCTATCACAACTCACAAAATCATGGAAGCAAGCAAAAATGAAACTTCAAAACTGGTTGCCAGGGTACTGGAAACCATAAACGTTCCGATCGGGGCGGCATTCAATTACATTCAGCCGGTTCCTTTACAAAACATCTTCCGGGGATACAATAATATTCCGGCGATCGAAAAAACAAATGAAACAGAGAAATGGATCAGGGCGGGTTTATCCCGCACGGTAACTTTTGCTGACGGCAATACAGCGACCGAAAATATGCTGTATGTAGACGCCCCAAACTATTTCTCTTATAAAATTGTGGACTTCACCGCTGAGGGGCTAAGCAGTTTGGTCGAAAGTGTTGACGGAGCCTGGGTGTTTATCGGACTTGAGAAAAATAAAGTCCTAATCGATTGGAAATATATCATTACGCCGAAAAATGACGAGGCTGCAAAAATAATTCAGGAGCACCTTTTGCCGGATTTTCAGGGTATGCTTGAACAAGCGATCAGGATCTGTAAAGAAAACCTGGAGGCGGAAAAAATTTGAAAGATTCTTAGCTAATACGTGGTTGTCCTGCAAGGCGATTTTTAGTTGATAGCCCTGGTTCGCTCGAACCAGGGCTATCATTCAAAAAAAAGCTCAAATACCGTATTTTTGTAGCAGCTAAGAGGTGAAAACCCAAAGCGGCTACCAACAATAAAAGGCAAGGGTAAATCTGTAGCTGATTGCGCTCCTTTAACTTGTATTCCTGCAAATCATTCTTATACGGCACAGGTGGAGTTATTTATAGAGGGAAATGCTACGGGTGGACTGACACTTTTTTACGACAACAGGTATTATTCGGGAATATTGGCTGATAAGCAAAATATTTTGGCGAACCTGAGGGGATGGCAGTTCCCGACTGAAAAAAATGCGATAAAAAAACATGTGTTTCTAAAGATCAGGAACATAAAAAGTACTGTTGATATGTATTACAGCGTCGACGGACGAAACTGGATTAAAATAGAAAATTCTGTCGAGGTATCCGGTTACAATCATAATGTACTGGGTGGTTTCCTCAGTTTGCGAATAGGATTGTGTGCTGTAGGTGATGGCACAGTTAAATTCAAAAATTTTATTTATCAACCAATAAATTAATTATTTAAAGTATCTGCAAATTTATTTTACTGTCAAGTATTTCGAGACCATTGGCAATCGATTTTCCAACAGATGGCTTATATAAGTTCACCAATATAATAAGCCCTGGTAGGGTCGCTAATTCAAATACTGATCTCTGAAAACGTTAGGTGGTACGCCAACCTCTTTTTTAAATAACCTGGAAAAGTAGGTAGGATTGTCAAATCCAAGCGAAAAGGATATCTCTGCAATTTGCAGATAAGCTGTTTTTTTGCGATAGAGATAACCGTTTATTAAAAAATACCACCTGTATTTGACCCCCTAACCCCCTTTCTGTCCATTTTTTTCGGGCGACTTTTATGGCTTCTTCATAGGCAATAATTATTGACGTAATGGAGGGCTGCCCCGGTGTCAGGTACACGCCGCGAGTTTTAACTTTTATATTTAATGAAAAAAAGAATTATTCAACTGTTTTTATTGTTGCTTTGTATTGTCAGCCATGTAAATGCTCAACTTATTACATGCAAAGCTCCTGTTGGTGCTGCCTTAACTACCGATTTTATGGTGAAAGTAAGGCAAAAGGGAGGTGAATGGAAAATACTGCCTACATATAAAGCTACCGTTACCAATATAGTTAACACCAAAAGTGAACACCAGACTACCTCTTTTGCTTATTTTGATTTTTCGGGTACCGTGGAGATTGCTGTTACCTACAATAAAGGCACCGTTGAACAAGCCAGGGTGAGGCCATTGAGCTTTGGTATAGTCCCCAGGATAAAATTTAACACACTCTCCTTTTTTCTGGATAAGCCGCGTAATCTTTCCGTTGAAATAAATGGGGATATATTTCATAACCTCCAGTTATTCGCAAACCCGGTTGAAACTTTCCATCCATTACCCGCCGACACCAATATAACCTATTTTGGCCCCGGAATACACCACGTAGGCGTGCTCAAAGCCCGGTCAAACCAAACTATTTACCTGGCAGCCGGTGCTATTGTACAGGGTCAAATACTTATCAGTAAAGCGGAGAACGTTCGTGTTTTGGGACGTGGAATTTTAACCCAGCTGCCTGTGTTTCAGAAGCAAAATATTGGTAAAATCGAGCCTCCGGCTGTACAGAATTCCCGTAACGACCAGTTGACTGTAGCATTTTCAAAAAATGTTGAAGTGGATGGTATCATCGTTTTGCCACATAAGTATAGTGTACTTATCGGCCAGTCGGCGGGGGTGAAGATCAGTAATTTTAAGTCAATCAGCTTTGAAGGCAATGCCGATGGAATTGATGTTTTTTGCAGTTCGGATGTTGCCATCAGCGACATTTTTATGAGAAACTCAGATGATTGTATAGCTATTTACGGTCATAGATGGAATTATTATGGTAATACCAAAAACATCTCCGTTTCCAACGCTACACTTTGGGCAGATGTTGCCCACCCGGTACTGATCGGCACTCATGGCGATACTGACAAACCGGACACACTTGAAAATATGACTTTTAAGAATATTGACGTCCTGGAACAGCACGAGCACCAGATAGATTACCAGGGTTGTATTGCGCTGAATGCCGGAGATAGTAACCTGTTAAACCAATTGCGTTTCGAAAATATAAGGGTTGAAGATTTTAGAGAAGGGCAACTTGTTAATATTAGGGTGATGTTTAATCGCTATTACAATACTTCGCCGGGTGGAGGAATACAAAATATATATTTTAAAAATGTTGATTTCAATGGTCATCATTCCAATATTTCGGTTATCATGGGTTATGATAATGAGCGTCGGATAAAAAATGTTGTATTTGAAAATTTAAAGATCAACGGGGTAAGCATAGCAGATGATATGCCAGGGAAGCCAGGCTATTATAAAACAGGAGATATGGCGAATATACTTATCGGGGAACATACTGATGGGATCCGCTTTATTGCGACAAAGGACAAATAGTTAAAATAAGCCGGAAAGTATATCATTGGACATTCTGCTACCTGTTCATGGCGAGTTCAGTAGGTTGATACATTCAAAAAAAATCAACCCGGTAGTTAGCGATGCCCGGAAAATCGAATTAGACAAAAGACCTATTTATCCGAAGGGTTTTTCCTTTTATTTGCCAACATGTCCATCATTTTCAACAAACGTTCGTCCTTCGTTTTTTCCTGTTTGGCGGTCAGGATCCATAGCACGTACTCTTTTTTATTGCTGTATGATAGCTGCTGGTACCAGGCCATGGCCGCGGGGTGTTGTTCAACGGCGGCTTTTATATAATCGGGGAGGGTAATAACCTTATTGTCAACATCAATGTAAGCGCTATGCTCATTATTGCGGATGCCATCGTTGCGCCCTTCGGATACTTTTACCTTATCCTGCGGACGGAAACGCAAGGCAGTCCAGGTTTCATTTACGGCGGCAGAGGCAACCGGGCGCAGGCCATAAACGGCGGGTTCCGTCCAGCTGCTCATCATCTCCAGGTCGGTGGCGATTTTAGAAGTTTTTTTTGGGTAGATGATCCAGAAAACAGCATCATCATTTAAAACCGGGGTAATTACTTTCAGCTCTGATGCCAGTTCCTGGCTGTTGGTTATAAATAAAAGGATGCCGTTAAAACTGCCGGTGGTATTAAACACAATTTCGGCATCATCGGGTAGCGGCAATAAGCTATCCAGGAAATTAGCAGGTGCGTTATGCAGCAACCAACGTGAATTGGGTTTTATCTGGAGCTTTTTTGCTAAGGCGTTCATTTTTAGTATCAAGTAGTTAGTATCAAGTATCAAGATAAAAGAACTATAGTTACAAACTTAAAAGAAAACCATGAACCATCAACAATGATCTATGAACCAATAGCCAGCTTGGCAAAAAAGTCCCATAGCACAATGCCGGCAGATACTACAATGTTAAAAGAATGTTTGGTACCAAACTGGGGGATTTCGATACAGGCATCTATAGTCTGCATTACTTCGTCGCTTACGCCGTTTACTTCGTTGCCAAATATGAGGGCATATTTTTGGGAAGGATCGGGAGCGAATTCATTGAGCATCGTGCTGTTTTCGGCCTGCTCAACGGCTATGATCAGGTAGCCCTCGCCGCGTAATTTTTCAACGGCCTGTAGCGGGGTTTCGTAATAAGTCCAGTTTACTGATAGTGTGGCGCCGAGGGCCGTTTTTTCAATTTCGCGGTGTGGCGGCTGCGCCGTGATTCCGCAGAGGCAAATTTGCTCAACCGCAAAACCATCTGAAGTACGAAAAATGGAACCGATATTGTGCATGCTGCGCACATTATCCAACACTACGGCAACAGGTAACTTAGCCTGTTCCTTAAATTCATCAACCGAGGCCCGGTTCAGCTCATCTAATTTTAATTTGCGAATCTCCATAGTGGTTCATTAGTTCATTGGTTCATTAGTTCATTGGTCTTTTATGACGGGTTATTGAACTAATGAACCAGTGGAGCGCAAAAGTATCGATTAATAGCTTAAATAGCCACTTCGTTTAGCAAGCCTACGCCATTGCCTATTAGCGAGCTGTATACTGATGGAGCGTAGCCTATTTTACTCGTGTAATATTCGGTAACGCCTTTGGCGTATTCTTCAAACGCATCGCCTTTTACCAAAGCTATGGCGCAACCGCCAAAGCCTGCCCCGGTCATGCGGGCGCCTGCAACGTTAGGGTTAGTTTTGCTGTATTCGGCAACGGTGTCCAGCTCAATACCGCTTACTTCATATAAATCGCGTAGCGAATCATGCGAGGCATACATAAGGCGGCCAAATTCATCAAGGTTGTTGCCGGCCAATGCTTTGGCAGCAAGTTTTACGCGGTCGTTTTCTTCAATAACGTGTTTGGCGCGTTTAAGTACGGTAGGGTTGGTAATCAGGTGTTGGTATTTGTTGAAGGTTTCAGTATCGATATCGCATAAGTAGTTGATATTCAATTCCAGCTGTAATGCTTTTAACGCGGTTTGGCATTCTTCTACACGTTCATTGTATTTTGATTCGGCCAGTTTGCGGGGTTTGTTGGTATTGATAATGGCCAGCACATACTCGCCCAGGTTACTGTCAACTGCTTCGTAATCAAGGGTGTCGCAGTTCAGCATCAGGGCTTTGTTTTTTTCGCCAAAGGCTACTGCAAACTGATCCATAATGCCGCAGTTTACACCAATAAAGTTATTCTCGACAGATTTAGACAGTTTAACCAAATCAAGTTTGCTGTAGCCGCTGTTGAAAATATCGTTCAGCGCGAAAGAGGTTACTACCTCGATAGAGGCAGACGACGATAAGCCCGAACCAATAGGGATATCACCATAAAAAAGCATATCAAGTCCTTGTAAATCATGGCCTTCCTGTATGAAGCTGTTGATAACGCCAATAGGGAAGTTAAACCAGGTTTCGTCGATCTTTTTATATGACGCCTTTAAGGGGGTATCCTGCTGCTCGCTGAAATTTAAGCTCCTGAAACGAAAAACGCCATCCTCATTGGGCGATGTTAACAGGTAGGTGCCAAAAGTGATGGCGCAGGGCATAACCAGGCCCCCGTTATAATCGATATGTTCGCCGATAAGGTTGACGCGTCCTGGTGAGAAGTAGGCGTTGTCGGCTTCTTTATTAAAGATCTTGATAAATTCCTGGTGCAGATTATTCTTCATTATTCGGTTATATTACAATTGGAAAACAAATATTGTAAAAATTGTCAGTTTTACATTTATAAAATTAAATTAATTTCAAAAAACATCAAATTTCAGACAAGAATATAGAAGTTTTGCCTTGATTTTTAATTTTATAGCTTTACATCTATCAAAAACCCAAATCAACGCTATAGGTGGGATTATGACAATCAAATTTTAAACTATGAAACAATACCTGGTTACCGGCTACGATTATACCGACGAAGGCGCCCTGCAACGCCGCATGAATACACGTGCGCATCACCTTGATGGGGTAAAAGCGCTTAAAGCGAATGGCAATTTTATTGCCGCAGCCGCCTTTTTAAACGAAGCAGGCAATATGATAGGCTCGGTAATGATGCTGCAATTTGAATCGGAAGAGGAATTAGATGCCTGGAAACTGGCCGAGCCCTATGTAACCCAAAACGTTTGGGAATCTGTAGATGTGAAACCTATTAAAGTGGCGGTTATTTAGTGAGTTGTGAGTAGGGGATGACCTTGCAAGTTCTCAATGTTCTATGGGAGACCCGATTATGCGTTTCTACATCGAAAAAAAAACACTAATGAGCGGTAATTTACAAACACGTTATTATAAGGCACGAAGCAATCGCGAACTATGTATGGCGAACCTGCACAGTTCGCGATTGCCGCAAAAAGCCCGGCCGCAGGCAACGCCAGGATTAGTATCAAGTAGTCAGTATCAAGTATCAAGATTTTTGGGTGTTTATTCCCCTCCGATGACTATGTCCCTGCAGTCAACTTCTCAAATGCTACAGGTTTCTCCGGAACAGCGTTCTGTGAGGACACCGACCGCGGATATGGAGCAGCGTTCTGTGAGGACACAGACCGCGGATATATTTTAAACCTATGAACTATCAACCATGATCCATGAACTAAAATTCCTACCAATCACACCTGCTTTATATTTTTTAACCCCTATTAAACCGCAAAACTTACCTATACTGTATTAACTTTTATATATTTGACCTTACAATCAGCAAATCACAGCTGAATTTATTTTTATGACAGTTCTCGCAAACGGGATAGGTGAAAAGTACGAATTGGTTGTAGGCCTCGAGGTACATGCCCAGCTATCCACTTTAAGTAAGGTTTTCTCGGCCGATTCTGCCGCTTTTGGTGCCGGGCCTAATCAGCATGTCAGTGCCATATCTTTGGGGCACCCTGGTACTTTGCCTTTTTTAAATAAACGCGCGGTGGAGTATGCCGTTAAGATGGGCCTGGCCTGTAATTGCAGCATCAACCTGAATAACAGTTTCGCCCGTAAAAATTATTTCTACGCCGATTTGCCCAAAGGTTACCAGATAACGCAGGACCATGCCCCTATATGCCTGGGTGGTTATGTGCCTGTAAAACTGGCCGATGGCACCGAAAAAAACTTAGCCATACACCATATCCACATGGAAGAGGATGCCGGCAAAAGTATGCACGACCAGCACCATGCCGATTCGCTTATCGACCTTAACCGTGCCGGTGTACCTCTGCTGGAAATTGTTACCCAGCCTGATATGCGCAGCGCCGAAGAGGCAGGCCAGTTTTTGACCGAAACCCGTAAAATACTGCGCTACCTTGATATTTGCGATGGTAACATGGAAGAAGGCAGCATGCGCTGCGATGCCAATATATCCGTTCGCCTGCGTGGCGCTACCGAATATGGTAACCGTTGCGAGGTGAAAAATTTAAACTCCATCCGTAACGTGCAGCGTGCCATTGAGCACGAGTTTGCCCGCCAGGTAGCCGTTATTGAAGCCGGTGGTCATATAGATCAAAACACGCTTAATTTTAATGCCGATACAGGCGAAACATCGGTATTGCGCAGCAAGGAGATGGCCAACGATTACCGCTATTTCCCCGAGCCGGATTTAATGCCGTTGGCGCTTACCGAGCAATACGTTGATAACATCCGTAAAAGTTTACCGGCATTGCCCGGCCAGCTTTATCATAAATACCTTGAATTGGGCTTGTCGGCCTATGATGCATCGGTTATCACTGCCGATAAGGACGTGGCCCATTATTTTGAAGAGCTGATAAAAGCTACCGACCACTACAAAGCCGCCGCCAACTGGATTATGGGCGCGGTAAAATCATACCTGAACGATCACGATGTGGCCATCAGTAACTTTGCTGTTACCCCGGCCAACCTTGCCGGCCTCATTAAACTTATTGACGCGGGCGTGATAAATAATTCTGTAGCTTCGCACAAGTTATTCCCCGCCATGGTTAAAGAACCGGGCAAAAAAGCCGATGAACTGGCTAAGGAGCTTAACCTGTTAATCAGCGCGGATAATGACGATGTAAACCAGTTTATTAAGGCCGCCATTGCCAAGTTTCCGGATAAGGTAAAAGAGTACCAGAAGGGCAAAAAAGGCGTGTTAGGCTTGTTTATGGGCGAGATTATGAAACTATCGAAAGGTAAAATCGATCCGCAGAAAACAAACCAGTTATTGATCAAGGAATTAGAAGTAAAGTAGTAATGAAATTAAAAAATCTGGCAGTTTACAGCTTACTGTGTTTAACTGCATTTGTTTATTCATGTAAAGATAATTCGCAGTTTACCATTAACGGTACCATTAAAAATCCCGGCAGCTTAAAGCTGGTTTATTTAATTGAGGCCGATAGTACCCAACTTAAAGTTGTAGACTCAACTACGCTGAGCGAAGATGGTAAATTCCAATTCAAACACGTGGCGCCTTATGCCAATTTATACAAGCTGCGGATAGGCGGCGCGGGCGGTGGCGATCAATCGGCGGCGGCAAACAACGTGTACGACCTGATTGCAAAAAACGGCGACGATATTGATTTTGAAACCGACAGCAAAGACGCTTCACATACTTACGTCATCAAAGGCTCTGATGATTCGGACAAGATAAAGGAGTTTAATAAGATAAGTAATTTTTACGGAGAGAAAAACTCCAAACTGGTGGCTGAGTACCAGGAAAAATCACAAGCGCTTGGCAAACAATCAGACTCATTGCTGAAAGTTTATATGCCCACCTTCCAGAAAAATGTGGCCGATTATGGTGCTGCAGTTTTAAAGTTTGTAAATGATAACAAATCATCGCTGGCAGCTTTTTATGGCGCAACATCATTGGATGTGTATAAATTTGAGCCGCAACTGGTGGCCTATGCCGATGATATTAAAGATAATTTTAAAGATAACCCCGGTGTACAGTCCTTCATCAAACAGATGAATAAAATCAAGCCGGTGTCCATTGGCCATAAAGCACCCGATTTTACAACCACCGGGATAGATGGTAAACAGGTAAGCCTGGCCGACTATAAAGGCAAATATGTAATGATTGATTTTTGGGCATCATGGTGCGCGCCTTGCCGCCAGGAAAACCCTAACGTGGTAAAACAATATGCCGCATTCCACTCAAAAGGCTTTAATATTTTGGGCGTATCATTAGATAAGGATAAGGCTGCATGGCAAAAAGCCATCAACGATGATAAGCTGGAATGGGCTCACGGATCGGATTTAAATAGCTTTGAAGGGCCAACAGAAAGGCTGTACAATATCGAGGCTATCCCATCAAATTTCATCATCGACCCGGCCGGAAACATCGTTGCCAAAAATATTACCGGCGCCGATTTGGAAGCTTTTTTAACCAAAACGTTCAAATAGGTTCAATTTATCGTTAACAAAAGGTAACCATTAACAATTTGTTAATATTTGGGTAACTTTGTGATGTTGTAAAGTGTATACTTTTATACAAAAAAATTAACGCATCATGAGCAGCTCTCCAAAACAGAAAATCCTTATTGTTGATGATGAACCGGATATTTTAGAGTTGATAGAATACAACCTTAAAAAAGAAGGCTACCAGGTATTTTTGGCCCGCAATGGCCAGGAGGCCGTAGCCGAGGCCAAGAAATCACTACCTGATCTTATTGTACTTGACATTATGATGCCTAAAATGGATGGCATCGAGGCCTGCCGCATTATGCGTACCATGCCTGAATTTAAGAATACCTTTATGGTGTTTTTAACCGCCCGCAGCGAAGAGTATTCAGAAATTGCAGGCTTTAACGTAGGCGCCGATGATTATATAGCTAAACCGATAAAGCCCCGTGCCCTGGTAAGCCGTATAAACGCCATATTGCGCCGCAACTCGCCAACCGAAGAAACACCCGACAACAAACTTGAAATTGGCGACCTGGTTATCGACCGCGAAGCCTACCTGGTATACCAAAAAGGTGTTAAAGTAGTGTTGGCCAAAAAAGAGTTTGAACTGCTATACCTGCTGGCCTCAAAACCCGGCAAAGTATACACCCGCGAGGTAATCCTGAAAAACATCTGGGAAGACTCGGTAGTAGTAACCAACCGCACCATTGATGTTCACATCCGCAAACTGCGCGAAAAACTGGGTGATGAGGTAGTTGCAACTGTTAAAGGTGTAGGGTATAAGTTTGAGGCGTAAGCCCGGCCCCCTAACCTCCGTTGGCTAACGGAGAGCTTTTGATTAGCATATTTGAAGCTTCGGTTTTCCTAAAGAAAACCGAAGCTTTGTTTTTTGGGTGAAAAATTTTTGGCTTGTTTTGGGCGTTGCCTGCGGCCGGGCCAATCGTTCATACGCGCACAAAGCGTTAGGCGCGGCCTGCCCTTATGGCCATCGCGCGGGCCGGTATCCACTTTTGTCACTAACGCAATTGTCTGAACTCGGATTAAGCAGATTTTTTGGATGATTTGGATTTGATTTGCGTGCGGTCATCTTGGATTAGTAAAATGTCTTTATCAATTCATGCATGTCAAATCCAAAAAATCTGATAAA
Source organism: Mucilaginibacter sp. P2_A5 (assembly GCF_056404995.1). Classification (NCBI taxonomy): domain Bacteria; kingdom Pseudomonadati; phylum Bacteroidota; class Sphingobacteriia; order Sphingobacteriales; family Sphingobacteriaceae; genus Mucilaginibacter; species Mucilaginibacter sp. P2_A5. Next base: position 18,104 of record NZ_JBFUCY010000049.1, read on the forward strand.
TCTGGTTAATCCGAGTTCAGAAAAATAGCGTTACAACCCAACCCCAATAAAAAAACAAAACTAATTGCCGCCCAATTTGTATACCAGTTAACAAAATTTCTCCCGATGAAAAAAATAGCTCCCATAACCATTGTATTTGTGCTGATATTTAGCGTTTGTTTTGCTGCTATAAACAGTCTTACAGGCAAATGGGCAGGGCCGGTTACATTGCCTGGGAACAAGCCTTTTCAGCTTGGTTACAATTTTAAAGTGGACAGCGGCAAGCTGACAGGCACCGCCCTTACCCCGGCCGGAGAGGTAAATATTACCGACGGCATGATAAACGGCGACGATTTTTCGTTTAATGTGCCTGTACCCAACGGCAACGCCCCGCATACCGGCAAGCTATATGCCGATAGCATTGCGCTTCACCTGGTTTACCAGGGACAGCATTTGGCAGCTGCGCTGAAGAGAGTTAACTAAAAAGGCCCGCAAGTTACCCCGCGGACCTTCGCCCCCCTCTTATCTAAAAAATTATTTTTGTACTATCTGCGCTTTCAGGCTTACGATAATTTTACCCAGTGAGCCTATTAAGTTTGATGGCAGTTTATTTTTATTGGCGCCTTTAACAACATCGTCAACAAAGGCGTCGAAATCGGCAGCGGAGGCTTTGCCATTCATGCGCGGATTTTTTGCCGGGTCGTGGGCATCAACCATGTTGTCGCCTGTGTAAGCGAAGTTTTTTGCGCCTGTGGCAACGGCTACAAAAGTAGTCAGGTTACCGCTCAACTCGGTAAAGCCCGATAGGTTGCCTGTGGTCACTTCGGATAGCAGCACGGTAAAATGGCCGTTTATCCTGCTATCGCCGGCAATAACAAATATGGTGCTATCAATAACCGAGCGGATGCCTAAGCGCCCTTTTTCGATGGTAGTACCTGGTTTTGCCGGATCAGACACCATTACCGATCCGCCTAACGAGTCATATAAAGTAGCCTTTACCGGTGTTACCGACGAATTGCTGCTACAGGCCTGCAGCGCGAACATTGCGCTAACGGATAGCGCGATTAACGTGGATGTGTTTAGTAGTTTTTTCATGTTTTTTAAAGATTAGATTACCTGGATTATTAGCTTGTAAATTTTATAGGTGTATGATGATTTGGCTACCGGGCAGCCGCTTTTTAAGCTTTGGGCATCGGGCATGTAGCGGTCGGCTTTTAGGTTAAGTGCTTTTTTAAGGTTATCAACTACCTGCGTGCCGTTGGTTTTAACCGGGAAAAAAGTAAAAATAACCGTGTTCGATTCGGGGTTGACCATTACATGGTCAATTCCTTTTTGCTTGTACATCCAGCCGGCAATGTTATTGGCATCCTTGGGTGTTATGGACTGTTTAATATCAATGCGGGCCATTACTTTGGTAAATGCATCGGGTGCCGGCCGGTAAACAAAATAAATGTGGATGGCCAGCACAAAAAGCAGGAACACGAAGGTTGATAAACCATAAATGATAATTTTTTTTACTGTACTTTTTTTCATGAGGATAGGCTTTTGATTTTTGATATTTGATTATGGGTTTTAGCAAAATTTTACATTTCTACTATGATTTACGAAGCTTTGGTTTTGCCGGTTTTAGATAGTGATAAATAATCTACTTCAAATAGGAGTAAGCGGGATAGGGGTAAAAAGATGTTTAGGAAAGCAGCCCCGGCAGGGAATTGTAGCTGTATGTTTTTACGCCGGAAAATACGTCGGCCTGCAAATTAATTTTTAACTTTAACTATTGTAGGTTGTGAAACATGAGTGCAAATAAGGCAGCCAAATTTGACCAGTTGTAATGAAAGAAGCCAAAATTCAAACCCTGCATCCCGATCCCAATAAACAGAACAAAATTATTTCGGCCGAAAAGTATGAAATAATTAAAGCGGCCATCCTGCAAATTTTGCAGGAGCAAAGCCTAACCCATACCCAGCTAATGCAGGCGCTGCATGATAAGGTGCATGCCAACTTCGCCGGCAACGCCCACTGGTACGGCGAAACCGTGAAGCTTGACCTTGAAGCACGCGAAATAATAAAACGAAATACGGCCAAGCTACCGGTTTATAGTATTCATAAACCTTAAACCCGGCACCACGTTGCAAATTAATGCGTTAGCTTTATGCTTTACGCATTTTGCTTTTAGCTTCCCTATATCGATACTATTTTATCAAAATGTGTTCAAATATTTTCATCGGGAGATGTTTTTTTAGATAGCTGTGTTTTTAACATTTATTTTAGATGCATATTATAAACCCCGATTCAAAAATTAGTACTTATCCAATATATATGAAAATGTTGCGCCTTTTGTTGTTGCTATCTGTTTGCCCTTTAATCGTATCAGCACAAATCGCTGGCAGCGGGCAAAAATCAAGGGCGCATATTTGTATTGATACCGGCTGGCGGTTTGCCTATGGCCATCCGTTTGATGCCGCTAAGGATTTTAACAACGGCACCGGCTATTTTTCTTATTTCGCCAAGGCCGGCTACGGCGATGGTGCAGCAGCCGCTGATTTTGACGACAGGCCCTGGCGCAAACTTGATTTGCCGCATGATTGGGCGGCCGAACTCGGTTTTAGCGAAAAGGGTAGCTATAGCCATGGCTTCAAAGCCCTGGGCCGAAACTTTCCTGAGCGCAGTGTGGGTTGGTACCGCAAAAAGTTTACCATACTTCAGCAGGATTACGGCCGGCATATTACCATTGCCTTTGATGGTGTTTTCCGCAACTCCACCGTTTGGGTAAACGGCCATTACCTGGGTACCGAGCTAAGCGGCTACAATGGCTTTGAATATGATATTACCCAGCTTTTAAACTACGGCGGCGATAATACCATTGCTGTAAGGGTAGACGCCACCATGGAAGAGGGTTGGTTTTATGAAGGTGCGGGTATTTACAGGCATGTGTGGCTCAATAAAACGTCGCCGCTGCATATTGCTGCCAACGGTACATTTGTGAGCAGCGCTGTTGCGAATGGCAAGGCGCAATTGACTGTTAAAACCGATGTAAGCAATTACGATACCGGGGCCAATAATTTTGCCATTGTACAAAAGATTTATGATCGCCAAGGCCGTTTGCTGGCTACCAAACAAACTGATGGTCATACCCTGCAACCTTTTAAAACTGGCGGGTATAGCAGCCAATTGGAAATAGCGCACCCTAAATTATGGTCGGTTGATACGCCGTACCTGCATCGGTTGGTTACTACTATCCTGGAAAATAATGTGCCTGTTGACGAATATGTAACGCGCTTTGGCATACGTACCCTGCGATTTGATGCTAACACCGGGTTTTACTTAAACGGTAAACGACTGGAAATAAAAGGCACCAATAACCACCAGGAACACGCGGGTGTCGGCACAGCTATACCCGACGAATTGCAATATTTTAGAATAGCCCGTTTAAAGGAAATAGGCAATAATGCGTACCGCTGTTCGCACAACCCGCCCGCACCCGAATTGCTGGACGCCTGCGATAGTTTGGGTATGCTGGTGATTGACGAAAACCGCCTGATGGGCATAGATGATTACCACCTGGGTAACCTGAAAAAAATGATCGACCGCGACCGCAACCACCCAAGCGTGATCAGCTGGTCGGTAGGTAACGAGGAGTGGGGGATTGAAAATTCGGAGATTGGCGCGCGTATTGCTACCACCATGCAGGCATTTGTAAAAAGCCTGGATACCACCCGCGCGGTTACGGCGGCGTTTAGCGGTGGTTGGGGAAAGGGTTTGTCGGGCGTGATGGACTTAATTGGCTTTAACTATATAGCACAGGAAAACCCGGACGCGCAGCACCAGAAATTCCCGCAGCAAAAAGGCTGGGGCACCGAGGAAGGATCGACTTTTGCTACCCGTGGAGTTTACTTTACTAACGATTCGCTCCATTACAAATCTGCTTACGATGCCAAGCCAAGGCCCAATGCCTATAGCATTGAGGAGGGCTGGCAATACTATGCCAAACGGCCGTTTTTAGCAGGTATGTTCATCTGGACTGGCTTTGATTACAGGGGCGAACCTACGCCTTACGGATGGCCATCAATAGGATCATACTTTGGGATGCTCGATCAGTGCGGTTTTCCCAAAGATGATGCCTGGTACCTACAGGCCTGGTGGGGCAATAAGCCGGTGTTGCACATGTTGCCGCACTGGAACTGGAAAGGCAAAGAAAACCAACCCATAAATGTTTGGGCCTACAGCAACTGCGATGAAGTGGAACTGTTTTTAAATGGCAAAACCCAGGGCAAAAAAGCCATGGCCAAAAAAGGGCACCTGGAATGGACGGTTCCATACAGCCCCGGAACATTAAAGGCAATTGGCTATACCGGCGGCAAACAGGTATTAACCGAAACCGTACAAACTACCGGCTCCCCGCAAGCCATCGGCCTTGAAGCCCATAAAAATACCCTGAAAGCCGATGCGCAGGATGTAGCCGTAATAAAGGTTAGCTTGCTTGATAAAAAGGGATTAGCGGTACCCGATGCCAATAATGAAATAAGTTTTAAAATTGAAGGCCCCGGCAGAATTATAGGGGTAGGCAACGGCAACCCGACCTCGCTTGAGCCCGATAAGTACCTGGAAACGATAGTAAATATGCCCATCGAAGCCTTGAAAGAGTTGCCGGTACCCGACACAACCGGCAAAAGTGAAACAACCGAAACCTTTGACGATAGCGGCTGGAAAAAGGCATTTACCAATATTAGCGATACCAGCGTAAAAGCCTGGGTTTATCGCGGAAGCGTTAAGCTAACCGATGAGATGACGCGTTTTCCGCTCACATTTTTTTATAAGAGCATTGGCCGTAAGCAGTCGGTATATTTTAATGGCCATTTGTTGGCTGCCAACGTTGATTATCATAAAGACCAGGATGCGTTTAGCATCAGCAAGGCATTTTTAAAACCGGGTAAAAACAGTATTGTGATTGTTGCCCTGCCCATTAAAAAGAAAAACGCCTGGGATAACCCAAACCAGGACCCGGGAGTGATCCAGTTTAAGGCCCCTGCCGCTACCTGGAAAAGAAAGCTGTTTAATGGCCTGGCCCAGGTTATTATCCAATCGGACGGAAGCCATACAGGGCCAATCACTTTAACAGCAACGTCGGCCGGATTAAAGGAAAAGAAAATCGTTATTAATGCTAATAAGTAAAGATAGTTTTGAGTCTTGAGTTCTGAGGGTTTGTTTGTAAGTATCTGATTGTTAGCGTTATTTTTAAATGTAATTTATGTCATTGCGAGGAACGAAGCAATCGCGAACTATGTATGGCGGACCTGCACAGTCCGCGATTGCCACGCTATCGCTCGCAATGACATAGTTGTTTTGATGCTCTGGAACCAACACGTCATCCCCATTTTTTTCTGGTTTTACCTGATGCTCACTCGCAATAACGGGTCTCACGGGCTGTGGTATCTAAATAATACTTTGTTCCGAAGGGTGGTCCTGGTAAAATTGTTCCAGTTGTTTCAGCACCTCAACCTGGCTTTTGCGTGGGTTAATAAAAGTGCGCACTTTTTTTACCATCGCTATCGCGTCATCAAAAGTTAAGCCGGTTTTAAGTAAATAGGCAATGGTCATGGTTGGCCCGCGGCCAAGGCCCTGGCGGCAATGAATGTATACTTTGCCGCCGCTTTTTATGGCTGCATCGGCAAAGTTGGCGCCTTCTTTTAGCACATCCAGTGGCGGTGGGGTATTATCGGGTGTGGGTAAATGCAGGTAATGAAAGCCTTTGTATTGTGCCCCGCTATAAATGGAGTGCATCCGCATGTTTATAATTGCTGTAACCCCTAAAGCCTTTAACTTGCGTAAGCCCACCAAATTATATTGACTGCCCAAATACAGGTTGGCCGTTATCTGGCAGCGCTTAAGCTGCGGCAGCCCTGTTAATATGCGGTAGGCATTATCATACGCCATTTGGCACGATAGGTAAACCACCTTTAAAATACTTTTAATTTTTGCGAGCATATTGTTTTGCTGGTTTAACGTGGCACTAATATATTGATAGCTGCCGGTAAAACATTAATGGTTAATTTTTTTGCTTTCTGTTCGCAGTCATCACGGATAAAAGCCCGTTTGGCATCCATATATACAACTATATTTTTGCACCGCCAGTGTTTTAACGCTTCGGTGTTGTTTTGCAGCAATGTACTGCCTGCAACCTTTAATACCGAACTTAAATTGTTGTCTCTCATTAGTATTACGTCAAGCAAGCCATCAGTTATGCTGATGCCCGGCAGCATATCTAACCCGGCTATACCAATATTGCCCGAATTGGTTATCGTGAGTGAAACGGCAGTTTCTTCTATCATCGTACCATCTATTTCCAGTTTGTACTTTACAGGAGCGGCATTTACTATAGTTTTAATGGCCGTAACGCCATAGGCCAGCTGGCCTATATTGTCCTTTAGTTTGCGGCCAGCCTGTAAAATCATATCGGCCATAATGCCCAGGTTAACCCGTAATAAAAAAGGATGCCCGTTAACCAGCCCCATGTCAATGGCTTTTAAGCGGTGCTTGCTTTTCAATAGCTCAAGCGCAGCTATGGTATCTAACGGGATAGCCAGCTCTTTGGCCATAACATTGGCGGTGCCGCCCGGAATAATAGCCATTGGCGTATTACTTAGGTGTAAAGCAGCTGCGGTATCTGTTACACATCCATCGCCGCCGTACACTACAACCAAATCAGTTTTGCCGATGAGTTTTTTTGCGATATCGCCGGGGCCTTTGTCGCGTTGGGTAACAAATACATCCCATTTGGTATTACTACGGTCAAAAGCCCTGTTAATGTAGGCCAGGATGGGCTCTTCCTTGCCCGATGCCGGGTTGATTATAAAATGGATGTGTTTAAATTTCATGTGCTGTATTCAGCTTTTCAACACGGAAGGAGTTTAATAGTTTGATTTAATTGAGGCCATAGTAAAGCCTTTTTGCACAGGTTTACATGCTGAACAACTCAGACTTAAGTTTTGTCATCTCACTCACCTGATAAAACCGCAACCGGAACATAAGTGTTGGCAGCCAGGTGTGCAACTCCGGCCAATTACTTTCAACTTGTCCCTGTTCAGTTAATGATTTCCTTTTCCAGTAAACCTATAACCAGTTTAATCTCAGCCATTATTCCGTTTAGGAGTGTTTGCATCTCTTCCTTTACAAAAGCCGGCGTATGTTCCAGTTCCCGGGCCAGCTTCGCCAGGTGGTTTAAACCGGCGGTTACTGCGGTACCGTAAAGCTTGTGGCCATGTAAATTTAATTTCTTCAAATCTGCCGGCTTCAAATTTCCTTGCAACAGGGAAAGTGAGTCTGTTAATTCTATTTTAGTCAGGCTAAGCAATTCCTTTAAAATTTCTTCGTCGTCTCCAAAATAACTCCTTACATGTTGTATATCAAAGTGCAGCGGCAGGTCAACCGGAAAATCTGAGCCCGGCACGGATGCCGCCGGAGAATCAAAAAAATGCAGCCATTTATGGAAAACAGCAATAATGGTTTCTTCAACTACCGGCTTAACAACAAAATCATCCATCCCTGCTTCCAGGCATTTTTCCCTTTCGCTTTTCACATTGCCGGCCGTTAAGGCAATAATTGGAATTTGCCGGTCTGCCTGTATCGCGCGGATTTGCCGGGTAGCTTCATAACCATTCATCTCCGGCATCTGGATGTCCATGAAAATAAGGTCGGGCCAGTTTAACCGGCAACTGGCAAGCGCCTCCTGGCCATTACCCGCCTCCCGGATCGAAGCATTTGGGGCAATCCGCCGGATGATCGTTTTGGCCAGTAACATATTCACCGCGTTATCCTCGGCAATCAGCACGGTAATGTCGCCAGGTACTTCGGCAACGGCCGCGGGTTCATTGGGCTGCACTTCGGTAATTGTTTTTTGATGTAAACGGGATAAGGCATTATATATATCCTCGGTTTTGATGGGTTTCACCATCCGGTAGTTTACCTTTAATTCTTCACATGATTTAATTACCTTTTCATCATCAGATGAACTGTGTAATAAAATAATGGGCTGGCCGGTTGGCGAATCGCTAAAGCTTTCACGGATTTTTTTGATCGTTTCCAGCCCGTCCATATAGGGCATGTGGTAATCCATCACAATTACATCATAACATTCGCCAGCGGCCAGCAGTTGTAAGGCTTCGAAGCCATTTTTTGCCTCTGTAGTTAAAATTTGCCGCAACAACAGCATTTGTTTGATGATTAACCGGTTGTTGTCGTTGTCGTCAACAACAAGCACTTTTTTAATCAGGCCGATGTTTTCCCAGCTAACGGGCTCGCCCTGTTCGGTTTGTACATGGATATCAAAATAAAAGGTGCTGCCTTCACCCGGAGAACTTTCCAGCTGCAGTTTGCTGTTCATTAAACCCAGGAGTTTATTAGAAATAGTAAGGCCCAGGCCTGTGCCGCCATATTTTTTGGTGGTCGACCCATCTTCCTGTGAAAACGCTTCAAATATTTTGCCCTGTTTTTCGGGTTTTATACCGATACCGGTATCCCTTACACTAAAGCGGAACGTAGTGCCGGGTACCGGTGACGATGCTGCTACTTCCTCTATCTTTAACTCAATCTCGCCTGTTGCGGTAAACTTCGCGGCGTTGCTTAGCAGGTTAATCAGGATTTGTTTTAGCCGCACCGAATCTACCCAAATAAACCTGGGCAGGTTATAGGATATGTTCAGGAGCATTTCCAGCCCTTTTTTCTGAACCTGGTAGGTAATGATATCCGTTGCCTGCGAACCGATATCGTACAGGTCGCATTTCTCGATGTCAAGCTCCAGCTTCCCGGCTTCGATTTTGGAAAAATCCAGGATATCATTAATAATACTCAACAAGGCATTGGCCGATTGGTTGACTATGGAAAGGTACTGGTGCTGGGTTTCGTTCAACTCTGTTTTTAAAACCAGGTCTGTAAAGCCAACTACACCGTTAAGTGGCGTCCTGATCTCGTGGCTCATATTGGCCAGGAATTCCGATTTGGCAATGCTGGCCTGGTCTGCCAGTTGTTTGGCTTCTATCAGTTCATCTCTTTGTTTTACGATAGAGGTAATCATCTCCGAGGAGGTCATGATACCGCCTATCGCCCCGTCAAACCGGTACCAGGGCCGCATTTCAATGTTCAGGTATTGTTCTTCCTGCATGCCCGGAAGTTTAATCCTTACTTCCTCCCGTCTTATCACTTCGCCGTTTAAAACCCGTTGATGTGTTGCCCGGTTTGTTTCGCTTGGCGGGCCGAATACTTCATAAGGCGTTAAACCTATAATATTTCTGTCGCCTAAGGCATAATCCTGCAAATATTGCCTGCTTACAGCGATAAATCTCATGTCTGTATCGGTCATGGCAATAGGCGAAGGCGAATGCTGTACAAAAGCGGATAGGATGGCTTTTTCATTCAGCAATTCAGATTCGGCCTTTTTTTGCCGTTCAATGTCCTGGATGGTGCCAAACAACCGCAGGCAAACACCGTTTGCAAATTCGGCCTGGCCCAAACTTCTTACCCAAAGTTCGTCACCGCCCAGGGTTACAATTTGTAATTCCAGGTCCCACGGAGGGCCTTCAGTCATGGCCAGCCTGGCCGCGGCCGAAATTTTATCCCGGCTTTCGCCGGCTTTATAAAAGTTAATGATGCCGTTCAAATCTGGCTCATACTCCGCGGGCACGCCATATATCAGTTTGGTTACTGCCGTCCATTCAATTTTTTGCCGCTGCAAGTTGTATTCCCAGCCGCCAATGCGGGCTACCTTTCCGGTTTCCTCCAACATTTGCCGGGTGCGTTCCAGGTTTCTCTCCAGGAAATGTTTTTCGGTAATATCAATGGCATTGCCTATTACATAAGTCTGGTTTTCCTGCCGTTCCAGTATGTTGTTGAACATCCAGATCCTGGGGCTTCCGTCTTTATGGCGGGTCACCATCTGGCCCCTGGCACTTCCTTTATCCCTTATCTCTTTTAAGTACCCGGTTAACTGGGGATGACGGTTGGGGGGTACGATATCAAACAAACTTAAAGTCAAAATTTCGGCAAGCGTATAGCCCAAAAGCCCGGCACCAGCCATATTGACCGACAGGAAATTACCGTCGAGATCATGGGTGCACATCAGCCCCTGCGAGTTTTCAAAAAAAACGCGCAGCCTTTCCTCACTGATGGCCAGTTGCTGTTCCTTTAATTCTTCGTCGGTTATATCGCGTCCTATACAAAACAGGTTGCCTGTATTGGGGTCGGGCGTGGTTTCCCAGCGGATGGTTTTGTATATTCCGGATTTAGTCCTGGTACGGTAGGCTACCTGTCGTACTTTTTTATCCGATATCATCCCGGTCACATCCTCTTCTGCGGCTTTCAGATCGTCGGGGTGGATCAATTCCAGGTAGGGGGTAGCTAAAATGTAGGCATCATCCCAGCCAAAAGTTGATTCAAAAGCGGGGTTAATCCTTTTAAAGTATCCATCAGCCCCGGCTATGCAAATCAGGTCGGCCGATAAATTAAACAGCTTTTCAAAACTTTGCAGTTCCTGTTTTTGCCTGCGTTCTGTTACTAAGATGGTTGCTTCCTGGGCCAACAGGCGTAATGACTCCTGTTGTACCTCCGACAGCTGTTTCGGTTCGTATCCCAACAAACTTAATACGCCCAGGGTAGTACCGTCAGGACTGATCAAAGGCAGGCCTGCGAAAAACCTGACCGGGAATTTGCCAACCGCCAGGGCGTTTGGTTTAAAACGTTCATCCTGTTGGGTATCCCGAACCTCAAATAGTGTATGCTCTTTTAGGGTATGCTCGCAAAAGACCGAGTAACCCAGGCCCTCAGCTGATCCGGGTAATGTTTTGGCATGTGTCCAATCGTTATTTTCGTCGAGCAGGGAAACCAGCGCTATCGGAGTTCCGCACATGAGGGAAGCCAGGCGGGTGATAGATTCAAATCCCGGTTCGCTAAAAGAACGTAACAGCTGATCCTGAGCCTGGCCGTTCAATTGGTCTTTTTTAAGTTCGGGATTCGGCATGCCGGTTATCAAGTTTAGTAGTTTTTGTCCAATAAATCTATAACAAAAATACTAAATTTAGCTGTAGGTCATTTGTTAAAATTTGAAGCCAAACAGGCTGTGGGCTATCTAAATAAAGGAAACTTGCAGTGGTTTTTTGATAGTTCTTTATTTAATAATACCCCCATTGCCACCCATCAACCCTGGGGCCGTTGTCAGCAAAAGCTGTGATTACAGAAGAAAGCCTGCCGAACCGGATATATTTTTATTTACCGGCGGAGTTATTAAATACCAGGTTTAATGAAATCACAATTTCGTCGGCAATCATTTTATCTTTAACGGCCGAGAAAAAATCCCATGTTTTGGGTTCGGGTTGCAGGTCGATATTCCATTTTAGCCGGTGTATTTCCAGGTCGGCTTTTGCGATAACAGTATTCCCCTTTTTTCTGATAGCCGCCTCAAAATCAATTGGGTTGGTAATACCTTTTATGGTGAGGTCGCCGGATACTTTATAAATGCCGGCCTTACCGGTAGCGTTAATTTGCTTCACGTTCATGATAGCGCCGGGGTGTTTTTCTATATCAAAAAATCCCGGTTTTCTTAATTCTTTATCGGTCTTTTGGTTTTCGGCTGCAACTGCGTGGTCGGTACTGCGTATGCTATTCATGTCCATACTAAAGGAGCCGTCCGTTGGTTCGCCCATGGCCGAATAATTGAGATTACCGGTATTAAAAAGCAGGTAGCCATTGTGGCCGCCCAAGGTGTTACGGGTATTCCATAAAATTTTACTTTTCTTAGCGTCCAGTCGGTAAGTTTGCTGCGCATAAGCGGCAAGGTGAAACGTGGTCAGGAACAGGATAATTGCGGGTTTATTGATCATAGCATTATAAATTTGATGCTGCAAACCTATTTATGCGCCGTAATTTTGTGATTATAAACATTGTAAATAAAAGTGTAAACTTTGTAAATTCAACCGTGATAGATATGGTCGGTTATAAAACAAGCTTGAATATGAAAACCAGGTATCTTTTGGGGCTTACGGTACTACTATTTACAACCGCCATTTGCGCGGCTTTTAGTTTAACCGGTAATAACGATTTTGATTTGGCCATGCAGCAGGTAATGCTCCGCAAGATAGGGCATGAGGTACTTTTGCAATCGGGCGACAGCACGTCGCGGGTGCTGCCTATTAAAAAAATAGCTGAAAATGAGTACCAGATAAGGTTTGAAAATGAGTTTGCTTTTGAGCCTGGTTCGCTTGTTAAAATAATAAGCCGCTCGCTGGCCAAAGATAAGCTGGCGCGTAGCTATATCGTTAACGTATTAAAATGCGAGGGAAAGGACGTGGTCTTCGGCTATATGATAGCGGGTAACAAGCAGGATAACATAGTTGCCTGCGCTGGCCGCAGGCAACCCAAAAGCTGTTACCTTATCAACCTGAAATTTGAAGGAGGGGGAGTAACAGCCGCGCAAAAAGGTTATTTATTTGGTGGTTTGCCTTTGCTGGCCTTTATTGGGCTGATGGTTTCACAATCGGTTAAAACCCGGAAAAATAAAATTACTGCAACTTCTGCCGGTGCTGATGTTGATAGTTTTAAACTTGGCAATACCATTTTTGAGCCCGGTAAGCGACAAATTATAGCTGCCGGAGTTACAACCGCACTCACCGTAAAGGAAAATAAGCTGCTGCTGATCTTCGCCCGGTCGCCCAATGTAATTATTGAAAGGGGCCGGCTCCAAAAAGAAATTTGGGAAGACGAAGGCGTAATTGTAGGCAGAAGCCTGGATATGTTTATATCAAAGCTGAGAAAGAAACTGGAAAACGATTTGTCAATACAGCTGACAAATATCCACGGCAAGGGGTATAAACTGGAGATTGATGGGTAATTAAATATCGCTGCTTCATTTCATTCTTCCGAGGTGCTTTTTGGCATAAAACCGCAAAATTACGCCGTATCGGGACGCTATTGTTTTGCCACGCCATCAGGAGCGCGGCGTTTTTCCGTTACCTGTTGTCTCTCTCCGCCACGACATTTTTCTCCCTGTCAAAATCGGCGCTTGTTGTAAAATACTGTAAGGTTAACATCCAGGTAATGGTAATGGCCAATGCGACTTTCTGGAAAACAGGTAAAAATTCCAGGTAATTTCGGGTATAATAAACATAATTACATATGTACAAAGCCAGGAGACAAACGATGGAAGTAATTTTAAACAAAAGCAACTGCGACCTGAATATAAATACGGTAATGTAAAACATACTTACCAGGGCCAGCGTACTGGTGATGGTAACCATTTGGTCGTGATAAGGTGTCACCACCAAAAAAGCAAATAGCATGGCGCTGGTCCCAAAATACCTGACGATGTTAGCCGCACCTTTTACCGGTATTTTTTTTGAAAATTCGAAAAAAAACAAAGCGAAGCTAAGGCAAAGAGATAGCATGCCCGGAACAGCCCAAAACCTGGAAGCGTTGGCCGATCCATTAACCGCCTTTGGACTAAAAAGGTTACTCAGGTAGTTGTTTTTCCAGCTGTACCCAATGGCGTTTTTATCGTATTGAGAACCGCCGGGATAATAACGGGTAGCTATTATCAAAAACAGCAGGGAAATAATAATACCCAATAAGATTACGTGTTTTTTAAGCATGTGATATCGGTTTTAAAAGCTAATTTTTTTACAGAAAACGGCATTTAATTTTTAGCAGAGATATTTTAAAAGCTTTTTATCTGCAACCAATAGTGCCAACTTCAACTATTAATAAATTTAAATTATATATTTATAACTTAAAAGTTATTTAATCGTAAAAACCTTACACGCAGTTATCTAAATATGGCAACTGCGTTTATGATACGATTTGAAACGGCTTTTGCTATATAACCCTGATTCTATTTTTTTTTTATTGAATGAATACCAAAATATGGCTTAGTATTTTGCTGCTTTTTTTGTGCAATTTGTGCCAGGCCTTTCGCTATGATGCCCGGCCTGATAGCCTGCGGAACGAATTACTAAAATCTATCGCGGCCAAAAAGCAGGTAAAAGATACTGCTCTTATAAACGATTTGAATAAACTGGCTGTAGTTTATACCTCGTATTATCCCGATAGTACCATTTATTACGGGCAAAAGGCAACCCAAATTTCGCGCAGCATAAACTACAGTACAGGCATTGCCGATGGGCTGCTGGCTGTTACAACGGTATACATCAGCCAATCTAAATATGATATCGTATCAAAGTATATTAAAGAAAGTATGGCCCTTTACACCCAGGCCAAAAACCAGATAGGCATCAGCAATTGTTATAAGCTTTACGGCGATTTGTATTACCAGCTGAGCGATTATCAAAAGGCGTTAACTTATTACAATAAGGCGCTGCCAATTAAACTTGCTAATAATGATTTGCCCGGCTTATCGCGCTTATATTTAAGCATTGGTAACAATTATGATAACCTTGGGCACCCATCTACAGCGCTTGACTATTATTTTAAGGCGCTTAATATCGATACAAAACTTCATAACAAAAAGAAAATATCGGCAGATTATAACAACATCGGTGTTATCCTGCAAAGTATGGAAATCTATCCGCAGGCTTTAACCTATTTTACCGAGGCGCTGAACGTATGGACACAAATGAAATCCGACGGGGGCATTGCCGTAGCCAAGCAAAACATCGGCGAAGTATTAATGGCCCAGGGAAAGTATGATAACGCAATTAAATACATTACAGATGCCCTGGTTATTGACCAAAAGCAGGACGATAAAGACGGTATAAGTACATGTTACAGTGATTTGGCTGTATGTTATATTCAAAAAAAGCAAAATCCCAAAGCTTTAGGCTACTTGCAGCTGGCTTTAAAAGTAGCTACAGATAATAAACTGGATTACGATAAAACTATCGCTTTAATTAATACGGCCATGTTTTATAATGTAAACCACGATTACTCAAAAGCATATGGTTTCGCGGTGCAGGCCAAAACACTTGCCGATCGTTTTGGGAGCGTTTTGCTGCGTACAAACGCTGCTGTTCAATTGATTGAAACGCTCGGCGGGTTAAAATTATATAGGGAAGCATTTGTTGCCCAAAAGGATTTCGACAAAATGAGGCGTACTTTCAGGAAAGATGAAAGCGTTCAAAAATTTACCCTGTACATTACCCAATATAACTATGCCGAAAAACAGCGGCAGCAATTATTGCAGCAAAAGGCAAATGCCTTGCTGTATCAGCAAAAACTCCATGATAAAGACCTGTTAAACATTATATTTTTTATCATAATAACCGCTGTATTGTTAATAGCTTTCCTGTATTACCGGCAAAAGCAACAGCAGTTAAAAATAAACGCCCAGCTAAAACTCAAAAACAATGAGGTTTTGGAGCAAAAAGTTAATATAGACGAACAGGCCGAAAAGCTGAACGATTTGAATAAACTAAAAGATAAGCTGATATCTATATTGGCGCATGACCTGCGGTCGCCGCTGAGTACGTTGCGCGGCTTGTTTGATTTGTTGTCCGACGAATCTATCAGCCACCAGGAAATGCTGGAGATGATTCCCTCTGTAATACGAAAACTTGATTACACATCCGATTTCCTTGATACGCTTTTATTCTGGATCAATAGCCAGCTCGAGAATTTCAACGCATCGGGAAAAAGTTTTCCGATTGATGATATTATCCAGTCAGAAATTAAAAACCATACCGAGCAGGCATCGTTTAAAGGCATTACAATGGTAGGTAGCGGCAATAAAGAACTGCTGGCCCTGGCCGATCCCAATTCGATAAGGATAGTTGTCAGGAATTTAATTACCAACGCCATCAAGTTTTCTGGAGGGGGTGATGTTATCGAAGTATCGGCAATTGAGCAGGGCGAAAATGTGCTGGTAACGGTAAGCGATACAGGCATCGGCATGCCGGCCACGCGGGTGAGCAAACTTTTCAAAAGCCAGGTGGATAGTAAAACCGGCACACTCAATGAATCGGGCACAGGCATGGGCTTGTTGCTTTGTAAAGATCTTATCGAAAAATGCAACGGCCGCATCTGGGTAACCAGTGAAGAAGGCGTTGGCACCAAATTCAGTTTTGTTATTCCGCTGCAGCCCGCCGCTACCATGGCAGCTGGCGAGGTTGATTAGTAACTGTGGCCCACATAGCCCCCTCTAAATCTCCCCCGGTTGGGGAGACTTAGCTGCATTCATTTTAAAGTCCTCCCTACTGGGGAGGATTTAGGAGGGGCTTACCGTTCTGTATCCGGCATCTGTTTAATCTCGATATTTCTGAAATCAACAGGCTGACCCTCACTTTGTAAGGCGATAAAGCCGCTGCTTAATAATTTCCCATCCTGTTTGTATTTTGGGTCGTAGCCATTTGCCACGCCGCCGCCAATGGTGGGCCTGGAGTACTGCAGCACGGTATCGCCGTTGATGATATGCGTAATTAATTTATTGCCCTGAACAATTAGTTCGCCCTTTACCCACTGATCACCATCGTAAGTTTTTGAGGTAGAATTGATGCAATGATCGGGCGATACCCGGCCTTTATAAACAACATCGGTACCGGGCGAGCACATATTACCTGTAGGCCTCGGTTTTCCGTCGCCAAGGCCGCCCAATAACTGCATTTCTATTGATATTGGCCAATCCTGGTCTTTCAGCATGGTCCTGGGATCCTGCGAATGAAACATTACGCCGCTGTTAAGCAGGGTATAGTCGGGCGCGCCTTTTTGCTGCTTGCCAACAAAACGGTATTCAAACCGCAGTCGATAGTATGAAAACGGAGTTTTGTAGTACAAGTGACCAAATTGATTGTCGAAATCGCCGTACTGATCATATCTGATCTTGATTATACCATCTTCAACCCTAAACGTATTGCCATAGTTTTCGCCAACCAGGTGGTGGTTAATCTTTACAAACCAATCTTTAATGTCGGTTCCGTTAAACAGCTGCTTCCAGCCTTTGTCGTCGTTACCGGCGTTGGCCAGTTTTTTTGCCCCGGTGCAGCCAAGTACCAGGAAGCAGGAAAATATAAAAAAATAGCGTGTGTTTTTCATGGCAGGGTAGGTGTTGTGGTTTATGAACAGGGTTGTTTAATGGTACCAAAATAGCATTAAATTCAATAAGGTAAGCAAAAAGAGATATACAAATAATATCGAATAATGAATTTTGAATGTCCAACACCGAAGTCTTATGTTCATTATTCGACATTAGATATTCAGTGTTCGATATTAAATCATTTTTACACCATTACCGTAATGATACAACGTGCCAGCAGGCGCCCATCAGCTTTTATCATTCCTTTGTTACAATTAATCAAAAAAGTAAAAAAGATAAATTCCAAAATGTAGCTTAGTAAAAATTAATGTGTAACGATGATACAAATCCCTAAAGACCTGCTTGATCATCATGCGCATATCAGGCTACGATTGTCTGATATGTACGGAATCATCATTGATAAAAAGCGCCCCTTCAGGTGCGATGATACCCTGCAAACTGCGCATTGCCTGGAAGTAATTTTAACGGGTACCATTGATGTCAGGTATGGCAGTTACGTGCAGCACCTGGCGGCCGGCGATATACAGTTTAGGCGGCGGGGCAATTACCAGCTGTTCCCATCTGATGATTATACCAGCCTGCTCATTTTTATGGAGAATGAGTTTGTTGATTATTTCCTGGAAAGCCATGTACCCGAGTTTAAACAGGAAAAACTGTGCGCCGATTTGCCGCCTTTTACCTTTAAAACCTCCGAATTTATAAAGGCCAACGTAGCCCAGGTTATGCAGCATATTGTACAGCCGCAAAACTACTCCAGGTGCATTGTTAAGTTTGCGGCCCACCAGGTGCTGCTGCAGATATTATCAGGCGATCAGTCCAAAACCTTTGCCTCGTTTTTGAAGGACCTGGTAAGTAATAAAAAGGTTGATCTGGCTTACTTTATGGAAACTAATTTTAACAGGCAACTCTCCATAGCCGATATGGCCAAACTTACCGGCAGAAGTGTAAGCGCGTTTAAAAAAGAATTTACAGATCGTTTTAATACCACACCCGTAAAATGGCAGTTCAACCGCCGGCTGGAGTATGCCGAGTACCAGTTAAAACACTCGAACGATCCGGTATCGCTGGTGGCTTATAGCAGCGGGTTCGAAAACATTTCGCATTTTTCGAAAGTTTACAAGCAAAAATTCGGCGCTTCGCCCAAAAGCGCACGTAACGAGCTGGTGTCGTGACATCCATAAATTTGACGGATAGTTTTTAGCCCAAAGTCTTAAGTTCTAAGTCAAAAAGAAAAAATTTAACTTTAGACTTACGACTTAGTACTTTAGACTTAACTGGTGTTATAAAAACAAACAAATAAAGCCTCACAACAAAATTGCGGCCCTTGCAATGCTGGATCAGTCCAAAAAGTTGGGGGAAAAGAAAAAAAGTATTTGTTTTGCGGTCAGAAAAACGAATACTAAAGCATTGCAGTCACCCCACGAAACCCTTGTCCGGCTGATCTTACCTGAAGGCCTTTTAGATTATTTTGAATTGATCAGTGTAGCTCAACTGAGCTCAGGACTTAACATTTACCTGGAAGAAAAGAATATTCCACCTGCCGGTTATGAAACGGTTAAGCTGGAGTCCAAAGGCTTTATGG
>NZ_JBFUCY010000050.1:0-34457 GCF_056404995.1 Mucilaginibacter sp. P2_A5
GTCGAAGACTCGCGCGGAGAGGCCTTTGCCCACTATGGTTCGACAGGCTCACCATGACAGCCCTTTAACAACGTTATTTTCCCTTTYCAAGGMGACCCTGAGGGGACGGAGAGGCCTGTCAGTCTGAGCCTGTCGAAGACTCGCGCGGAGAGGCCTTTGCCCACTATGGTTCGACAGGCTCACCATGACAGCCCTTTAACAACGTTATTTTCCCTTTCCAAGGAGACCCTGAGGGGACGGAACTATCTCTTGAGCGTAGCAAAAAATCTTATACACCCTGCATTCCGATAAGCCGGTTGAGATGCAGGGCGTATAAGATTTCCGTCCCCTCAGGGTCTCTCCAAAGGAGGACCCTGAGGGGATCATGCAAGTCGCATCTGCATAGTTTTATACCTGGCAGGCGGCCTCAGGGTCCCTTTTCAAGGAGACCCTGAGGGTACGGAAAGAGTGTAGTTGATTCTCCACAACCGGGGAGGATTTAGGTGGGGCTTATTCCCCACCCGTTGCCCAACTGATCATACGGTTTACGGTGGCTACGCCCAGCTGGAGTTTGGCGGCTATTTTGCGTTGGCTGTAGCCCTGGCGGTGCAGATCGGCAACCTGGCGGGCGGTGCGGTCGCGGTCCTGCTGGTCGGGGCGGCGCAGGTGGCTGTGTTCGGGAGAGTGGCTGGTAACGGTGAACTGGAGCAGGCTGTTGCGGTGTTCGAGTTTAAGCAGGCAAACATTATCGGCGCCGTAGGTTTCGGTGGTGCTGCGTTGTTTTATTTGTTTAAGATAGCGGTAGCCGGGCATGGTTTGGCTTTCGCCGATGGCAAAGGCGCTGTCGCAAAAGTTCATGATCATTTTGCTGCCCTGCAAATCGTTGCGGCTTATGGGGACGGCGGTATTGCGTTTGGGCGTATGTGCCAGCACCAGGATGCTGAGGCCGTGGCGGGTTTTCAGGTATTTGAGTTTTTTCATGAGGGGCAGGGCCTCGCCGGCGCTTTGGGTGCCCTTGCGCAGGCAGGTAATGTTATCGATAATAAGCACGGTGGCGCCGGTGGTTTTAATGCCGCGGGTGAGCGCGCTTACCACATAGTCGTCGTAATTTTTTTGGTCCATGGGCAGCATGCTTAGCTGGTTATACTCGCCGCGGTGAAAGTTGTCGTCGAACTTATAGGTGCCGTTTTTATCGGTATAGCGCTGCTCAAATTGCTTGGAGCTGAGTTCAAAATCGATATACAACACGGGCGTGGGGTTGGCGCCCAACTGGAAACCTGTAATGGGTTTGCCGCGGGTAATGCTATCGCCCAGTTGCACGGCCAGGATGCTTTTGCCCATATTGGTATCGGCAAACATGATGCAGAGTTCGCCCTCAATCCAAAAACGGTCGAAGAGCATTTGGGGGCGGTCGCTACTTTTTTCCATGGTCATCCACTGGTTAAGGGAGTGGATGTGGAACAGGTCGGCCACCATTTCAGGGTCGGGAGTGGAGGAGGGCGTGGTTCGTGTTGCCTGGTTCGTGTTGGGCGGAACGATTCCGCGGATTTCGTTGCGGAGGCTTTCGATGATGGGTGGTCTTTGCATGGGTTTTTAGTATCAAGTAGTAAGTATCAAGTATCAAGATTTTTGATGTAGTAACGCGTGGGGATTTGGGTGAAGTTGTAACCGGCCAGGGATTCGGTGCCTACAAATTTACATATCCACTAAAACAAAAGTGGTGACACAAGTATGTCAGTAGCCGGGAGATCCTTCAAATTTCCGTGGCCAGGCGGGGAGATATGTTTTTTTGTTCATCTGCGGGTATCTGAAAAGAAGTCCATCATATTCTTGTGGTTTTTTTGCTGTTTATTGTTATTTTTTTGAATTTTTTTGCACTATTTGTGGTTATTCTTAGCGTTGGTTTATATGAATATGGGTGTGTAACTTAACTCCTGCTGCCCGGTTTTAAAAGGAAGTTTTTTTATGCCGAAGTTCGGGTTCGGGTTAAAAGTGTCAACTTATTAAAAAGTGTAAGTGGTTGATTATTAGCGCAAATGGTGTTCCATGCCTGGTTTTGTTGAAAATGTAAAGTGCTGATTGTCTGCACTAATGCGTTCCAGAGCGCTCCGGGTGTTCCAGGCGTTCCGGTGGAACGGTTTTGACAATTCCCGCACCCGGTAACCCGCTCCCCGAACCTCAAAACCTTTCACTCTTCACCTTTCGCCTTTAACCTTTCCTCACTTCCGCTTTTTTTCCTAATTTTGCGCATCCTTTCAAAATAAAACAATATTACCTTGGAGCACCAGGAATTAACCACCGTTGAAACCGCCAAAGATTTAGGCTTACTACCCGAAGAATTTGAACGTATTATAGAGATATTAGGGCGCGTGCCCAACTTTACCGAGCTATCTATCTTCGCGGTAATGTGGAGCGAACACTGCTCGTACAAAAACTCCATCACCTGGCTAAAAACCCTGCCTAAAGACAGCGACCGCATGCTGGCCAAAGCAGGTGAAGAAAACGCCGGCCTGGTTGACCTTGGCGATGGCATTGGCTGCGCCTTCAAAATAGAATCACATAACCACCCGTCGGCTCTTGAACCTTACCAGGGCGCGGCAACAGGTGTGGGCGGTATCAACCGCGACATATTTACCATGGGAGCAAGACCCATTGCCCAGCTCAATTCCCTGCGCTTCGGCGACCTTAAACTGGAGAAAACCCAGTGGCTGGTTAAGGGTGTGGTAAAAGGCATCAGCCATTACGGCAACGCCTTTGGCATCCCAACCGTAGGCGGCGAATTGTTCTTCGACGATTGCTACAACGTTAACCCGTTGGTGAACGCTATGTCGGCTGGTATTGTTAAAGCGGGCGAAACCGTTTCGGCAACCTCATACGGCGTGGGTAACCCTGTTTATATAGTAGGTTCTGCCACAGGTAAAGATGGTATCCATGGCGCGGCCTTCGCGTCTAAGGATATCAGCAAAGATTCGGTGAACGATCTTCCCGCCGTACAGGTAGGCGACCCTTTCCAGGAGAAACTGTTGTTAGAGGCTACCTTAGAGGTTATTAAAACCGGTGCCGTGGTTGGTATGCAGGATATGGGCGCTGCCGGTATCATCTGCTCCAACTCTGAAATGAGCGCCAAAGGCGAGCATGGTATGCGTATCGACCTGGATTTGGTACCTACCCGCCAGGCCAATATGAAGCCTTACGAGATCCTGCTTTCTGAATCACAGGAGCGCATGCTGATTGTGGTGCATAAAGGTCGTGAAAAAGAGGTGGAAGCCGTATTTGATAAATGGGACCTTAACTGCGCCATCATAGGCGAGGTTACTGACACCCAGCGTTTAGAATACTACATGCATGGCGAAAAAGTTGCCGATGTACCTGCCGACGACCTTGTTTTAGGCGGTGGCGCCCCGGTTTACGAACGCGAATACCGCGAGCCAGCCTACTATGCCATTAACCAGCAATTTAATATAAACGATGTGCCGGAACCTGCCAATTTGATCGAGGTTGCGGAACATTTATCTGCACACCCTAACCTGGCATCAAAACGTTGGGTAACCGATCAGTACGATAGCATGGTAGGTGTACAAACCATGACAGCCAACCTGGCCTGCGATGCAGCCGTTGTAGCCGTTAAGGATACCAACAAAGCTATTGTATTAACAACAGATTGTAACTCCCGTTACGTATACGCCGATCCTTACAAGGGTACTGCTATTGCCGTTGCCGAGGCTGCCCGTAACATTACCTGCGCCGGTGGCGAGCCTGTGGCTATTACCAACTGCTTAAACTTTGGTAACCCTTACAACCCCGAGGTATACTGGCAGTTTGTAAGCGCCATTAAAGGTATGGGCGATGCCTGCCGCAAGTTTGAAACCCCTGTTACCGGTGGTAACGTAAGCTTCTACAACCAATCTGCCGATGGTGGATCTGTATTCCCAACACCTACCATTGGTATGCTGGGTGTAATGGAAGATACCGAAAACATCATGACCGCCGATTTTAAACAACCCGGTGATTTGATCTACCTGATAGGCGAATCGGTTAATGATATCGCTTCATCGCAATACCTGGCCTCATGGCATAAAATAACAGCTTGCCCGGCCCCGCATTTTGATATTGATAAAGAGTACGCTATACAGCAAACCATTAAAGAACTCATCAAACACCGCGTGCTGGAAAGCGCCCATGACGTGGCCGATGGTGGTTTGTACACCTGCCTGTTAGAATCAGCCATGCCAAATGGTTTAGGTTTTGATATTGCTACCGATGATACCATCCGTAAGGATGCCTTCCTTTTCGGCGAGGCACAGGGTAGAGTAGTAGTAACCGTAGCACCCGAGGAGCAGGAGCGCTTTATTGAGTTTATGGCCACCAGCGAAACGGAGTTCAGCCTGCTGGGTACCGTAAACAATGGTTTCCTTAATGTTGACGAAGAACTGTTTGGCCACGTTACCGATGTGAAAATGGTTCATAGCAATGTATTACACTCTATTTTAGGCGAATAATGCTGAAACTAACCCGGGTACACCACATCGCTATCATCTGTTCCGACTATGAAAAGTCGAAACATTTTTACAGCGAGGTACTGGGTTTAAAAATAGTGCGCGAGGTATATCGCGAAGCACGACAATCATACAAGCTTGATCTGGAAGTGGGCGACCGCTACCAGATTGAGCTTTTTTCGTTTCCAGAACCCGTACCGCGTCCGTCACACCCTGAAGCTGCCGGCCTGCGCCACTTAGCCTTCGAGGTAGATGCCCTTGACGAAGCCATATTTCATCTCACCGAATTTGGCGTAGCCACAGAACCCATCAGGGTAGATGAAACTACAGGTAAGCGCTTTACCTTCTTTGCAGATCCCGATGGCTTGCCGCTGGAGTTGTATGAAAGATAGTAGTAAGTAGTTAGTATCAAGTATCAAGATTTTTTTGGTTTTTGGGCGAGGAACCGCGATGAAGCTGTCTTGCTACTTGATACTTACTACTTGATACTAATGCGCGCGTTGCCTGCGGCCAGGCTCTGTGCTCATACTGCACGGGCCTTAGCCACATTGGCCGGTATCCGCGTCGATCCTTAACGCATTGTCTGAACCGGAATTAAGGAATTTTCAGAATTTCTCGAATTTGCTTTTAAAATTCTGCTAATTCTTTAATTCTATAAACGGCGTAGCCTTCTTGAACACCTCTTAAAAACAAACAGAAAGTGAAAAATTCAGGTTCAGACAATTTTGCGTTAGGGACAGTAGCGGATACAGGCCCTGAGCGTAACGCCTTGTGACGTATGAGCGAATGGCCCGGCCGCAGGCAACGCCCACATATTAAATTCCCGTACTTAATAATTTGCGTTAATTTTCCGCATATTAATAACTTTGCGTTATGCCCACTACCCAGGATATTAAAGTAGCCGTTGATGCAGTAGTATTTGGATATACTTCAAAAGAGGGATTATCTGTGCTACTCATCAAACGCAACATCAATCCCTTCAAAAATACCTGGGCATTGCCTGGTGGCCTGGTTGGCAACGAAGAGACATTAGAGGATGCCGTACAGCGCGAACTAAAAGAGGAAACCGGCATCAGTATTAACTACCTGGAGCAACTGTACAGTTTTGGCAGCACGGGTCGCGACCCACGTAACAGGGTGATTTCTATCACCTACTATGGCTTGGTTAAACCGGATGCATTTGAAATTGAGGCCGCCACCGATGCTGCCGAGGTTGCATGGTTCAATATTAAAAAAATCCCCCAACTGGCGTTTGATCATAATGCCATCATTGGTGCGGCACACGATCGCCTTAAAAACAAAATCCTTTACCAGCCGGTAGGCTTCGAGCTGCTGGAAGAAAAATTTCCCTTCTCTGAACTGGAAAAGCTTTATATGGCTGTGTTGGATAGGGAGATTGACCGGCGTAATTTCAAAAAGAAAGTCATCAAGTTTGGCTTCCTGGAGGAAACAACTGAAAAGCAAGTGCTTGAGGGAGCGGGCCGGCCGGGAAACCTGTTTCGTTTTAATCAGCAGAAATATTTCCAGCTTCAAAAACAAGGTATCAATTTCGAAATTTAAGGTTTTGTCGTAAAAATAAAAAGGAGGGACTTGCGCCCCTCCTTTTTGTAAATATTAATAACCAGGGTTCTGGTACATCTTAACAGGATTAAGTTTGTACTCATCAAACGGTATTGGATAGTAACGATCTTTGGTGGCAAAGTTCGCCAGTTGTGCCAGGCCAAAATCAGTTTGTTTTTTTGCTCTAAAGTAAGCCACTAATTCATCGGTACTGAATGTACGGAGCAGGTCGTACCAGCGATGGTGTTCAAAAGCCAGTTCAACACGGCGTTCGTGTAAAATAGCCAGTTTTAGCGTTGGATATTTGGTAGCGTAATCGCCATTGGTCATTGATACAGCGTATGCAGGCATGCCTGCGCGTGCACGCACCTGGTCTAAGAAACTTATGGCGGTAGCGGCATCGCCAAGGTAGTTATTTACTTCGGCAAGCGACAGGATCACATCGGCATAACGCATCAGGATCCAGTCGTTACCGCCATAGCCGTTAATAGTGGCTTTATCACTTGCGTCCCTGAACTTGGTAACAAACCAATCTTTTACAATAGGATTGGCAGCGTATTTTACGGAGAACGTCATACGCGGATCGGTTGTTTCATATTCGTTGATCAAATCGTGAGTTACATTATAACCCGCGCCCGATGCAACTTTTTGCGAATTAATGGTCTCGCCCTTGGCCTGGAAATTAGCTGCAATTGACGAACTGTAATTCACATCCCCCTGAATATTTACAATCTGGAAGATCAATTCGGGACAAGATGTTTTTTTGGCGACATCAAAAACATTGGTATAAGGAATGTCGGTTAATGCACCGAATGTACGCATATTGTAAGCGGCCATTAAAAACGTTTTGGCGTTTGTAAGATTGGTTTGACGGTTGGCCTGGTTTAAAGTGGTTGCCATGGTTAGGTATACCTGGCCCAACAGGAAATTGGCAGCAGCTTTTGATACTCTTCCCGTAGCCGCCTGCAAATTTGGCAGCGGGCTGTTATTGATAACATCTTTTAAATCGGCAACTATCTGTTGGTATACAACCTCCTGCTTTTCGCGAAAGGTAGCGGCGGCTACATCTGTCGATGCCAGTTGTTTTGTTACCAGGGGCACATCGCCCCAAAGGCGTACCAATTCAAAATAGGTAAAAGCGCGTAAAAATTTGGCCTCGGCTGCGTATTGAAGTTTCAGGTTATTATCTGTAAACGGTACCTGGTCAATATGTGATAATACTACGTTGGCACGGGTAACGGTAGTGTACAATGATACCCAGTGGCTTTTAAGGTAAGTATTGGTTGGCAATATGGAAAAGTTGTTGAACTGGAAAGGTTCGCCTGAGTTTGACTGGTTATCGTTGGTGCCGGTATCATCAGAGCGTTGATCTGTCCACAAGTCGCTGCTTTCGCCAACATTATTACCGCTGCGCATGGATTGATATATTCCGTTTACGGCCAGCAGCACATCATTTGGCGTTTTATAACTTGCGTCAACGGTTATCGCATTGGGGTCGCTTTCATTCAAAAAGTCCTTTTTACAAGACGGACTTATCGCCACAACTGCGGCAAAGCAGGCAATGGCTACAAATTTCTTCTTCATCTCTATATCTCTTTAAAAAATTATCAAAAAGTAACATTAACACCTAAGTTGTATGACCTAACCAGCGGATAAGTACCATAATCTATACCCGGTGCAAGGTTGGCAGGCTGTGTGTTGTTTGATGCAGCGCCCGAATAGTTGTAATCAACATCGGGGTTATAGCCCTTATATTTGGTTATAGTAAACGCGTTTACTACGCTGGCAAAAACACGTGCTTTGCTTAGGCCCAGCGTATTTTGTAAAAAGCCCGGTAGTGTATAACCTAAGGTTAAGTTGGTACAACGCAGGTATGAGCCACTTTGCAGATAAAAGGTTGATAAACGTGTACTGTTGCTTTGTGTGCCTGCTCGTGAAGCGCGATAAACTTTACCATTACCCGGCTCGGCAGCGTTCCTGTAACGATTGGCAACGTCGGCGTATTGGTTGCCCGAACCTTCCATATTGTACAGGTAATAATCCTGCCCATCCAAAATCTGGTTGCCATATGAACCATTAAAAGACGCGGCTACATCAAAACGTTTATAGGTGCTGTTAAGGGCAAATCCGTAGGTGAATTTGGCATACGGTGAGCCGATGATTGTTTTATCGGCATCGTTTACTATACCATCGTGGTTTGTGTCAACAAACCACAGATCGCCTATTTTTGCGGGGTTGGTTTGTGAGGCAGAGGGAGCCGTTTTACCAAAATTCTCGGCAGTAATTATTCCGCCAACTTTAAAGCCATAAAACATGCCTATTGGCTGCCCCTGGGTAGTTATGCTGGTAAGGTATGATCGCTCGGCACCGTTAATGATCAGTGTATTATTGGTTGGCAGCTTAACAACTTTATTTCGGTTTAACGAAATATTGCCACTTGCGCCAAAGGTGAAATCTTTTGTGCTGATTATCCTGCCATCCAGCTGCAAATCAAACCCGGTATTACGTATTCTGGAATCGCGCAGGTTGGTTAAAATAGTTGTACTGCCTGATATTGCCGAAATGGGCTGATTATATAACAGGTTATATGAATAGCTGAGGTAGTAATTGGCGATGATATTTAAACGCCCGTTAAACAAGCCGATATCGGTACCAAAATTGTATTGTGATGTTGTTTCCCAGCTTAGGTTTTTATCCTTAATGCCACCCGGATAGGTAGCGGTTACTATACCGCCGTTTAATACAGCGCCTATAGGACTGGCAAGTGTTTGGGCGATAGCATAGTTAGGGATGTTGAAATTACCACTTTTACCCCAGCTTGCACGGAGTTTAACAGTGGATCCATCGCCAAGGAAGTGATGATAGAATGACTCTTCGGACAGGTTCCAGCCGGCGGCCACCGACGGAAAATAACCGTATTTGTTTGACTCGCCAAAGCGTGACGAACCATCGGCACGGAATGATGCCGTTAAAAAGTATTTACCGGCATAGTTATAATTGGCACGGCCAAGATAAGAAAGCAGCGTATAAGCGCTTTTTACAGCTGAATTTAAACTGAAGAATGCTGCATCGGCTCCTTTACCTGAAATTTCCGGCACATAATCACTCTGAAAGCCGTTTGCTTTTACGCTGATGTAATCGCTGGTGGTACGCTGCGCTGTATAGCCTGCCAATGCATCAAAGTGATGTTTACCAAACTGTTTATTGTAGTTTAAAGTGAACTCGGCAAGTTTATCAACATTAACCAGGTTTGAAGCAACAGCATTGGCAGCCAGTATTGACTGCTGCGATCCGGGAGGGAATGCGCCGCTGCTCAATGTGGTTGGGTAATAATAATCATACTTTTCGGTATAAGTTTGTGTACCCAGGTTGGTTTTAAAATTAAGGCCTGGCAAAATATTATAGGTGACGTTGGCATTGTAGGTGCTCCTGTATCCCTTCCGGTTAATTTTTATGCGTTCGGCAAGCGCCACCGGGTTTTCTATACCCTGGTAACCATACTGGCTTGAGCCTGCGGCCTCGGCATTGGTAGCCAGCGAACCATCGGCGTTGTAGGCCGGCAGGTATGGCATATAAATCAACGCGCCCAGTATAGGTCCATGATCAAAACGTCCCTCCTGGGCTTCCTGGTTAGTGTTTTCTGTGTACGATATGTTAGCGCCGATATGAATCCGTTTGCTTACATCGCCATCAACATTGGTGCGAAAGTTATAGCGCTGCTGGCCGGTTGTACGGATAATACCCTGCTGATTTTGGTAAGCGCCGCTTACATAATAACGGATGCCGTTTGAAGCGCCCGAAAATGACAGGGTATGTTTTTGCATAAACGCGTTGCGGTATAACTCGTCCTGCCAATCGGTATTTATGGTTTGTTTAATAGGCGTTTGTGTGGCAAAATTATACAATCCATCGGGTATGCTCACGCTGCCCGAGCTACCCACATTGGCAACACGGGTGGCGTTATTATCAGAGTACATGGCATCAGTCCAGGTATGGCCGCCATTAACCCACAGATCATGATAGGCGTTATTGCGGCCATCAATAACCAACAGCGCTGCCTGGTCGGCGTTCAGTAATTTTACTTTATGGGCAAGCTGATCTATACCGGTTTGCACATCATACTCAAACCGGCCTTTACCTTCTTTCCCTTTTTTTGTAGTAATAAGCACTACACCACCCGATGCCCGTGAACCATAAATAGCAGCCGATGCAGCATCTTTTAAAATGTCGATACTTTCTACATCGTCGGGATTAATAAAAATGTCGTTACCTGCCGGGTAGCCGTCTATTACATATAAAGGATCGGAACTGGCATTAAAAGATCCAACACCCCTAACCCTGATTTTGGTGCTGGTATAAGGCGCCCCGCTGGTTTGCGATACCTGCACCCCCGATACCTTACCGGCAAGCGCCTGGCCCAGGGAAGGGGCCGAAAGGTTAAGATCGCTTGATTTTACACTGGCAATTGACCCGGTGACATCACTTTTACGAATAGATTGGTAGCCTATGGCCACAACCTCGTTGAGCATGTTTGCTTTGGGTTTCATTTTTACATTGATAGTTGATGAGCTGCCAACAATTATTTCCTGCTGCTCATAGCCTATATAGTTAAAAACCAGCACAGCCCCTTCTTCGGCAGATATAGTATAACTACCGTTTGCACTGGTGGCCGTTCCTTTATCGGTGTTTTTTATACGTACAGATACACCGGGTAAGGGAAGATTGGTTTCATCGCTAACAACGCCCGAAACAGGCATAATGTACTGGTGTGCAATATTATACGAAACTGTAGCGTTCAACGTAAAAGGTTTTAGCAAAACCAGTAGGCACAAAACAGGTAACAAATAAAACCTGTTCAAAAGATTTGGGATAATCTTTTTATTCATATTTTTAAAAATTGATTGTTAAAGAAAACGACTTAAAGCCTTGGACCGCTTTTGAGTTATTTGACAATTATCCCGGACCGTGTGAATGTTAGTGCATTCACCGGTTCTTAGTTTATCGCCGAGTTCGATGTTAAGTTGATGTTAATGTTACATAGGCGATTTATTTAAAGGCGTGAGAAAAACATTAATAATTTGATAATTATTGCTACGCTATCATTAAAAAACATTAATTCGGAGTTATTAATGTTGTAGTAATGGCAACAAAGCTAACCGGGCTATCTTAATCAAAGGATAGCTTAGTGTTAAATTTACATTAACAAAAAAAGAGATATATCTATCAACAGCAGGCATCCCACTATAGCTAATTTTCAAGATACTACCAGGTAGTAAGGGTGAAATTCACGTTGTTGCTGCGCGACGAGGTTACGGCTATTCCGTTTTTGTTATCGCCAAGGAAAGAAAAGCCTTCCAGTTCGTCGGCCCTGTTTATACCATCCACCTGGCTGATAATTACCTGTTTACCAGCTGCTATTGATTTTTTAAGATCTATGTAGGTAAAGCGCCATTGCCTGCCTTCCATTTTATTTTGTATGAGCACTAATATGCCCTTATCGGCTTTCCAATATAAATTTTGCACCCAGGGTGTACAGATAAACTTTTTATAAAGCACCCCAGGCTCTTTTGTGCTTTTAGCTTTGGCCAGTTTTTCGGGGTCGTATAATCGTACCTCATTACCATGATCGCCATAATCGGCAGTGGCTACATACCATTTTCCATCATATTTTACATATTCCGGGCGGGTACCTTGTATACAGGCGTCATCCTCAATGGTATTAATTAAATTTCCATCAAGTGTACCTGTTTTAAGCAAACCTTTCCAGTTAACATTGTAGATTACCGCCCGCCATTGACTGCCCGCGGCATTAAGGCGAATAGAATTACCGATAAAAGTTGGGCCCCTGCCATTATAGGCGATGCCCGTTGGGTGGTTAATGATGTCCTGCCCCTTTTGTGTCAGCTTATATTCTTTATGCTGATATACCAGGCTATCGTTTTCCAGCTTAAACTCGCGGATCATACCTACTTCCCTGTCGCCGTATAAAAATATACGGCCTTTTTGGTAGGATATGCCCTGGCACGCGCCCAATGAATCGACAGTTATAGTACGTTTAAGCTGGTGATCAATATTACCGGTTGCTAAACTACCGATGCCTAATACAGCGGCTATTACGGTTAAAGTAATTTTTTGCATCGTTTTAATGTTTATCGGGGGTCAAGTGGTTCATCCGGGTCAATTTGTTTGGCATCTTCAACCGGGTAATATTCAACCTCGGTTTCGGCATTACGTTTGGCCAGTTTGTAAGGCACGTAGTTTAGTTCCTTTTGGCAGCGGGCATCCATAGTCATAATAAAATCGGTTTGCGATTTATCTGTTACTACAATCCCCGGCTTGTTGGCCGGAATGCCATATTTATAAATAAGCCTGGCGCTATTGCGCATATTGGTGGTGGTGTGGCGCGCATGTGGCTCAATGATGATGACGTTTTCTGGGATGTGCAGGTTTTTCACCAGGTACGCCTTCATTTCTTCGGCTTCGTTGTATGTTGTTTTGTACGGATGTACTTTGCCGCCGGAAACGATAATAAGCGGCGCTTTACCCAATTTATATTGCTGAACCGCCAGTCTGCACCGCAGCATGCCTTCGCCGCTTAAAGGTGATTTTAAGTTATCAGGTCCCGCCCCCGGTACTAAAATGTTTGAGTAGGGGTAATCAGACCATTTTATAGTTTTTATGCGGACAACAGCTGCTTTATTTACCCCAAGTTCCATAGGTTCGTAACTGGCGGGGTCCTGTCTTTCATTTATCTGCAGGTAAAGTAATGCCGCCCGCATTGGCGGTTCAAAAAATAACCCCATGTTTTTAACATCACCAATCAACGTTGTTGTGGCATCATACATCAACGTATAATAACCTTTTGTATGAACATTGTAACTGATAGAATCTATTTGCGGATAATTTGGTTTTTTGCCTTCGGCATATACAGCAATAGCATAATTAATGCTACCGGCGTCCTGTTGCCATGCTTTTAGTAATAACTGGCCGGCCGGTAAATTTTTGTACAAACTATAAGCGCCAGATGGGATCAGCTTTGTTTTAATCAGCCTATCCAGGGCGTTGCCGGGTTTATAAAGTGCCGTAAGACGCTCGCTTACTAAACTGATCTCTTCATCTGTAAGTTTAACGGCTGCCGTTAAACATGATGCATCTTTGCAGTTGGCGAGAGATGTATTAAGCGTATTTAGCTTTTGTTGGGTAAGCCGTGCCAGTTGATCATCGCGTTTAAGTACGGAGCTAACATCACTATCCTGCTCAAAAAGACTCAACAGATAGTAGTTTTTTACTTCTACGTAATCGGCCGGGATACTTTTACTCCTGGCAGGGGAGGAGGGCTGTGCATAAATGTTTAAGCAGCCAAGGCTTAGCAACGCCAGTATTAACTTTTTCATAGGTGTTTTACAAGACGTAAATAAAGCCTTTCAAATTAAATTTAAAGTTAACTCCAGGTAACAATCCTATATATCGTATTACCCTTATACGATGAAAACCCGTGCGGGCGCAAATAACTCTAAAGGGTCCGGGTACAAAAGGTAATCGGAATAGAGCTAATCATGATAAAATACAAATCCAAAGCGTGGGCATGATCGTTAACTCCATCAGGGGTCCATAAAAAGCCGAAGATTGGACCGTTCATTAGCGGATGTAAAACGTTTAACTGGGCAGAAAATGAAGCGTATTTGTGTGCATTCGCCGGGCAGGGGAACTTCAGGAAAAGATCGTTTATCTTCAGGTACTAATCGTCATCATCATCTGCCTTGCCGGTTAATTTTACCGGGTAAGTTTTTTTACCTTTTGCGGCATACCACAAAATGCGGTTCAGCATGTCGTCATTGCCACCATCAACGTGGTCGAACTGCGGTTTCGACGATGCTTTGGCATAATATAATGCCTGCCCTTTAAGTGCGGCAAGTTTGGGGTTGATATTATTTAACGGGATACGATTTGGCACTGCATTGTAAGTATATGCAGTTGGCCTGTTGCTAAAGCAACTAAACATTGGCAGCGCAGTTGCATCAATAATATTCATTGGTGGAATGCCCAATATTTGTTCTATCGACCGTACAATGCAAGTTTGGTTGTAATTGGTTGATACCGTTTTTTGCAACTGGCTGTACGGGCTTACCACAAAGCCTGTTGTACGGTAAGCAGATATATGGTCCCACCCGGCCTGCGAGTCATCTTCGGTAACAAATATTACCGTATTTTTCCAAAAGCGGCTTTTAGATACGGCCTCAATGATACGGCCGAGGGCGAGATCGTTATCTGCCACCATCGATTCCGGTTTAGGTAGTCCTGGACGGGTACCTTGTGTATGGTCGGTTGATAATGCCATTACCATAAGTTCAGGCAATTCATCGCCGGACTGTTTTTCATAACCCTTTAACTCATCAATAAAAGCCGAGGCCCGTATCTGGTCGGTTATTTTTAACTCGTCCGATCCGGGGTAGTTTTGGGATAGCATTGGCCTCACCCTTGATATGGTACTGGTGTTATAAAATTTAAGCGGGACGCCGGCTTTGTAGTTATTGTACATATCCGTCCAGCTTAATTTTTCATCGTAATGCGGTGCCGATGCTTCGCCGTAGATCCGTACTTTTTTACCGTGATCGGCGGCGTTATTCCATATAAAGCCTTTCTTATCGTACACCAGCGCGTCTTCCTGCACGTGCGGATAGCTGCGGAACCAGGCACGCACGTTTTTCTCCACATAATCGGTTACCATGGCCGCGTCAGTCCATTGGTGCCCTTCGGCTGAGCATTTGCCCGATGCATAGTAATTATCAAGCAACACAAAATCTTTGGCTAACTTATGCTGATTTGGGGTAATGCTATCGCCATAAATACATAAAGAGGGCATACCTTTGCCCTGCGGCAGATCGCCTAAAACCTGGTCGTAAGTGCGGTTTTCTTTGATGATGTATAGCACGTGCTTAAATACCGATGGTTCGCCAATACGATCAGGCATTGGCTTTGGGGCAATGTTTTTGCGCGGCACCAGTTGGGATATCTCCTGCCTGAAGGTAAGGTTGAGTGTTTTTACGCGGCTGGTATATTTTTTCAATAACTCGTCATCCGGCAATGGGATAATAGATACGGTAGCCTTTTCGTGGTGCGAGTTATAAGCGGTAACATTGTCAGGCACCTGCGAGGTTTTGAATTCTTTGGTACTCACACTTGATCCTTCGCCTTCCAGGTTGGTCACAAAAAGGGTGTTATTATCAACCAATAAACCACCCGGGTAAGCCTCGGTAGGTATAAACCCTTTAATTGTTGTTTTCCCCTTGCCGTTAGCCGAAGAGGTCGACCCAAGTTTAACTACGGCAACCGCGTTATCAAGCCCATTGGCAACAGACAAAGTATTACCATCGTTGCTAAGGGCCAAAGCGTTTGGCGAATCGCCGATATAACCATTTTTATCCTGCATTAACCTTACGGGGATGGTTTCAACAACTTTTAAAGTTGCGGCGGCTATTACCGATACGTTATCGCTGTTGGCATTGGCAACGTATAAAAAACGGTTGCTTTTATCGGTTATGATAACATTGGGGTGCAGGCCAACAGGAATTTCTTTCAGCACGTTACCACTTGCAATATCAAATACCTGTACGCTCCCAGAACTTGTTGCGCCGGTTTTGGGGTCGATATAGGTTTTACCATAGGGTACGCCAGCAGTTTCCCGGCCCGTTGTATCGGTCGGTTCGGCACCGCCCCAGTTGGTGATGAACAATTGCTGCCCAACCAATGCAAGGCCGTATGGTGCAACCCCGGTTGGTTTGGTATAAACGGTTTGCCGGGTGCTTAAATTAATTTTTACAACCTGGTTATTGCCATTTAAGGCCACATATAAGTAATCGGTACCGGCTTCATTATTAATCACCAGTTCGTTGGGTAATGCCAGCGGTGAAGGCGCCACCGGTTTGAATTCAAATGCGCTTTTAATACTGATATCTTGTCCGTTCCATACGGCTTGCATCACAAATGATTTATGTGAATCGCCATTGGCGGCGCTCCAGAAAATCTGTGTTTCAGTGCCGTTTTTATGAACCTTTAAGCCCGAGTAAGTGCTCATCAGGCCGTTGTATCGTTTATCTTTATTGTAAGTCCATTGTGCAATTACCTTGTTGCCAACCGAATCTATCAAGGTAATCCCATACCTGTCTTCAACAGCCAAAACCGACGTTCCCGGAATCAATTTAATGTCGAGACTATGGTTTTCAAAATTTGGATCGCCAAAGCGCACCACTTTTCCGGCCGGGTCAATCAGGCGGTTATAGGGCATTATTATGGGTAATGTCTTATTGTTTAAGGTGCTATCGTCGTATGCGCTGTGCATATTGGTTTGCTCCTGGTTGCCGCTGGTGCCCTCTGTTATAACCGAATGACAGGCAGAAAACAGCGCGATCAATAAAATACAAAAAGATAACGTAGGTATTTTCATAGTAGAAGATGCTCTGGATGATGGATGCCTTTCGGCGCTGTAGATTTTAATATATAATAGGCGACTGGTGCATATGGTGAAGCCGTCGTCTTATCGTTGCGCTTTCTGTTTCCAAACAAATTGCTCATATTTATGCAAGATACTTCCATTCTGCCATGAAAAACTGTGTACTCCTGTGTATGTGTTTAATTGTGTTGTGCGCTTGTTCACATAAAAAGCAACCTTCGGCAGAAACGAAACATGCTGTTAAGGCTAAAAAGTCAGCTAAAACTTCAACCACCAATAAGCCGCAATATACAAACCCCTTGTTTAATCAGTATGTGGTATTTATTAAATCTTTAAATTTTACCGACCCTGAAAACGCGACAAAGGCCGCAAAAAAATATGCAGAACTATTCAAAGGACAAGCCCCTGCCACCTGCGATACCGCTTTTTTGATTTTTAGCAACTATTATGATAAGCTTAATCTTGAACTGGACGACATACATCAAAAGGCAACAGGTATGGCCGATACTGAACTGGCGGGCAACGTGAAACCGGAAAAGTTGCGGGCAAAAGCCGGCAGCTATTTAATTAAATTGAAAAATAATGGGTTTGATATCACTATGGAAGAAGGTGTTGCCTATGTAGGCCAGGATAGAGATTTTATAGCCCGATGGTTTTATGATTTCGTATCGCCGGTAATGAAAATGTACCTGGAGCAGCTAAATAAGGAAAATAAAGATATTTATATAGAAGACGCTTCGATAACGATAAGCGCAAAGCAGTTGGTAGACAGGGAGATATGGTGGGAGCAATTTGTTGAGGAAAATCCTGGTTTTATAAGTATTGCCGATGCTGCCATTAACCAAAAAAGCTATTTGCAGGCACTCCTCCAGGGAACCGATAACACCTGGATCATGGACGATCAGAACAATTTAAACGATTTTTTTAAAGATGCCTACGAATATTTGCTGGATAAATACCCTTCATCGGCTGCCGCTAAATTAATAGCGCCTTATTATGCCTTTTTAAAAGCAGGGCGCAGATACAGGGCCGATAGTTTGATGAATGTTTATAAAAAGGAGGGGGTAACGGGGTGAAAAATTTACTTCACCAGCAGTTTTTCAAACGCGGCACTATCACCTTTAAAAATACTCATATCAACTCTTTCATTAATACCGTTGATGCGGGCCCTGTCCGAATGTTGCCAAAATTGCCAGTTGGTATTGCTGCCCACCTTTAATTTGGGTTGATAATAGTGAGCTATCCAAAGTGGGTACTCATCAAAATAGCCTTTCAGATAATCCTGGTAAAAGCTCAGGTTGGTGTAAATGATAGGTTTTACCCCCGTTTTAGTTTCTACCTGGTGAATGAACAGCTTGAGCTGGATACGCATTTTTTCGGGCGTGGTGCGGTATAGTTTTTCTACATCAACAACCATCGGCAGGTCGCCTTTTTCAATTTTTACGGTTTGCAGCATAAATTTGGCCTGCCATAAACCGCTTTTCTGGGGTAAAAAGTAATGATATGCGCCGCAGATAAGTCCGGCCTTAGGGGCCTCGCGCCAGTTACGCTGAAAGTAGGGGTCGGTCATTAAAATACCCTCGGTAGCCTTAATGAACGCGAACTTGATGTGTACTCCGTCGTCATTCATGGCCTTTACCTTTTGCCAGTTTATTTTGCCCTGGTACGATGATACGTCAATACCATGTACCGAGTAATTTGCCGGGATCCTGACACCAAAATTTTTGTAAGTACGGTAATTGGTATTCTCCCCTGAATCGAGGATCCATCGCCAGGTTGCGGTAGCTGTTTTTAAAACATAGCCGTAGTAAAAGGGCGAAAGTAGGATGAGTAATAAGCCAATAGCAGCAAATATCCATCCTTTAGAGATTCCTGAAGAGGTTGTTTTCTTCGCGGCAGGTTTCCGTTTAACCGGAGCTGTGGTTTTGGCAGGTGTTTTTTTAACAGGAGGCGGCACAAAACAAAATTACTAAAATGCGCCCGCATATTAGCTGCCTTAATAAAATGCTAAATAATATTAAATGGATTATTTTTAAAGTAGGCTATTTTATATTGAAACATTTCGGCCATTTTACCGGCCCGCCATTTGGCTTCGCCGGCTTTTTCGCCGGCAAAAAGTTCGTCAACAGTAGCCGTAAATAAATTCAGCCATTCATTAAAATGCTTTTCGTCAATGGGTAGCCTTGCATGCGGCGGAAACGGCGCGCCGTTATAAGTATGCTCCTGCAACAGCAAGGTTTGCCAAAAAGTATACATTTTTTCCAGGTGCGGCAACCAGTTATCACCCAAACGTTCGCTAAAAACAGGGCCAAGCAAGGCATCTTCGGCAACTTTGGTGTAAAAGGTGTCAACTAATAGCTTGATATCTTCTAATGAAGTTATATCGTGTTTATTATCCATTGTCAATTCAAATTTAGATAGTAACTCATCAAAAACCGAACAAATCCAAAATTCTAATCCCCGAATCTTAAATAACGACAGGTTATGACATTGAACAGATAAAATAACCAGCCCTTTTCCTGCTTATCTTTTTTATTAAAAACCATTTTAGCGCCGGATAAATTATATTTGGGCATGAAGGTAATGAAGATCATCAAAGAATCGATATCTATCGGGTTGGGTATTTTAGCAGCCGGTTTTGGCCTTAAGGGGTTCCTGTTATCAAGCCATTTTATTGATGGAGGTGTAACAGGTGTATCAATGTTGGTTGCAGATTTGTCGCCTATCCCTATTTCGGCGCTTATTTTTGTAATCAATGTTCCTTTTTTATGGTTGGGTTATAAAAAGCTGGGACTGTGGTTTGCCATAAAAAGTACCATTGCTATTGGCTTGCTATCGGTAAGCCTGATAGTTATCAGTTTTCCGGATGTAACGCATGATAAGTTGCTTACTGCAGTTTTTGGCGGCGTATTTATTGGTACAGGCAGCGGCCTGGCCATGCGGGGTGGCGCCGTACTTGATGGTACCGAGATAGCGGCTGTACTCATTAGCAAACGAACCCAACTGTTAAAAGTGAGCGATTTTATTTTGCTGTTGAATGTAGTGATATTTGGGCTTGCTGCTTTTTTGCTGGGCGTTGAGCCGGCCATGTACTCCATATTAACGTATATGGCTGCCGCCAAAATGATCGATTTTATTTTGAATGGTATTGAACAGTATTCGGGCATCACGGTAGTATCTACCCATAGCGAGGCCATCCGCAGGGCAATTACGCATACACTTGGCAGGGGTGTTACCATTTACCAGGGTAAAAGTGGTTACGGGAAGGATGGCCACGTAAACGATCCGCGGGATATTATTTTTACCGTTGCCACCCGGCTGGAAATTCCATCGTTAAAACAAACCATCCTGCGGATTGATCCCAAGGCATTCATTGTACAGCAAAGCGTGGATGATACCACCGGGGGATTGTTGAAACGCAAAGGATTACATTAGTTGTGAGTTGTGAGTAGTGAGTAGTGAGTGGTGAGTGGTGAGTGGTAAGTGGTGAGTGGTGAGTGGTTATTAAAATGGGCTGTTAATTTAGAGTTTAAATAGTTATGAGTAAAATAACACCTTTTCACGTTGCTGTGCCGGTTTATGACCTGGACGAGGCCCGCAAATTTTACCGCGAAGTTTTGGGATGTAGCGAGGGCCGCAGTGATACAAATTGGACAGATTTTAATCTGTATGGCCACCAGTTTGTTATCCACTTAAAACCTAAACCGGTTGATGATGGCAAGCATCATTTTAACCCGGTTGACGGTCATGATGTACCTGTGCCCCATTTTGGTGTGGTACTGGAATGGAATGACTGGGTTGCTCTTGAGACTAAGCTGAAAAGCCTTAATGTGAATTTTGTTATTGAACCCTACATCCGTTTTAAGGGCCTGCCCGGCGAACAGGCTACCATGTTTTTCCTTGATCCGTCGGGTAACGCGTTGGAGTTTAAGGCTTTTAAGGATATGGGGCAACTGTTTGCGATTTAACTACCCCGGGAAACCGTAATTCTTTTTTGCTGCTTTAATCCATTCACGTGCTATCAATTCGTGCCCGGCCGGCATGGGGTGCACACCATCCCAAATCCAGAATTCGGCGGGCGCTTTTTTGAGGGCGGCATTAAAGATAGTTTGCAAAGGGACAAAAACGGCATTGTATTTTTGCGCCAGTTGTTTAGCCACCAGTTGTCGCTGAGTTATTTCGTCCTGCCAGCGTTTTAAATCGGTATTCACCTGGCCAACAGGTAAAATAAAGGGCTCGCAAATCAACAATTTTATATCGGGGAGCGCGGTTTTGGTTTGATTTAGCAGGGCGTCGTAGTCGTCTCTAAACTGATCAACAGTGCTTGGATTGTTATTGCGGATTACGTGGTGTACATCATTTACACCGATCAGGATATTTAGGATATCGGGCTTCAAATCTAACGTGTCTTTTTGCCAGCGCGCCTGCAGGTCGCGTACGGTGTGGCCGCTGATGCCACGGTTTATAAACATCAGTTGCTGGTCGGGATGATCAAACCAAAGTCTGCCTGCTACCAGGTACGGGAAACTTTGGCCCATAATATGGTTCCAGTCTTTATCGTATGACCGGCCGCCATCGGTTATGGAATCGCCCTGGAAAAGGATGGTTTTGGCGCTGCTGCCACCTTTAAACACGTTTGATAAAGGCGCGGCAAAAACATGGGGCGCAGCAATGGAGCCCAATGCGGTTAAGGTAACCTTTTTTATAAAATCGCGTCGTTGGTTTGTTTTAGCGTTGGTCATTGTCGCAGTGTTTCTGTTTGTCAGTATTTGCCATCTCTGATGGACTTGATTAAATTTTTGAGCCGGTTATTTTATACAACATCCCTTTTTTGGTATTAAAGGCAGTTAAGTAGCCGTTAGCTGTTTTAACCGACCTGGCGTGTACCCCCATTATTTTTACCGGGGCAATGGTGCGCAGTTTGCATATACCACCGGTTACCGATAAAACCGACGCGGTAACTATCTGCTTGTTTTTCCAGTTCATGGCTATCTGGAAATTGCCGCGTGCTTTTAAGCCCGAGATATTTCCTTCGGCCCAGGCATCGGGAATGGCGGGTAGCAGGCTAATCTCGCCCGATTGGCTTTGAACCAGCATTTCGCACATGCCGGATAATGCCCCAAAGTTGCCGTCGATCTGGAACGGCGGATGTGCATCAAACAAATTTGCATATGAACCGCCGCCATTGGCATAATTGGTTTTTGACGATCCGGTAAGCTTTAACAGGTAATGGATCATTTTATAGGCATGGTTACCATCAAGCAATCGGGCCCAAAAGTTAATTTTCCAGGCCAGGCTCCAGCCGGTACCGGCATCTCCCCTAAGTTCCAGCGTTTTTTTTGCGGCTGCGGCAAGTTCCGGGGTCTGGATAGGGGAGATCTCATGGCCCGGAAATACGGTGAATAAATGTGATACGTGCCTGTGATGCGGATCGGTATCTTCCCAATCTTTATACCACTCCTGCAGGTTTCCTTTTTTGCCGATGTGCAACGGATACAATTGCCTGCGGTAGGCAATTACTGAATCGCGAAAAGTCTTATCGGTGCCTAATTGGCTTGCGGCATCAATCACGTTGGTAAATAAATCCCAGATGATAGCCATATCCATGGTTGTGGCTACAGATACGGTACCTTGTTTGCCTTTATCGTCGATAAAACTATTTTCTGGCGATAGGGAAGGGGCAGTTACCAGGTAGCCTTTGTAAGGTACCAAAAAGTCCATACAAAAATGGGCGGCGCCCTTCATGAGCGGATAAGCGGTATCCCTGAGATAGGCTTTATCATTTGTAAACTGGTAATGCCACCATAAATGCTGTGATAACCATGGCGATCCCATTGTCCAGTTGGCCCACATAGGGTCGCCATGCCCTATATCGCCAACGGGGTTTGATAAGGCCCAGATATCGCTGTTATGGTGCACAGCCCAGCCCCGCGTATGGTAAAAGTCTTTGGCCGTAACCTGGCCCGTAATGGAGGCGTTTTTAATGAAGCTTATAAATGGTAATTGCATTTCCGACAAGTTGGCCACCTCTGCGGGCCAATAATTCATTTGCACATTGATGTTCGTGGTGTAATTTGAACTCCATGGCGGCCGGATCTCCTTATTCCAGATGCCTTGTAAGTTAGCCGCTGGCCCGCCCGGGCGGGAGCAGGAGATTAACAAATACCTGCTGAATTGGAAATATAATGTTTCAAATGAGGGATCGTTAGCCCCTTCCGAATAGTTAAATAGCCGCTCGTCTGTTGGCACCAAAGCGTTTTTGTCATCCGCAGGCGCAGCGAGGTTAAAGGCCACCCGGTTAAAATATTGGTGATAATCATCGTAATGACGGGCCAGCAAAGTTGGCCAGCTCTTTTCGACCGCAGCATCCAGGTAACCGGATGCCAGCTGATGTTCGTCTTTGCCATCTGCATCCGGGCATTTATCAAAGCCATTGAAACTTGTTGCTGCTGATAAGTAAATAGTAACATCGGTAGCGTTTGTCACCCTGATGCCTGTAGTATCGGCATTTATCAATCCATCATTACTCAGTGCTTTAACCTGTAATTCATAGCGCATGCCACGGCAACCAGGTTTATCATTAAGGGCAAGCGTATCTTTTAAGTTAACGTAACTGGGCTGTAGGTGCGAGGGTGCTTGTCCCTTCATTAAAATCTGGTTGTTGGATACAACAACGTTTTGATATGCTAACCCATTACCGGTGCCTAAGGTAAAATTCAATTTACCGGCCTCGCTTGCTGTAAACCGGATAGCGATAACCTGGTCGGGTGCCGAACTGATGATTTGCCTGGTATATTCTACGCCATCGATTGTGTAACGGGTTGTAGCAATCGCGTTACTAATGTCCAGGTCGCGATAGTAGGTTGTTGGGATAGTATCTTTCAGCTGCTGGGTGATAGTAAGATTGCCCAGCGGCAGATAGGATTCTGAGAAATAGCCCTGCATTTTTTTTGCATACTCATTAGCCTGTGCATAGTCTTCATTTTTTAACAACGCTTCCCTTGCCAGCTGTAAATTGTCATAAGCCTGCGGGTTTACGTTAGTGCGTACCGGGCCGCCGGTCCATAAAGTGGCCTCGTTAAGCTGGATCAGCTCGTGGCCTACGCCGCCAAATACCATGGCGCCCAGCCGTCCGTTGCCTATGGGCAGGGCCTCCGTCCAAACTTTTGCGGGCTGCTTATACCAAAGTTTTAAATTTTGCTGGCAAAAGGTCGTTAACGGCGCCAACGCCATTAATAAGGTGGCTATTTTTTTGTTCATGAAGCTGATGTGCAGATTTATAAGCGACTAAATTATAAAACTTAATTGGCTTTAAACAGGCAATGTTATCAGCGGTATTAACAATTGAAAGTAGTGTAGATTATTGAAAATGTTGATTGACACGAATAGATTAGCTATGGGATACGAATTAGATTAATTATGGGATAAGTGAAATGTTTTGATAGCTTGTGTTAGCAATGGGAGATAGGTTGTAAACCAGCGTGGTAAATTATCTATGTCAATACTGGAAATGACATTTTTCCCGTTAAAAGCGGCCAGTGGTTTAGGTAAAAATTCCGATGTATCGATGATCTGCAGATGATCTAAAATCTGATAATGTTCATTCAACATTTCAAGATTTCCGTAAAGTTATTTTCAATATCCCATTTTGGTACATTGTGGCCTCCTTTTTTGGTTCGGATACCGACACGCATTTCAGAAATATCAACGTCGGATAAGCCGAGAAAAAGCATTATAATGCTATAGCCTTCTTTTTTAAATCTCTTGGGAAAATCCCATGTAGCGTAGCTTGGAAAGTGTCCTTCATAAACGAAATTATCTCTATTGGCTAATGCCTCTTCGACTAACCGCGTAAGTGTCTCCATCACAAATTCCCCAGCTAATCTTTTAGCTTCCTTCGGCGACTTGGTAATAGACGGAAAAAGCTCTTTACTTTTGGACATATATAGCTTGTCGCCATCAAAAACGCTATAGTGATCGGTAATATCCTTTGGGAAGTAATCAGGTCCGAAAGTTGATTTCCCAGCACCATTGGAGCCGGTTATCAAATAAAGTGTTGGCATTAATTGGAGTTTAAACCAAACCTAAGCGTTTTCGCAATAGCGTACCATCTTTTGATGATAGTTTTTTTAGAGAAACAAAATCATTTTTGCCCTTTATATATGACACCAAATGAATGGAATGATCGGGATATTCAAGATAACATTGGTCCTTAGGTAAGTCGGCAACATTGATCATAAAAGGCTGGCCCGCATTTAATGTTTCTGTACGAAGGCGATGGACAGCATTTGATCCAACATTTTCAAGCACTTCTAATTCACTCATAGCTATTAGTTTTTACCGTTATTGTAAATTTACAAAAAAACTTTTGAATCGCGCGTTAATCCACAACCTTCACCGGGTGCTTATGCTCATCAATAGCCACAAAGGTAAATGTGCCGGTGATGGCCTTTTCGCGCACAAAGGAGTACATCTCTTCAATAAAGATCTCAACCAAAACTTTCATACTGGTATTGCCAATATGCGATACGGTGCCCACCAGTTCGATAATGGTACCTGCAGGGATAGGTTTATTAAAATCAATCCT
Source organism: Mucilaginibacter sp. P2_A5 (assembly GCF_056404995.1). Taxonomy (NCBI): domain Bacteria; kingdom Pseudomonadati; phylum Bacteroidota; class Sphingobacteriia; order Sphingobacteriales; family Sphingobacteriaceae; genus Mucilaginibacter; species Mucilaginibacter sp. P2_A5. The sequence goes on from NZ_JBFUCY010000050.1 coordinate 25,073, forward strand.
GTCGGATGATACAGTAACCATCCGTTTGCGGGTAAAACGGGTTGCCGTTATAAACGCTACCTCATCCATCATGGCCATAGCCGAACCGCCAAACAGCGTATCGTAATGGTTGGTATTATTAGGAAACACGGTTTTAAAAATGCGTGTTTCTGATGCTTTTATTCTTTCGTCGATGGTCATGCTGGGTTCCTGATGATTGATTTAAGCATGTCATTGCGAGGCATGAAGCAATCGCACGCGTGCATTGCGCACCGGAAAAGTTCGCGATTGCTTCGTGCCCCGCAATGACATAACTTTTGTTTTGCTTGTTAATTGAACGCTTTACGCTTTCCTCAACCTACCCCATTTTAACAGGGTTGCGCCCCATGAAAAGCCGGCGCCAAAGGCTGTAAAAATAACGTTGTCATTATATTTAAAATCGTCCTGAAAATCCCAAAGGCAAAGTGGGATGGTAGCCGCGGTAGTATTACCATACCTATCGATATTTACCTTAACGCGTTCTTCAGGTAAGCCCAGGTTTTCGCCTACTGCATGAATGATGCGGTAATTTGCCTGGTGAGGTATCAGCCAGTTTACATCATCTATCGTCATTTCGTTGCGCTTTAATACCTCGGTACAGGTTTCTGTCATGCCTTTAATAGCCGCCTTAAAAACTATCCTGCCTTCCTGGCGAATATAGTGTTGGTTAGCCTCAACAGAATCAACAGTAGCGGGGATTTTTGAACCGCCACCCGGTACCAGCAGGTATTCGCGGCCGTGGCCATCAGTTTTAAAAACACTGTCAATCAAACCTATATCCTCGGTGGTCGGCTCCAGTAAAACAGCACCGGCGCCATCGCCAAAAAGGATACAGGTATTACGGTCTTTATAATTAATGATAGCGCTGTTTTGATCGGCGCCAATTACAATTACTTTTTTGTAGCGGTTGCTTTCTACCAGGCTTGCACCAAGTGTGTAGGCATATAAAAAACCACTGCAGGCAGCATTAACATCGGTAGCCCAGGCATTGCTTAAACCAACCTTGTCGCACACGATGCTGGCGGTTGATAAAAGCAGGTGATCGGGGGTAGAGGTAGCTATAATAAGGCAGTCAATTTCTTCTCCGGAAACACCTGTATTTTCCAACAAATTTTTCACAGCGGCAACGGCCATATCCGAGGTGGCAAGTGTGGGGTCGGTTAAAATCCTTCTTTCCTTAATTCCTGTACGTGATACAATCCAATCGCTGTTTGTGTCAACCATCTTCTCTAAATCACTGTTGCTTAATATATTATCCGGAACAAAACCCCCAACCCCTGTAATAACCGCGTTACTTTTTAATCTCATAAAATGCCAAAAATCTGAAAAAACAGGCAAGTATACGTAAATTGCCTGTTTTTACCCGTCAGGATGCTATTGTTTCTACAACTAACTGACGAAGATGTTTCGCGGCTGCCACCATATTTATGAGCGCCACCTGGGTTTCGGGCCATTTACGGGTCTTCAATCCGCAGTCGGGATTAACCCACAAATTGCCGGCGGGCAACAATTCGGATGCTTTTTCCAGCAGGCTTACCATTTCATCAACCGTGGGTACGCGCGGCGAATGGATATCATACACACCGGGGCCAATTTCGTTTGGATATTTAAAATCGGCGAAGGCGGCCAATAGCTCCATTTGCGAGCGCGAGGTTTCAATGGTGATTACATCGGCATCCATATCGGCAATGTTGCCAATAATGTCGTTAAACTCGCTGTAGCACATGTGCGTATGGATCTGTGTTTCGTCCCTCACACCGCTGGCCGAAATACGGAATGCTTTAACCGCCCAGTTCAGATAATTTTGCCAGTCTTTTTTACGCAAAGGCAACCCTTCACGAATAGCTGGCTCATCAATCTGGATCACTTTAATGCCCGCGGCTTCTAAAGCCACAACTTCATCGCGAATGGCTAAGGCTATCTGGTTGGTAGTTTCGGACCGGGGCTGGTCATCCCGCACAAACGACCATTGCAATATAGTTACCGGGCCGGTTAGCATACCTTTCATCAGTTTATTGGTGTTTTGCTGCGCGAAGCTGCTCCACTTTACCGTCATATCCTCGGGGCGGCTTACATCGCCGTAAATAACAGGTGGCTTAACACAGCGGCTGCCATAGCTTTGTACCCAGCCATTTTGGGTGAACAGGAAGCCATCCAAACGTTCGCCAAAGTATTCAACCATGTCGTTACGTTCAAATTCGCCGTGTACCAATACATCCAGGCCAATTTGTTCCTGCCAGCGGATGGCATCAATGGTAGCTTTTTCAATTTCGGCATCGTATTGCGCTTCGGTTAGCTCACCTTTTTTTAGCCTTGCCCTTAACGAGCGGATATCATCAGTTTGCGGGAACGATCCTATGGTAGTTGTTGGGTACAGTGGTAGTTTAAAGCGCTGCTGCTGAATTTTTTGGCGGGCGATGAATCCGCTTTCACGTTGCGCATCAGCATCGGTTATGGCTGCCACGCGTTGTTTGATATCCTGCTTATGAATGAGTTTTGACAAGCTACGGCTGGTGAGGGCACGCAGGTTATTTTGCAGCAATTCATTATTGCCGCCGATGATCTGCGCCAGCTCCTTTATTTCATTCAGCTTCTGTTTGGCAAAGGCCATCCAGTTTTTTATCTCGGGGACAATGGCTGTTTCCAGCTCCAGGTCGAACGGTGTATGCAGCAGCGAGCAACTCGGCGCTATCATTACCCTATCGGTACCTAAAACGGTAATGGCTTTTTTAATGTGGGTTAACGAGCGTACATAATCGTTTTTCCAGATGTTGCGGCCATCAACAACGCCCAGCGATAAGCTAAGGCTGGCCGGCATTACCGTGAGTACCTTATACAACTGATCGGGTGCACGCACCAAATCAACATGAATGGCGCTTACCGGCAGCGTTACGGCCAGCTCGGTGTTTTCGTGCAGGCTCTCAAAATACGTAGTGAGCAGTACTTTAATACCGGGGCATTGTTTGCTGATCTCCATATAGGCGTAGGCATAGGCTGCCTTTTCCTTATCGGTAAGGTCGAGCGCCAGGAAGGGCTCATCAAGCTGCACCCAGATTGCCCCATAGCTTGCCAGCCGTTTTAATACTTCGACGTAAACCGGTACCAGTTTTTTGATCAGGTCGATTTTATCAAAACCGGGTTGTTTTTCTTTACCTAATAGCAGGTAGGTTACCGGGCCAATTAATACCGGTTTTGGTATGTTGCGGGTATGTTGTTTGGCCAGGATAAACTCGTCAAAAATCTTTTCGCTAAATAGTTTAAACTGCTGATTTTGTACAAACTCCGGTACAATGTAATGGTAGTTGGTATCAAACCACTTGGTCATTTCCATGGCTGTAACATCCAGTCCGTCTTTTTGATAGCCGCGGGCCATGGCAAAATACAGGTCAATTTCGGTATTGGACTTGTTTTGGGTTAATACCGGGGTGTACCGTTCAGGAATGTTGCCCAGCATAAGCGAGGTATCCAATACCTGGTCGTAAAAGCTGAAATCGTTACAGGGGATCAGATCGATACCGGCATCAACCTGGGTTTGCCAGTTTTGCAGGCGAATTTGCCGGGCAGCGGCAAACAAATCGTTACGGGTAATTTTACCGGCCCAGTACTGTTCACTGGCTTTTTTAAGTTCACGGTGGGCACCCACACGTGGGTACCCGAGATTGTTTTTGAGCATACGCTAAAACGTTTTTGGTTAAACATTAATTTGACTTAATGCTCCTTACGGTTTTCGGTATGCTTTCGGAGTAAATGGTAATAAAAGGCAAAAGCATAACATACAGGCATATAACGGCCATGTACATCATTCTTTTTTCTTTGACTACTGCTTCATTGCGCGAAAGCATTGTCTTTTACATAGGGGCAAGTATCCTGGCTTGTAACATTGTTGCCGTCCTTCTCATCCGCGCGGGGCGAACAATGGACTTTGTTAAAGGCAACAACCTTTTGTGTTACTTACAGTTGCGCGACAGCCCGTGATTTACACACGGTTCCTTATTAATCCCTGTGCCTTAAACACCGGGAACCACTCTGCAGAAAAAAAGTAAAGAACTTTATTGGCTGTAAAGATGGGAAAAAATGTGCAGATTTTTGATGTGCAGATTTCAGATTACAGATGTGCAGATGATTTTTATGATCTATGATGCATGGCGTTGGTGTCAATATTGATAGACACTAATTCATACGAAATAAAGTGACACCGTAAATCCATGCAGTACAAAACAACATAGAACCCCTTTTTTGTGTGTATACAGTACAAATTTACAAGCTTCCTTTTATATTTCAAAACCTCTCTTTATTCATGCATAAACAAGTAAAAAAAGATAATTAATTAGAACTTTTCAGCAACAAATACGCTATTTATTGATACAAATGGTGCATTTATTTACACAAATATAAAATGAAGATTTTTTAAAAAAAATTTCAGAAAATTTGGGACCTCAAAATTGAAAAATACCCGGTCTGCCACCGCTCCGATCCCATGGTTGAGGGCTAAATTAAACCAAACGAATAAAATAATTTAAAATGGTTGATCATACAATCCATCGTAGAACCATTTTAAATTTTAGGGTTGGAAGATTTGAAGATACGGAGGGGTTTTGACTAACTATATTAGTTGGTTTATTGAGAGGTTTTGAAAGCCAACCATTCTTGGAGAAGTTCGAGTAATTCAACCATACTAATTGTCAAGTGTTCGTTTATTATAACGTTGGGATAATTTAATTCAATACTATCTGCTTCCACTCCGTCACTTGTAAAATATTGCTCATAGTATTCGCCATTTAAAGCTTTTTCGAGTTCTTCGATTAGATCTTTTATTTCAGAATTATCCATGTGGGATAGTATTTGCAAATGGCTAAACTCATCTACATCTTCTTTGAAACAACGATAACCTTTATAGCCGTCAATAGTATTTGTCGTTAAAAACGTAAGTCCGTATTTTTCTCTTTTAGTCATCACTATTTCTTCAAAAACAACATCGGCAAAGCGCTCGCAGCTCCTAATCCTGCGCCCGTAGCTACATCTGTGGGGTAATGTACCCCCAGGTACATCCTTGAATACGCGGTTGAGCCTGCCCATAAATAAGCCGGGACTATAACATACCATTTAGGATAAGCGGCAGATAAAGCTGTTGCCGTTGCAAACGAGCTTGAACTATGACCCGATGGAAAGGAGTATCCACCTGCACGGTAGACAGGAGTAATACGGATATTTTGCACAAATGGCCGCGGACGTTTTACCAGGATTTTTATGAGTTGCGTAAGGCCGGCGGATATTGCGGTGCTACTGGCCACGTATAAAGCATTTTGCCGCATCTCCTTATCGTTACTGATGATGCCGCCAACCAGCAAGCCCGCGGGTACACCAATATTGCCATAGTCCAGATGTTTGCTCATGAATAAGAAAAAGCCTGTTTGGGCCGGCGTACGGCTATCTTGCAGATTGATAAGGATTTGGTCGTCAAGCGCGGGAGTACGGATCTGTGCTAAGGTTTTGTGGGAGTTAAAATTTAAGATTACCCCGACGGATAAAAAGAGGATTAAAAATCGTGTTTTTAAAAAATGCTTCATGGTATCGCGATGGTCAGCTTGATTTACAGCTACCAAGATAAATATTTTCCATGGTTGGCTGTTAGCTAATCCCAATAATGCAATCAAACCAAATAATCCGGTTTGATCGCATTATTTACTTTTGCTTATTAAGGATTTTTCTGCACATCTGTTGGAATGTTATATACTTTTTTGTTAAAAGTAAAAGGTATAACTGCAGGTATAGCTTTAGGAGTCACCGGCATACCTGGCACTGGCGTTGGATTATCACTCTTTTCATCGACGAAAAAAACAATACAATCAATGTCATGAGTTGTGTCTTGAGTCTTCTTTTTCCCCAACACAATGTTGGTGCAATTATATAAGCTCATCCAATCTTTCTTATTGTCGGTTATTGCTTGCTGGATAACATTGACGGGGACAGTACTCTCATCTGCATTATTATTAAGTAAGGCTGCCGTTTTAATTCCTTGTTCCGCAGTTTTGGCTCCAAAATAAAATGCTGATATAGCTACAACTAATGTTCCTAAGGTTTTAGTAATATCTGCCGCTATTGTTGAATTTGGCGGTACTGCCGAAAGGGTAAGGGAAATTAAAACATATAATATAATAGCTAAAATTGCAATGATGCCCCTGATGCTTCCATCGGGAAGTCCGAGCGGAAATTCACTATTTTTGGGACTTGCAACGGCAATATAAATAAGAAAAGCACATAATAATACACCAATTGAATAAATAAACCAGTTGCCTGTTGTAAAAGCACCTTGATACGTAGCAGTTGATTGCTCATTGATTGCTTTTTTCAAAGTATCAATCTTAAGATTTAATTTTTTTGTAACAGCTTGCATATTTGCAGAGTCGGCCCGCAATTTAGTGATCATTGTTATCGTGTCGGCCTTTGTTAAAGTGCGGGCATTAGCATTGTAAAAAGAATTTGCCGATAAAATTAAAACCAATACAAAAACAGGTTTTATAAGGTACCTTATGTATTGGCTAAAATTTGAAATTGAACTAAAAAGAGTGAAAATGCTGATTGGATTTGGGTTATTAGGTTTCATATTGAAATGATTAAAAAGTGACAAGTGTGGTTTTATTATTTGCTCATATTAAGAATTTATCTAATTTATATGGATATAAATTAGATAAATTCTTAAAGCAAACTTTTCGAAAATGGTTAATTTTCAGACACTTAAATGTAAGTTTTTTTTAATAAATAAAAAAAATAATATTTTATTTCGCAAATAACAAATATTAATTAATCCTAAATTATAATATAAGAATTGCACATTGTATTAATCATAGGAAAATATACTTAACAATTACTTAATAACAAGAAATGGCGATAGCACTTCTTTCAAAACCAACAATTGTACAGTGTTGCACCGTTCAGGTATAGTCGCGGTAAAGCATTATAATAAGAGGCATTTATTGTTTTCTTTTAAAGGGTTCCGGATATATAAATCCATTCGTCGACACAAAACAGCGGCTTACCGACACATCATGAATTTGTTTACAGGGGCGGTTACTTTTGATCAACAATCAACAGAACTTATATCATACCCCTAAATAAATAAAATCATGGAACGTAAAAATTTCTTAAAAAGCCTGATGATAGGCGCGGTGTCTACATCGGTACTGGTTGAAGCCTGTAAAAAAGATTCAGTAACAACTACTACAAGCAGCACAACAGATACCAGTTCGTCGTCAGGTAGTACTTCCGGGTCAAGCAGTTCTTCCGGATCCAGCTCCAGCTCGGGCACTTGCAGCGTAATCGAGAGCGAAACCGAAGGGCCTTATCCAACAAAAAGCCCGGCATCATACGTGCGCAGCGATATCACCAGCGACCGTACAGGCTACAAAATGACCGTTAATATTACCGTTAACAACAGCAATAACAGCTGCAACGCTTTATCAGGTGCACTGGTTGATATCTGGCACTGCGATGCCGAAGGTAATTATTCGGAATATGGCGGCAGCGGCACGCAATCCACCAATTATACCTCGGTACACTTCTTACGTGGCAGGCAAACTACCGATTCCAATGGGCTGGTAACTTTTACCTCTATTTTTCCGGGTTGGTATAGCGGCCGCGCCACACACATTCATGTACATATTTATAATTCGGCAGGTACATCATTAAAAGTAACACAAATAGCTTTCCCGGAAGGTACCGGTACAGCATTGGCCGCCGTTGCAGGATATAAAAAAGGAATGAGCGGCTATATTTATAACGCGAATGACAATGTGTTTAGCGATGGCTATACACTTGAAATGGCTACCGTAACCGGCAGCACAACTGCCGGCTTTGTATTATCCATCAGCATGAGCGTACCTGCTTAATAAAATAACAAAATGGATACCCGCGTAATTACACTTTGTTACCGAAAAATCATTGATATAAACTCAGCCAAACAATGGGATAAGCTAGTGTTTGAATCATCGTACATGGAGTTTAAATTGCAAGGCCAGAATTACAGCCACGGTACCGCTTTTACCAGCTATGCCGACTTGCTAAAGCACGTACCAAACGCGCAAAGGCTTGTCGGCATGGTTACCCCGGCTATAACCGGGTATTTGCAGCAGCTAAATGGTATAGTGCCCGATGTGCTTAATAACGTGGGTAAGCGTTTTTTAAAGTTCGATAAATTTCAGTTCGAGATCATCAACTCTGATATTAATGACAAAGCCCGGCACCAGGTGGCAGTTAATTTTTATACAGACACACTGGTTTGGCACGATACCGTTGCCGATTTTTTGCTGGTAGCCGATTACCGGCCCGAAGCAGCCGGCGACGAAGAAGTGTTGAGCAACCTGTTTAAACTGCCGCCATACGTAAATATTCATTCACTCCAAAAATTGCAACAACATGGAAAAGACCTCACCCGGGCAGATTCACCTTGCTGATCAGCGGGTAATTACCGAAAATAATACCTTCAGGCGGTGCAGTACTTTTAATTACGACGGACATTTTAATGAGCACCGTAAAGCTTTTGGCCCCCTGCGTGTATTTAACGACGAGATTTTGGCTGCCGGTAAATCAATTACCATACAGGTACAACATGCCTGCTATTTTGTAGCGATGCCGGTAACCGGCGCCCTGCTTGTTGAGGATGCCGAAGGGAAAAGTACGGTAGTTGATGTAGGCGAGGTGTATATTAATTATGCAAACAGCGGTGATATTTTAACTTTAAATAATCCCTACCCAAATGATTGGGTTAACTTTTTGCAGCTGCAGATAGACGCAGATACAGAAGTGTTCCCGTTTTTTAAGCAAACCTTCTGCTTTGATTTTGAGGGCAGGCAAAATGAATTGATAAGTATTATCCCCACTTTATCCAGGTTGCCTTTTAACCTGCACATCGGCCGGTTTGATGGACGTGCCGATGCGCTTTATCACCTGAAAACACCTGGTTCATTATTTTATGCCTTTGTAATTGCCGGCGCATTTGAACTGCAAGGCCGCCTGATGCACGAACGAGACGGTCTTGCTTTGTGGGGCCTGGAAGAAGCTGACATGGAAGCTTTAAGCAATAGCGCGGTGATGCTGGTTTTGGAAATGGAGGGCTAAAATAAAAAAAATGTCATTTCCTTTGGTCTAAAGATAACAATATTAAGATTTGTTATTGTTAGAAACGGGGGGTGCAGGGGGGTGTTAAAAACTAAAAAGTTTGTGGATAACGTTAAATAAAAAGGCAGGGTGAACTTTTGTCATTTCTGGTTTTGGAGAACCTGCGTTCGTATTAGTTCCCTGCCTTTTAAGATTGCCCAAGGCCCAGCTAGAATAATTCTCTTGATTCATCAAAGGTAATTGGCAAAAGGCA
>NZ_JBFUCY010000051.1:0-34086 GCF_056404995.1 Mucilaginibacter sp. P2_A5
GCTGCTCAGGAGAGCGATAGATAAAAAAGGCACGCTGCCATACGGGAATGCTGCTGATAACAGTATCACCAAAATGCTTACGCTATTTCCTGAAGCAAAACTCAGGGGCGGGTAAAAAACACCAGGAGCTAAACTGCTACGCTGCCATAAGTTGCTTTTCGCAAAATTCGGAAATAGCTTGTCATCTGCAATGCCATTATTTGTGCGCAAATAAAACTTACTCAGGATGACAGGAAAATTGGATATGTCATGCTGAGGAACGAAGCATCTATTCGCCAACTTTTCTATCGTTCATGCATAGTTGATAGATCCTTCGTTCCTCACGATGACAAGGAAATACAATATGTCACAGGTAGGGCCTTGCGTGGCGGATACTGGCAGTTCTTCAACCATATCTTAACCCAAAATGAAGGTTGATTCATCTTTTTTTAACAAAAACAGATGAATGAGGCTAAAATCCGGCTAATGATTGCTAAATTGTTAGTTCAATAACTTACTATTCCACCGTACTTTTGATAAAAATAATAAACAATGATAACTTTTGACTGGAAAGGCGTATTCCCTGCGGTAACCACCAAGTTCACCGATAATGACGAATTGGATTTTGATGCTTTTGATGTAAACCTTAACGCGCAGCTGGAAGCTGGTGTTGATGGTTTTATTTTAGGCGGATCATTAGGCGAGGCCAGCGTGCTGAGCGATGATGAAAAGTTTTCGTTATTAAAGCATACTATTGATTATGTTGACGGCAAAGTACCTGTAATACTTAATATTGCCGAGCAAACCACCAAAGCGGCTGTAGCTTGTGCTCAAAGGGCGTTTGATACCGGTGCTGATGGTTTAATGTTATTGCCGCCAATGCGTTACAATAGCGAAGAACGCGAAACCCTTGCATTCATAGGCGCGGTTGCCGAAAGCACCCAGTTGCCTATTATGATTTACAACAACCCTGTTGATTATAAAATTGAAGTTACCCTGGATATGTTTGAAAAGCTATCGGTTTATAAAAACATCCAGGCGGTAAAAGAATCTACCCGTAATGTATCAAACGTTACCAAAATGATCAATCGCTTTGGCAACCGTTTCGCTATACTTACCGGTGTTGACCCACTGGCTATGGAAAGCCTGGTTATGGGTGCCGATGGCTGGGTTGCAGGTTTGGTTGATGCCTTCCCTAAAGAAACTGTAGCTATTTTCCGTTTGGTAAAAGCAGGCAGAATTGCCGAAGCTTTAACCATATATCGTTGGTTTTTACCTGTATTGGAATTGGATATTCATCCAAAACTGGTTCAGTATATTAAACTGGCCGAGGTTGCTACCGGCATTGGTACCGAAAATGTGCGCGCGCCACGTTTACCGTTAATTGGCGAAGAACGCACCAAAGTGTTAAAGATCATTAATGATGCATTAGCCGTTCGCCCTGAGTTACCTGTTGGCAGCTGGGGTAAACTAACCGAGGTTGAAGCTTAATAATCATTTAGTAAAACTATAACCGAAGCTTAAGGCCGGCTTTATGCTTCGGCCTTAAGCTTTATGCTTTCAAATGAGTAGTAAAACATTTTTTTGTATAGATGCGCATACCTGCGGTAACCCCGTTAGGGTAGTTGCAGGTGGCGGCCCAACGCTTAAAGGCGATAACATGAGCCAAAAGCGCCAGCACTTTTTAAAAGAGTACGACTGGATTCGCACCGGGCTGATGTTTGAGCCAAGAGGGCATGATATGATGTCGGGCAGTATATTGTTTCCGCCTCATGATCCGGCAAATGATGTAGCCGTTTTGTTTATTGAAACAAGCGGCTGCCTGCCCATGTGTGGGCATGGCACCATTGGTACCATAACCATTGCCATTGAGGAAGGCCTTATTCAGCCTAAAATACCCGGCATAGTACGTATGGAAGCGCCGGCCGGCCTGGTTTTAATAGAATATAAACAGGAGGGCAAAAAAGTTAGCTCGGTAAAGCTCAGAAACGTGGCTGCCTATCTTGCCGCCACTAACCTGGAAGTAGAGTGCCCGGATTTGGGTATGCTTACCATCGATGTATCTTATGGTGGTAATTACTATGCCATTGTTGATCCTCAGCCAAACTTTGCCGGGCTTGAAAATTATACCGCAGGGCAGCTGATAGCCTGGAGCCAGGTATTACGCAAGCGCATTAACGAAAAATATAAATTTGTTCACCCGCAGGATCCTACCATAAATACTTGTACCCATATCCTTTGGGCAGGCGCAACATTAGATGATACTTCTACCGCCCGTAACGCTGTGTTTTATGGCGATAAGGCCATTGACAGGTCGCCATGTGGCACCGGTACATCTGCCCGCATGGCACAGTGGTATGCCAAAGGCAAACTGAAAGTTGGCGAGCCCTTTATCCACGAAAGCATCATCGGCAGTAAATTCATAGGCAAGGTTGAAGAGGTAGTGAAGATTGGCGAACTGGATGCCATTATTCCGAGTGTTGAAGGCTGGGCAAAAGTTTACGGTTACAACACCATCAAAATAGATGATGACGATCCGTATGCACATGGTTTCCAGGTGATATAATAAAAAAGACTGTCATCCTGAGGTACGAAGGATCTATTCGCGAACTTTTCTATCGGTCACGCATATCTGATAGATCCTTCGTACCTCAGGAAAACAACGCTCATACGAATAAATAACCGTCATTGCGAGGCACGAAGCAATCCCGAACTATGTGGGACTTAGCATTTCGAGGATTGCTTCGTGCCTCGCAATGACGGTGTAAAAAAATAAAAAAATGGCAAAAGTGCTGATCATAGGTGGCGGGATTGTAGGTTTAAGTTCTGCATATTATTTACAAAAAGCCGGGCACCAGGTTACCGTGTTGGATAAAGGCGACCTGACTGATAGCTGCTCATTCGGCAATGCGGGTATGATAGTGCCAAGTCACTTTATCCCTTTGGCAACACCGGGTATGGTTTCGCAGGGCATCAAATGGATGTTTAACAGCAAGAGCCCGTTTTATGTAAAACCATCGTTTAACCCTCAACTTATTTCCTGGGGATTAAAATTTCTACAAAAAGCAAATGCAGGGCACGTGGAGCGGTCGGCAATGCCCTTAACTGAACTTTCTTTACTGAGCAAAAAGCTCTATGAAGACTTGAGCAAAGAACCAGAATTTGACTTCGACCTGGTTGAAAAAGGTATCCTGATGTTTTACAAAACGGAAAAGGCCGGCGAAGAAGAAGCCCACCTGGCAAAAAAGGGCCGCGAACTAGGTTTGGATATGACAGTGCTTAGCCCGGCCGATTGTGTTAAACTGCAGCCCACCCTGGAGCTTGATGTATTAGGCGCGGTGCACTACCGATGCGATGCGCACCTATCGCCAAATAAGCTGATGGCGGCGCTGGTAAAATACCTTGAAGCCGCCGGGGTAAATCTTGTTACCAATAAAGAGGTTACTAAAATAGAAACCACTGCAGGTAAAGTAAGCCGTGTTTTATCACACAATGAAGAATTTACAGCTGATGAATATATTGTTGCGGGTGGCTCCTGGTCACCGGCGATAGGCAAATTGCTGGGTGTTAAAATACTACTGATGCCGGGTAAAGGCTATTCTTTTAATGTGAAGGAAGAAGTTCCATCCATGCAGATCCCGGCATTGCTGGCAGAGGCCCGTGTGGCCATTACCCCAATGAATGGCGGCCTACGCTACGGCGGTACTATGGAGCTGGATAGAATTAACAGCCGCATCAACATGAACCGGGTAAAGGGTATTGTTGAGTCGGTACCTAAATACTTCCCGGGCTTGAAACCTGCTGTGCCGGCCGAAAAAGGTATTTGGTTTGGTTTCCGGCCGTCATCTGCTGATGGCTTGCCCTATATTGGCAGAAGCGACAAATTCAGCAACCTTGTTATAGCAACCGGGCATGGCATGATGGGTCTGAGTTTAGGGGCCGCTACAGGATTATTGGTACAAGAGGTGATTTCGGGCACAAAAACCAGTATTGATATTGAGGCTTTTGCACCGGATAGAAGTTAGCAAAAATTATAAGTATGTAACTGTCGCGAGGTTTTAACTCGTAAAAAATCCCAGACTTACGAAGTTTTTAAAACTTCGTAAGTCTTTCGGCGCTGATTCATTACTTCTTACAACGCCTCATCCACCAACCGCTTCAACGCATAGTACCTTTCGTGCCTGCCATCGTTTTTAATGTAAAAACACATCATAAAAGCAGCATAATGCTTATCGTTATTTACCCAGGGGAAACTGCCAAATAAACCCGGACTACTTACTGCTGGTGTTGGGTTTTGCGGGCCGGATGCTTTCAATACCCATTCCCCGAAACCATAACCGGCATTGCCCGCTTCGTCGGGCGCATAGGCTATTTTTACGTCCTTGGTTATCCGGTCAATCTGCATTTCGTTAACACTTTTTTCGGTAAGTACACGTTTGCCGTTAATGGCACCTTTGTTTAATATCATCACCAAAAAATTAAGGTAATCATTAGGGGTACTCCAGGCGCCGCCGGCGGGGAAAGCTACGGGGCCTTTACCAAAATCGGTATTAACCATGCCGCACGGGCCGGCAATGCGTTCGGTAAAAAGGGTTTCAAAATTTTTACTGCTTATTTTTTCCAATACGGCTGCAGCCATTTGCAACCCTACATTACTGTACCTGAACAATGTTCCGGGTTTTCCTTCTATAGGCATATCGGCAATGTCCTGGATGGATTGATCCATACTGTGAATATCTTTCATATCCTGCAACGCTTCCTTTATAGGCGGCGCCTGGATGCCTGTAAGGTGCGACAGGCATTGGCTTATGGTAATGGCACCCTTGCCGCTTTTGGAGAGTACCGGCAGGTATTTACCTACAGTATCGGTCAATTTCAGTTTGCCTTCATCAACAAGAGTCATCACCAAAGCTGCGCTAAACCATTTACTGCAGCTGGCAACGGCAATTTTGGTGGTAGTGGTAAAAGCATCAAGGTTAGGTGTTTTGCCCATTTTACGGGCAATCATTTTTGTGGCAAACTTTTGCTTCATCGTCATTTTATCCTTGCTGCCGGTGTAAATGATTTTGCCATCTTTATAAACCATAAGCACGGTACGGCCACCCATTTGTTCGGTATTGTCGGCGAGCCATTGGTCAACCTTTTCAAAATGATGCTGGGCATTTACCATCGCGGCAGCAAAAACAAACAGGATTGCGGTTATAATCTTTTTCATGATATCAATATTAATTCAGTCTGTAATATGGTGACGGGTTTTAACCTGGAAACTGTAGTGTTGCGCAACAGGCGAAACAGTGAAAAGTGTTATCTTTCTAATAGTCAATAAATTGCGAACTGGCATAAAATAAAAATCGCAACAAAACCGCAACAGCAGGCTAAAACATACCCAACCACAAATGCTGTACCCTCAAATTATTGTTTCTCTTTAACCTTTTCCTTCAGTTTAGCTTTCATCTCCTCTTCAAAATCCTTGTATTGTTTAAACTGTGCCGGGGTGAACACGTTTTTTAATTCCTGGTCTTTTGCTTCCTGCAAACTCCTGGCCTGTTTCATTTTGCTAAAGCGGCCGTCGTCGCTTTTTATAATGGTCTGCATTTTACGGGCGTAAGTTAAATTAATAGCCTGCACCTTACTTTCCTGCGCGGCATCCAGTTTTAGCTTGCTCTTCATCATGCCTGTTTGAAACTGTGCCCTTTGTTCGGGAGTTGAGTTTTTAAAATCGGGCATTGTGGTTTGCGCTGTTGTGGATTTGCTTAGGAGCAATGTAAAAGCCGCTACCGCTGCCATTAACCAAAGTACTTTTATCGTTCCTTGTTTTTTCATCATTCATAATTTAAATAAAAATACATTTTACCATTGAATAGCATAACTAGCGCCGCTATTTAAAAGAAGGGTAGCTTTATTATCGCCAAGGAAAGTAATAGTGCCCGCGAAGCTGAAAGACTTCCCGGACGATGACGAGCCTGAAACCCTAACCGCGGCGCTGCCCGATACTATTTTTAAAGTTGTTTTATCAACCAGTATATTTGACGATGTGATGCTTAAATTGCTTGTGAAGGTGTATTTACGGGCAATTTTTGAGGTTTCGGTGCCGGTATGGGTAAAAGTGGTGCTTAAGGTATAAGTTGATGCAGATGGCTGTAAATTAGTTAATACAAAACCACCTGTACTGTTCCCGTTTGACGACATGCGCGTGCCATCAAAAGTGTGCGTGCCCGTAAAATTGAAGGCAAGCTGGCTGGGCACAATACCGGCGCAGGTAAGCATATAATTCCAGCTGAGGTTGTAGCTGTATGATGGTGTTGCGCCCGCCGCGCTTGTTTTGGTTAAGGTTGAGTCCTTTTTAACGCCGCAACTTAGTGCAACCGTTTTATAGATGGTTACCGAGCTGTTTACCTGTAAGGCAAATCCGCCTGTTGCCGGTGTTACGGCATCCGTAGTAAGTTCTGCCGCATCGGCTTCTGTAACAGTAACATCGGTGGCTGCAACGTTATCTTTTTTACAGGAGTTTAAACCTAAACCAAGGCCTGACGCCATCAGCAATATCACCATTGTTGTTTTTACGTTTTTCATAATATTAAAATTTAATGTTGTGTATATATAATTCGGTTTGATTTTTGGTTGATCAGGAAATTACCTGCTGGTAGGTCTGTTTGGGCACTACAGGATTGTTTAACGCCATAGTACTTGCCTCGCCCTTTATTTCATTAAGTTTCTTGCTTTTAAATAGATCTATAAAACCGCGGGCTACCAACACAAATGGATTGTTGCTCACAAAGCCGGTGGTTAGGCCGTAGTTTACCTTTTCGGTTTCGGGCTGATAAGTGCCAAACAGTTTATCCCAGATGATGAACACGCCGCCAAAGTTTTTATCGATATAAATAGGATTGCTGCCATGATGCACCCGGTGCGATGATGGTGTATCCAACACATGTTCTACCATGCCCAGTTTGCCAACAACTTCGGTGTGTAAAAAGAATTGATAAGCCAGGTTAAGCACATAGGATATCACAATAAAATCTGTTGGCATACCCAGCAGTGCTGCCGGTATAAAAAACAGCGGACTAACAATTGCCGAAAACCAGTTAAGGCGGTAAGCTGCCGTAAGGTTCATGTGCATGGCCGAGTGATGGATAAGATGGAAAGCCCAAAGCGGTTTCCAATGGTGAGAGAGGCGATGAAACCAGTAGTAAATAAAATCGGCAGTAAAAAAAGTGATCAGAAAAACCCAACCATTCCTGGGTAATGTAAAGGGCGCCAGTTTGGCAAAAAAGCCAAGTACGGCTAATTGGTAGCCGGCGAAGAGATATTTGGAAAATTGGAAGCCAACAAAAACATACAGGTTTGAAAACGTTTCTTTAACGTCATATGCTTTTTTGTCTTTTTTCCAGCTCCAGATAATTTCGGCGGTTACAAGTACTGCCAGGAATAATAATATGTATATGCGGTATGGGCCAATTTGATGTTTCATTTTCTGAGTCGTTTGAGTTATTCTGTCGTTTTTGATTGACAATATAAAGTTGACCAGAAATCATGGCTTAAGTTTGATGAAACCCGGTGAAGCTGAAAAACCGGGAGGCGAATTGACGGGAGGTACTTGTTTTTTTTGCTAAATCCGAAATCGAATATCCGAAATCAAAAATATCAGCTATCTACCCATTTTTTAAACTCTGGTACCCTTGCTTTACTAATCAGGATTTTCTCCGGTGGTTCCGGTTTCATTTTCAGCGACAGACGCCCGTTGAAATAAAAATCGACCTCGGTTAGGGCCTTGCGGTTGATGATGAATTGCCGGTTGGCGCGAAAAAACATATCAGGCTCCAGCTGCTGCTCCAACTGCTCCATGGTAAACTCAATGTTGTATTGTTGCCCGTCTGTAGTTTGGGCATATACCATTTCATGGGCTGTATAAAACCAGGCAATTTTAACGATTTCAACCGGGATCAGCTTGTCCCGGAAATGAACCAGGAAAGATTTTTTATGTGGTTTGGCCAGGGATTTCATTTGCGCTAATAACTGTGCAAATGGCTGGTTATCCTCGTTTTTTGGCGATTGGATTATCCAGCGTTTAAACTTGTTTACCGCCAGCTCAATTTCGGCTTCATCAAAAGGTTTAAGAATATAATCGATGCCGTTATTTTTAAATGCCTGAATGGCATAGTCGTTATAAGCCGTTACAAATATTACCGGTTTCAGGATCTCGGCCTGTTTAAAAATATCAAAGGATACCCCATCGGCAAGGCGGATATCCATAAATACAAGATCGTAGTTATCCGGATTAGCATTAAACCATTCCACAGCCTCTTTTACATCAGGCAGGGATATGGTAACAATTATATTTTCATCAACGTTTTGCAGCACATGTGCAAGGTTGCGGGCGGTAACAGGTTCGTCTTCAACTATAACAACACGTATTTTATCCATGTTTCAAAGGGAGTTTAACTGTAAAATAGCCGGCAGTTTTTTCAATGTCAATTTCCTGGTGCATCAATATTTTGTAGCGCTGGTTAAGGTTGGCCAGGCCGGTACCGGTACCATCTGCATCTACCGGATTGAGGTTATTGCTTACAGATAATTCATCGCCGCACATTTTAATGGTTACCTGTAATGGCGTTTTTAGTGTAGCCGCGTTGTGTTTGGCCGCATTCTCCAACAAAGGCTGTAACGATAAATGTGGCAGCTTATATTTCAGGAAAGCATCGCCCACGTCAATTGTTAGCTCAAAGGCATTTTCAAATCTCATTTTTAATAATTGAGCAAATGACTTTACCATCGTTAATTCTTCATTAACTGTAACCAGGTTGCTGGCGGGCTTAACTAATGCATACCTGAAAACCGCCGACAGATGTTTAATATATTGCTGCGCCAGCGCCGGGTTCTCGCGCACCAGGCCCGATAAACTGCTCAGCGAGTTAAATAAAAAGTGTGGATTAAGCTGCTCTTTTAATAATTCCAGTTCGGCAGTAGTGTATGCATTTTTAAGTTGTTCGTTTTCAATGGCCTGTTGTTTGTTTTGGCGCAGCAGCAGCACTATTTTTATAGTAATGCCTATTAATAAAGCCGCTAAAGCGTACCGCATTAAATATCCCAGCCAAAAAGCACCCCTGATTTGGTTGGGGTTAAAGCTAAATACCCGCTTTTGTACGCCGCCTATCAGCACCATGCCAACAAATGCTATTAAAAAATTGAGCGATATGTAGCGCAGGTATTTGTTGTTATCGCGATACCTGGCCAATTGGCCACGGCCTAAATTGAGCGAAAACAGGAGGTAGCAAAAACCAAGCTGAGCCAATAACTGGTACGCAAATTCGGCGGCGTTAAAGCGCCAGTAATGGGCTACAATGCCATTTTCGCGCAGGGCAAGCAACCTGCCGCTGTTGAGCATTACGGCTATCAGCAGCGAACAGTAAAACCATAACTGTTTCCCGGTTTTCTCCATCAGGTAAATCTAATTAAAGATAGTTACAGGTAACAGAAAATTTGGGTGAAGCTGAAAATTTGGAGGGCGAGGTCTCACTCCAATAGCCTCGCTTAAACAGCCTCACCTAAATCCTCTCCAAAGGAGAGGACTTTAAAGCAGTAAGCTTACAGAAACCATGCAAATCAGAAAAACCTCCTTTGAAGCTACCGTGTGTACACAAGTAAAAAAGCAGCCTGCACCATCAGGTGCTACCTGTTTGTAGAAAAAACACGCCATCAACCTGTGCCTTGGAGAGGCTACCCTTCAACAATAATGTTATTTACCTTGTTAATTGAGGGTTGCACCTACGGAGCAAGCTTGTTTTTTGTTCAAAATTGCTACAAACAGGTTGCTCCTAACGGAGCATGCTTACTTGTGTACACACGGTAGCTTTGAAGAGGGCAGGGTGAGGCTTTTCTTATCTTTTTACAAAAGTCCCCTTAACTTATCGTAGCTTTTTAACATCTTTACGGTACACATATTTCAAGCACAAATGCAGCATTGGTTAGTAAAATCGGAACCCGTAAAATATAGCTGGGAAAAATTTAATAAAGATGGCCGCACCTTTTGGGATGGCGTGCGCAACTACCAGGCACGCAATAATTTAAGATTGATGCAGGAGGGCGACCTGGTGCTGTTTTACCACAGTAACGATGGCAAGGAAGTAGTAGGCATAGCCAAAGTGGTTAAAGAAGCTTACCAGGACCCAACAACCGAAGACCCAAACTGGGTAGTTGTAGATCTGTCGCCGGTAGAGACATTGAAAAAGCCCGTAACGTTAGAAACGATAAAAGCCGATGAACAATTGAAGGATGTTGGGCTGGTAAGGCAGGGCCGCCTTTCGGTAATGGCATTAAAACGCGAGGAGTTTGATCGTATTTTAGAATTGGGCAGCTAATGATCATGCAATTTCCAATCAGTCGCTGTATACAAACGGTGTTTCTTACAGCGGTGTTATTTTCCCCAAAAATAACTGAGGCACAATCGCCATTTGCCGGGTTGGAGAATTTGTTTGCAACACCCGAAAATTACGTGGTAAGGCATGTTGTAAACGCGCCGGTAATTGATGGCGATATTAATGATGCAGTTTGGCAGCAGGCAAAATGGACAAAAGATTTTGTTGATATTGAAGGCGACCTGAAACCCAGGCCACCTTACAAAACCAATGTAAAAATGCTTTGGGACGACAACTATTTATATATAGCCGCCCGCATGGAAGAGCCGCAGGTGTGGGCTACCTTAAAAAATCACGACGATGTGGTATACCACGAAAATGATTTTGAATTATTTATTGACCCGGCCACAACAACACATTCCTATTACGAAATTGAGGTAAACGCCCTGAATACCATTTTCGACCTGTTTTTAAATAAGCCTTATCGCAACAGGGGAGGCGGCCTTACAAGCTGGGAAGCTAATGGCCTGCGCTCGGCAGTTAAGGTGCAAGGCACACTCAACAACACTTCGGATACTGATGAGGGCTGGACGGTAGAAATGGCTATTCCTTTTAAGGCCATTTCCATGGGCTTTAGGTCCCGGACTCCTGAAAATGGTACCATTTACCGCATTAACTTTTCGCGGGTACAGTACGATACCAAAATTATAGAAGGCCGCAATGTAAAATTGAAAGATTCGGCAGGGCGCACTCTTCCGGAACATAACTGGTCATGGTCGCCACAGGGCGAGATTGCCATGCATACTCCTGAGCATTGGGGATACCTGTTGTTTAGCACCCATGAGGCAGATGATGTAGCATTTACCATGCCTTATGCCGAGGAGCAAAAGAAATACCTTTGGCTGGTTTATTACCGTCAAAAACAATGGTATGGGCGATATCATGAATATGCCTCGTCGCTTGGTAAATTAGGTATTAAAAGCAAATATGATATTATGGGCATCAGCAATAAATTAAAGCTGCAAAGCACGCAAAACCAGTTTGAAGCTTTTATTACCGATAAAAAAACAAATACCACCTACACCATAAACCACGAAGGTTTTATTGAGCAATTTAACCCGATATACGATGAATAAGCGCGAATTTTTAAAAGCCGGTTTATTGGCCGGTGTTGCTGCCCAATTGCCACTTTTAAGTACTGCCGCCCCGGTAAATGCCGCTGCCACGAAAAAGAAGGCGAGGAAAAACTGGATCTGGATAAATCCTAATTTAAAGGATACTGATGACGATTTAAAAACCAATTATACTGCCTATAAAGCCAAAGGGATAACCGGTATATTTTTTGAAAACGACAGCGAGCGGCATTTTCGCGCGGCTAAAGCCGCGGGCATTGAGGCGCACCGCTGGATATGGACTTTTAACCGGGCCGAACTGCTAACCGAGCACCCGGAATGGTACAGTAAAAGCCGCAACGGCGATTCATGTGCCGATAAACCACCCTATGTAACTTATTACCGCTGGCTTTGCCCATCGCGCCCCGAAGTACAGGATTACCTGACTAGCACGGTTGATAAGATATTGGCTTTGGATTATGTAGACGGTATTCACCTGGATTATGTGCGTTATTGCGATGTTATACTACCGGTAAACCTTTGGGACCGTTACAAAATTGAACAAACCAAAGAATTGCCCGAATATGATTTTTGCTATTGCGAAGTTTGCCAGGCCAAATTTAAAGAGCAGTATGGGCAGGACGTAAAAGCGATACAATACCCCGATGCCAGCCTTTCGTGGCGCTTGTTCAGGTATGGTAATATAATCAGGGTGGTCAACAAAATTTCGGAAGTGGCCAAACAGCATAAAAAGGCCATTACCGCCGCTGTATTCCCAACGCCCGAGGTAGCACGACGCAACGTTAGACAGGACTGGACAAATTTTCACCTGGATGGTGTTTGCCCCATGATTTATCACGGCTTTTATAAAGAGGGTGTAAGCTGGATAGGCGATGCCGTTGCCGAAGGTGTACACTTTTTGGATGGAAAATTCCCGTTGTATGCAGGCTTGTATATATCGGATTTTAAAAATGACGACGAAGTGCGCGCAGGGATACAATATGCAATAAAAAATGGTGCCGCCGGGATTTCGTTTTTTGGTAAGGTTACGCCTGCTATATTGGATATTTTGCACGAGGAAACGGGGAGATAGATGTGCAGATTATAAATTTCAGATGTGCAGATGATGGGAAGTAGATGTGCAGATTCCAGATGTGCAGATGACGGGGATAGATGTGCAAATTTAAGATATGCAGGTGATGTAAAGAAACTTACGAAGTTTCTAAAACTTCGTAAGTTTGGCCTCCACTATAATTGGTGATTACCGTATGAACTACAGAAATTTTAAAAATACCCCCATTGCCGAAGTTGGCCTGGGCACCTGGCAATTGGGCAGCGCGGATTGGGGCAATGTAAATGACGATGATGCCTTCGCCATATTAAAGGCGTATACCGATGCAGGAGGCAATTTTATCGATACCGCCGACGTATATGGCATGGGGGTAAGTGAATCCGTTATTGGCAGGTTTTTAAAAACAACTGATAAGGAAGTATTTGTAGCTACCAAACTGGGGCGCCGCGGCGACGCGCCAAATGGCTGGCCGCAAAACTTCACCTACGATATAATGAAAGGGAATGTGGAAGACTCCCTAAAGCATTTGGATGTGCCGCAACTATTTTTAGAGCAATTGCATTGTATCCCCACCGAAGAAATGAAATCGGGTAAAGTATTTGATCATTTACGTTCCCTACAGCAGCAAGGCCTCATTAAACACTTTGGCGCCAGTGTAGAGACATCCGAGGAAGCACTTATCTGCCTGGAGCAGGAAGGCCTGGCGTCGTTACAGATCATATTTAACCTGTTCAGGCAACACGTGGCCGATGAGGTTTTTGTCAACGCAAAGGAAAAGGACGTTGCCATTATCGTAAGGGTCCCATTAGCCAGTGGGCTATTATCTGGTAAATTTAATGGCCAAACCCAATTTGCCGCAAATGATCATCGTAATTATAACGCCAACGGCGAGGCCTTTAATACAGGAGAAACATTCTCTGGTATCGAGTTTAACGAAGGGCTGAAGCTGTCTCAACAAATAAAACCAATATTACCCGATGGCAATATGCCGCAATGGGCTATCCGCTGGATATTGGATCACCCTGAAGTTACCACGGTTATCCCCGGCGCATCAAAAGTATCACAGGTTGATAGTAATGTTGGGTCATCTGCTTTGGAGCCACTGCCAGCCAATATTCATCAGCAATTAAGGAGTTTGTATGATGCTGAAATTATTGGAAAAATAAGGGGACATTATTGAGCCCCTCTGAAATTTCCCGGGTTGAGAGCGTTAAATATCGAACACTAAACATCCAATATCGAATAATGAAGGCAAAACTTCGGTGTCGGACATCCAAAATTCATTATTCGATATTACTATCCCTGCGTTTTATTTTACCTAACCGAATAGCATTTTAGATAGACTATTATCCCCTCAACTTGTCCAGCAAGTCGCTTAACTGCGCGGCTTCGTCTGGTGTAAGGTTATCTTCAAGAATTTTGCGCGTTTTAAATTCTTCGTCCATTTTGGCAAGGGTTTGCAGGCCAAGGTCGCTTATGCGGATGTCAACAGCCCGGCGGTCTTTATTATTGGTGCAGCGCGAAACCAGCTCTTTTTGGATCAGGCGGTCGACAATACGGCTGGCGTCAGACATTTTATCAATCATCCTTTCTTTTAGCAAGTTAATGGTGGCCGGTTTTGGGTACTGGCCCCTTAGTATCCTCAGGATATTAAATTGCTGCTGGGTAAGGTTGTGCTTATCAAAATGACAACGGAAAAAGTTGTTTAACCACCCCGAAGTATACGCAATGTTAATGACTACTTTATGGTAATTATCCTCAAACTTGTTACTTTGTATTTCGTCGTCTATCCGCATAATAGTATATAATGACTAAAGTACAAATATGTTTATTTATTTTTAAATTGCTGTAACCTAATCGGCTATTAGCTTTGCTCCAGACCATCTTTCAGGTTAGTGTCGTTGTCATGTGTTTTGGGTTTGCCATACTCCCAGGGGCAGTGCAGGCATTTGTTTTTGCAGCAATAGCCGCGCATTAAATGGTATTGCCTGGTAAAAACAAAGTTGCCATCTTCGTTAATGTAATAATCAATCCCTTCCTTCAGCATCAGTTGAGTATTTTTACAAATATCTCATCTTTAAAATAATTTTTCAAATGCCGGCCATCACCATGTAGCGTCCAAACCTGCTTAGGTTGGGTACGGGTAACAGTTTCCAGGATATCGTTCCAATCCACATGGTCGGATATAAAAAGGGTATCCTGGCTGTTTACCTGCAGGTTTTTCCAGCCCGATGCAAACAATCGCTTTACGCCTGTAGCCCTGATGTAGCTATCAAAAGTAAATGGGGGCACTATATATACAAATTCATCCTGCATTTTCATTAGCTTACGGCCATAAACCTGGTATTTGCCGGGGCGGTAGCCCATGTTTTCGTAAATAGCATTAATTGGCATAATTTTATGATGTACCAGGATCTTTTTTTGTGGGGCATGCTCGGTTATCAGGTTAATAAGCCGCTGGCTTTTACCCAGGCCGTAAGCACCCAATAAAATATTGATCTTGATATCATTGATCTTTTTAATCTCCTCAACCGGATCGGGGTGTATAACAGCCGGATCGGCAAAGGTGCTTTCGGTTATCAATACATCGGTTTTTACCCATTCTATGGGCTCGCAGGTGGCATCGGGTTGTAGTTTGTAGTCGCCGGTATACAGATAACGGGTCCCCTCGTACTCCATAAGTATTTGTGCCGAACCGAGCATGTGGCCGGCCGGTATAAAAGTAATTTGAACCTTGCCTATTGTAAAAGGCTGGTTAAAGGGCACAATATGAAAAACTTTAGCGGCAGTACGTTCATACCTCAATTGCATAATGGTTGCTGTGGCGCGGGTACAATACACATCGGTATTGCCGCTGATGGCATGATCGGCATGGGCATGGGTAATAACGGCATTGTTAGCGGGCAGTTTAGGGTCGAGGTAAAAATCGCCGTACTTGCAGTAAAGGCCTTTATCATCTATCAGTACAAAATCGTCGAGTATCATTTTCAAGAGCTAAAAGCTTAAGGCGTAAAGCTAAAAGCTAATGTTTAATTCATTATAAGTTATGGGCGAGGGCTAAATATTTTTGGTGCAGGGCAAGTACCTGCGGAATTACCAGCCGGCTATCGTCATTTATGATGACGTCATCGGCCAGTTTTTTCTTTTCATCTTCGGGCATCTGGCGGCCTTCGCGTTTTTTAACTTCATCAATGCCAATGCCATCGCGTTGTACAACGCGGGCTATGCGTTTATCCAGCGGGGCGGTTACAATGATGGTACGGTCGCAGGTTTTGTATGAGCCGCTTTCGAATAATATGGCCGCCTCGCGAATGATGTAGGGGGCATCTTTTACTTTCGCCTCAAGTGTTTCAAAAGCCCTGAAAACCGCCGGGTGTACCAGCGCGTTAAGTTTCTCTAATTCGGCCGGGTTGTTGAAAACAATCGAGGCGATATGCTTGCGGTTTAACGAACCATCTGTAAAATAAGATTCGGCGCCAAAGGTTTGCTTAATGGCATCTATGAGGATGGCATCAGTAATCATAACCTTTTTTGCCTCGTCATCGGCATAAAAAACCGGCACGCCCAATAGCTCAAATACTTTAGCTACAGTGGTTTTGCCGCTGCCAATGTTGCCTGTTAAACCTATTTTAAGCATTTGCCGGGAGTGCTGTAGTTAGTCATCGAAATTAATTATATCATTCTTGAAAATGGACCCGATTTATCCTTAATGATAGGTCTGTAAGGTTGTCAATGAGATACAGGGAATCGCGTTTAAACTTTTTTCCCTAATGTAATAGTTTTTTAATGCTGAGATAGGTAGCCCCTACGGGGCATAAAAGAAATTTAGATAAATATCGCTACAAACAGGTAGCCTCTACGAGGCAAGCGCCTTTATTTGTATGGTATGATGCCTCATAGAGGCTACCTGTTTGTAGAAAAAATGTTCAAATATCTTATGCCCCGTAGGGGTTACCTTTCTACATCAAATTTTTAAAGGCGGTTTCCCTGCAATTAGATATCTTCCAGACCGGATTCTTCATTTTTTTGTTTTGTTTAAAATTTTGTTGGAGATAGAAACTTCTTTGGAAAAATCAATAGTCGATTTTTTAATTAAGTTAGCATCTGCCTTTTTTATAAACGACGTAGCGACATTTCCTTTAAGGATAGGTACGGATCTTATTGGTATCGTCATAAAACGAGTGTTTATGTACAAAGATACTCCTTTCCTTAAAAAGAGTATCAGTCTATTTTAGGAGTACCACATATGTTCATTATTTCTTGATAATAAAATCAATATTTGCCGGGCTTACCTTCACTATTTTACAAAACGGAGGGAAGCGTGTTAACTGAACCGGCAGGGTAGAGTAACCATGATCTCGCCAAAGATCAAGATCGGCGGTAGCCTCAAAAAGGTCATCGCTCATGTCCTTGTAACGGTTTAGCGATGTGGTGAATGTCACTTTAACTTTTTGCGGAAACACTTTAACGTTGTCGTAATTGTGGTTATTGATGAGCTTAACCGGGATATCTAAAGTTTTCTCGGTAAACTCATCCACGGGGATAACTACCTGTACACTTTTGGGGTAGATGGTTAAATTACCTTCGCTTACCGCCTGCAAATTTACACGTGTATTGATAGTTTCGTTTACATCGCCGGCCTTTATCGAATCGGTTTTCCATTCACTTATCTTTTGCAGCCTGTCGGCAGGGCCGCTTATGGTTACATACGCGGGCTTAACAGCTACATTGCCCGATATGGCAAACTGCTTTTGATAATCAATACCCAATAAGGTCTTTACCGGCACTTTTTTGGTAAGCCGGTTGGTAAAATCAAAATAGAGGGTATCGGGATCGATGGCTGTAATTTGTTGATTAGGGTCTCGTTTCGCGTTGATAAGTTTAAGTTGCGAACTAAGCACAACGTAATTGCGGGTATCCAACGATGTCAAATCAACAGTAACAGGTTTGTTTTCGGGCTTCATTTTCGAAAACAGCATTTGCCAGCCGGTACCTTGAATGGTTGCTTTCACACTATCGGCCTGCAACGGGTGGAACGCACGTTTTTGCGGTGAGTTTTTGTAAACCAGGACTTCACTAACCGCAAAAGGCAACGGACTTGATAGCGTAGTAAAAATCCAGGCAACAATGGCAAGCCCAAGGCAGGAAAAAAATACCGAAAGCCGCCGCCGTTCTGTTGTAGATAGTTTTACTATTGCCATTTTTTATTGAGGTTGTTATTGAGGTTAAAGGGTAAAGGCGAAAGGTTAAAGGTAAATGTTCACAGGTTGAACTGCTAACTACCAATCGCCTTTCGCCTTATTTATTTAGATTAAGGACAAGAGACCTTTCTCCTTTAACCTTTTACCTTTCTCCTTTAACCTACTTAACTACAGCCGGTGTATTCAATGCTTTTGAGGCATCTAAAGATATTGCCGATTTATCGAAACGGATTTTTCCGTTTTCAACTTCAACCAAAAAGGTGGTGTCGTTAAGGTCGATGATGCGGCCGTGGATGCCGGCCGTGGTTACCACTTTGTCGCCTTTTTTAAGTTCATCTACGTATTTCTTTTGGTCTTTTTGTTTTTTAACCTGTGGGCGTATCATGAAAAAGTAAAACACCACGATAATTAATACCATTGGTATTAACGTACCGTAGCCACCAAAAGCACCGCCTGTAGCGGCCTGTAAAAAAATTGTTGCTATCATTGTTTAAATTAATTGAAATTATTTTGCTAAAACCTCGCCAATAAGGTGTACCATAGTTTGGGCCGGTACTGTATTGGCGGTTACGGTTATTTGTTTATCCTGCAAACCGTTTTTACCTGCGCTGTTAAAGGTAACCTTGATAATGCCGCTGTCGCCTGGTTTAACAGGAGCTTTTGGCCATTCGGGAATTGTACAGCCACAGGTAGCATGCGCCTCGCTGATAATCAGGGGCGATTTACCGGTATTGGTGAATTTAAAATCGTAGTTAACTTTATCGCCGGTTTTTATTTTGCCAAAATCATGGCTTTCTTTTTCAAACTTCATTACCGGCGCGTTAGCCACATCGGCAGTGGTAGTAGCCGCGCTATCAGTTGTAGCCGCAGTACTGCCGGTTTTTGATTGGTTGCAGGCCGATAACAATAAACCTGCTGCTACTAAGCTTAAAAACAGTTTCTTCATTTTATATGGTCGGTTTTTATATTTTAACCTATTAAAGCTTTTGTTTCAAAGTGCCAGGTGCAGCTAAACGCAACCCGCAACTCAAAACACGCAACTATTCTATTAACCCCCTGCCAATTTTTTTGATCTTGTTTTCGGCCTTAAGGTCAATCAAAATCTTGTCTAAGATACCGTTTATAAATGAATTACTCTTAGGTGTGCTAAACTCCTTCGAAATTTCCAGGTACTCGTTAATAGTAACTTTTACCGGTATCGAAGTAAAGTTCACAAACTCTGTAATGGCCATTTTCATCAGCAGTGTATCCATCATCGCAATACGGTCGGGCTCCCAGTTGGTGGTTTTGGCGGCTATCAATTCCTGGTAAGGTGCATCAAAACGGATGCTTTTTGCAAACAGGTCAACCACAAACTCGCGGTCTTCTACCCAGTTGCCGGTAATTTCGGCCAGCTGATTTTGTTTAAAATCTTCACTGCTGAAGTTTTTAAATGTTTTGGCAATTAAGGCTTGCAAAACATCTCTGTCTACCGGCCAAAAAATGAATTTATCCTCAAAAACCTGTTCGGCCAATGATGATTTTAAAATCACTTTCTTGAAAATAAATTTGATGATGTCTTTATCCGTTTGGATGGTGTCGCCGGTTTTGGCCAGGTATTCGGCATACTCGGGCGATTTTTTTAACGTAGTAAACAGGGTTTTAGCCAGTTCGGGTTCAAAGCCCCAGTCAACCTTGTATTTTTTTGAGGCAATAAGATAATCCCGGTTATCATTTAAGGAGAGGATAAACCTGTTGCTGAGTATTTTAACATTAGCATTGAGGTCTTCGGCGGTGGGTAAATGCTTGTTGGCGCGTTCTTCTTTATCGTTCGCGGCGTAGTTTGCCACTTCCGATATCAACGATAACATCCAGATGTACATTTCAAAAACCTCATCTATACTGCCCAGCATGTTTTTTTCATACTGTTTAATGTCGGTAGTGTCCGATTGGTGGAATGCATATAATGCCTGTAATACTTTTACCCGTAGGTGCCTTCTGTTTAACATGTGTAAGAACGATTTGGCCGGCCAGTTGGCCAGCGGTTTAAACTTTAATTAATATGACGATTTTACTTTTTTGATATCCGTAATTCTTTTCTCTGCTATTTTATTTGCCGCTACAATTGTTGAAATATTTTCGAGTTTCGAAAGTTTTAAAATATTGCGCGTTACCTCATAAATATTTTCGGTAAGCTGCATAGTGCGTTTTTTGCTAAAGCCCATCAGCTCCGAGTAGCAATTAATAATGCCACCGGCATTAATAACGTAGTCGGGCGCAAATAGTATATTTTTATCCAGCAACATTTCGCCATGAACAGCCTCGTCCAGTAACTGGTTATTGGCCGATCCTGCTATGATGCTGCATTTCAATTTATTTATAGTTTGGGTATTTACTGTGCCACCCAGCGCACAAGGTGCATAAATATCGGCATCTATATCAAAAATACTGTTGTTGGATACTGCTTCGGCGCCATATTTTTTGGCTATCTGCCCAACGCGTTCTTCCTGGATATCGCTGATATAAACTTTTACTTTCTCATCGCGCAACAGGCGTACCAGGTGCTCGCCAACGTGGCCCACGCCCTGTACTATTACCGATTTGCCGGCCAGCGTATCGGTGCCAAATTGTTCTTTAACGCAGGCTTTTATCCCCATAAAAACACCCTGCGCTGCCACAGGCGAAGGATCGCCGCTGCCGCCAAGCGTTTCGGGAATACCGGTAACATGCTGGGTTTCCATGCGGATGTATTCCATATCGCGCGGGTTGGTGCCTACATCTTCGGACGTAATAAACTCGCCGTTAAGATTTTTAATGAAGCGGCCAAATTTACGCATCAGCGCCTCTGTTTTATCCCGGCGCGAATCGCCGATGATAACCGAATAACCGCCGCCCATGTTAAGCCCCGCTATAGCACATTTGTACGTCATGCTTTTGGCCAGGCGCAATACATCATTTAATGCATCGCCTTCGGTTTTATAGCTCCACATGCGGGTGCTACCAAAAGCAGGCCCAAGGGTGGTATCATGAATAGCGATAATGGCTTTCAGATTGGTATCCGGATCGCTGCAAAACACCACTTTTTTGTGCCCGAAAACTTCGAGCTGGCTAAAAATGGATTGCTGTGATTGTTGAACGGGCATTAGTTGTATTATGGTAAATGTTTCAAGGCGGCACAAAAGTAGATGTTTTTTTGGTTACAGCAAAGTTTATTAGAGGCTAAAGTAGTAAGTACATAGCCATAAGTTAAATATATGTGATCCAATTACCTGAAACGAAATGTTATTTTGGCAAACTTTGACCAATTGTAAAAACGGGGCCAACTTCTATTTGGGCAATATCCAAAAAACTGCAACACTTTGTATAGTCTGCCTGGTCGCAAAAACACCCTGAAATTGTCGATATCGTACCATGTTAAAAAGGATATTTAATTTTAGGTTTGTATAGTGATGGTCAGTGTCTTGCCTTATTTGCTGAAGTCCGAAAGTCCGAAAGTCCGAAAGTGAATCTGAATAAAATTTTAAAGATTTAATAAAGAGATAAAATGAAAGTAGTACGCGTACAATACACCACCAAGCCTGAGTTTGCGCCCATAAACCAGGCCAATATAGCAGGCGTTGTTGCCGAACTAAAACAACTTAACCACCCCGGCATCAAATACACTTGCTGGTTGCTGCCCGATGGCAAAACCTTTATGCATTTTGATCAGCTGGAAAATGAAGAAGCTCACCAGGTGCTGCAATCGTTAGCCTCATTCAAGAAATTTGCTGATGAACTTTGGGCAAGCGGACTTGAGGCAGAGCCGGTTTTGGAGTTGTTGAGCCTGGTGGCATCAACGGAAGCTTATTTTGGATAGTCAATCCTAAGCACCCTCGCTTTCCATAAAATGCGTTTTGGTGACAAGTTTCCACTCATCATGGGACTTTTCTAAAAAGTAAGAATCAGTGGACATGCAATGGCTGCAATAATTGGTTACAGTAACAAACGCTGTTTTGCCATCTTTGGAAAATATCGGAATGCAGAATACATACTCTTTAACGATGTCATCTTCAGGCCCGGTTGCAGGTGTCGATTTTGGCAGATTCAGCCGTTTTTGAAATATGCGTGAAATTGAGTCAGTTGCTGGTCTATCGTTTTGGCTAAACAAAAATAAACTATCAGATCGTTGGAAATACCGATCCTGAAGCAGGTGAGATAGTAAGACCACGTTCTGCTGCCTGTTAGTTCGGTCTCTTTTATTTATAACGTAAGTTCTATACAGTGAACTGCTGATAATAAATGCCTGTGATTGATGTTTTTTCTGTTTTATCACAGGCAAACTATCCTGCAAAATAACGGCTTCGATAATTTTATCTGTTTCACTAAAGCCGACATGTTTATCGACTCGTTTTTGAACGTGATTGCAAGCCGATGTAATTGCAAACAGCGCAATAATTAAAAAATTAGTAGCTACTGGTACGTACTTGTGGTACATTTTAAATGAGCGGTTCATTAGATAATGTGCTTAGGTGATATAATAAAGTCTTAATGTGCCGAAAAAACCTGCGTCCAATACTTCCCGCTGGTGGCTACGCCCATTTGGGTAAAATCGCCATTCATAATGTTTTGGCAGTGGCCGGGGCTTTTAATCCAGCCTACCATTACATCAGCCTCGCTGGCATAACCTTCGGCAATGTTTTCACCATAGGTGGAGAAAATATAATTCAGGCTCATCAGCCTGTCGCCGGTGTTGGTACCATCGCTGCCGGTATGGCTAAAGAAGTGTTTCTCGCCCATATCATTACTGTGCCTCTGGGCGGCAACCTGCAGGGTATCGTTCCAAACAACGGGGGTAACTGGTGGATAATAAACAGTGCCACAGGTACAGCCCGATGCCCGGTAGCTGTTCACCAAATCCAATAATTTAGCTTTCGACGGGTTATCGGGTGCCAGCACCGCCTTACGGCAGGAGGTTCCCAGTATAATCACGCATATAAGGGGGAGTATCAGTTTCTTAACAATATTCAGCATGCCAGGTTTTACCGGTAATAAGCCCCCAATTTAATTTAAAATATGTTAATAACACAGCACAGCAGCTTATTCATTATTGCAAAAAGTAGGTAACCAGCTGGCTGCATAATGCATATGTGTTATCAAATGCCGTAAAAAATATCGGCGCCCAATTGTTAACTTTGTGGACTAAAAAATGGTCAGCAAAATTGGTTTTGGCGGAAGTTGCCACTGGTGCACCGAAGCTATTTTTTTATCGTTGAAAGGAGTGGCAGCTGTTCAGCAAGGGTGGATAGCGTCTGATGGCCAAAATTTAACTTTTAGCGAAGCCGTTATTGTTGAATTTGATGCAAAGGTGATATCATTACAAACACTTATTGCAGTGCATTTATATACCCACGCCTGCACGGTAAACCATAGCATGCGGGCTAAATACCGGTCGGCGGTTTATACTTTTAATGAAACACAGGCAACTATCGCCCAAAAAGCCATTGAAGCCCTGCAGCCGGAGTTTGAGAGTGTAATCATCACTAAAGTTATCCCATTTAAACGATTCCGGCTCAATAGCGATAATTACCTCAATTACTACTACAGTAACCCCGATAAGCCTTTTTGCCAAAATATAGTGAACCCCAAATTGAGGGTGCTGCTGGCACGTTTTGCAGATGTGGCAGATGCCGGGAAACTAATCCACCTTTAAGGCCGATCTGACAGCTAAGTATATTCAGTTTTCAGTCTTGATACTTGATACTCGCTACTTGATACTCCTCCCCAAAATTGGCACATTTGTTAAAATTGAATTGCAATGAGCTTTAGCCTTGAATCGCCGCACCTTATTATCCGGCCTTTTATTCCTGCAGATGAAGAACCCTACGTGAACATACATATGGACCCGGTAGTGAACGCGTATTTACCCGTACGCACGGCCGAACAATACAGCGAGCTATTACAGCAAAGCATGGCACAACCCGATGCCGCCCTTAACCGTTGGGCCATTATTGAGCGCGAAACCGGCAATTTTATGGGCAGCTGCCTGTTGCGCGAGTTTAACGCAGGCGATGATACCGTTATTGAACTGGGCTACAGCCTGGCTACGCCCTATTGGGGCAAAGGCTATGCTACCGAAATGGCAAAACTGGTTGTTGATTATGCTTTTACTATCCCCCAAACCCAAAAAGTAGTGGCCGTTACCGACCAGGAAAATAAAGGTTCGCAAATGGTGCTGCTCAAAAGCGGCTTTAGCTGTCAGGGACTGGTTGACAGGTATGAGGGATTGATCCTGTCGTATTTCGAATATCCGAGGAAATAGCCCTTTAGTCGAAAGTTTTAAGTACCATGTCAAAGAGGGATAATTTAAACTTTTGACTTGAGACTTAGTACTATTGACTTAACTCACCTGTTCCAGCGGTAACTCGGTTACTGTTGTAGCCCGGTCATAAAACCCTTTAAGCAATTTGGTTACCTGTCTTTTCAGTTGTACCGCCTGTTTTTTCAGCGACGCTACTGCGGTTTCGCCCTGCGTGGCTTCGGCGGCAAAAAGGTCGATAGTAACACTGTTATCGTGCCAGTTGCCAACCGCGTTTTGTACCTGTTCCAGGTAGTCGTCGTTAAACGGCCTGTCAAGATTAGGTTTTACAAGGTGATAATTATAAATCAGCATTTTTATTTGCTTGCGGGCTGTGTGCAAATCTTCGGCGAAACCATGTGTTTGCAAACCGGCAGCAATGCTTTCCAGGTGCTGCTGATAATATAAACCGATGTGCAGGTTTTTTAATTTGGGGATACGTTTTTTTACCTTACGGTGCACCTTTTGCAGGGTAGCCAGGTAGTGCGGCCCCTGTGCTTTTAGCTGCTGTGCCAAAGTGTTCATCAACTGTTCCTGGGCATGCATAAAATCCACTTGTATAGCTTGTTGGTTTTTGCCCAGCTGGATATTGATATAGGCGTTGCGTACCTCACCGGCCTGCTTAAAAATTTCGCGCACAGGTTTAAACAATTTCATTGTGTTGCGGCCTTGTTTAACACTTTCAGTCAACGTAATAAACGCCCTTAGTTTTTTTACACCCGTGCGAAAATGGTGCAGGCTTTCCTGGTCGCCGGTTTTTATGAAGGCTTTTAAATGATGGGTCATGGAGTGCCATTCCCGTTCCATATATTTCTTTTCGTCCTTTTTCTTCATGTGGCAATACCAGTTTAAAACAATGTTGAATAACAGGGTAACCTTATATAACGCAGGTGTGTTTCAATAGTCTGCATTTGATTGCAATATGGGACGCATTTTTTCAAACCTTTTAAGCCCCAAACTGTCTTTTAAATACAATTACTATTACAATGAAAGCTTTTGAAATACGCGTTGGCCAGGGCCAGCGGCTGTTAAAATTCCAACCGCAGGATAAAGTTAATCAATTTAAGATTTACGCGGCGGATAAAGCCGAAGATTGGATAGATTATGAGCAATCGCGGTCGGTAGATGTACCGCAAGATGGACTGCTGGGCACAATTACAATATATAGCGATCATCATTTTGATTTTGATGGCCCGGGTGCTTTCACCGGCCAGGATTTATTAAGCATTGCGGCGCAAATTGTAAAGCATCCGCAGTTTAAGACAATATAACCGAGTTAAAACACAGGACGAGCAATTGTCCTATAAGTAAATAAGTCATGAGCAAGAAACAAACGATGCCAAACGAGCCAGACGAAATGCCGGTTAATCCCGAAAGGCCCGAAATAAGGCAGCCAACTGATCCCGGTGAACCGGATGTGCCCGAAGAAGGCCCAGAAAACATCCCCAATGAACTGCCGCCGGATGAAACCGAACAACCCGAGTTAAACCCGGATGAGTTTGAGAAATAGCAACAAGGTTAGCGGGATAATGAGTGAAATTTAATTAACCTTTATTTCATTCATTATTTTAATAATACCTTTGACCAATAATTACAGCAGGGGCTAAATGAAAAAAATCTGCGCTTTGGCTATTACCGCGTTTTACCTGTTACTAACAACAGGTATATATGCATGCCTTTTGCATTGTACAGCCAGTTACCTGTTTACTAACACGGCCGCGGCCCGGCAAATGCACCAATCACATCATGACGCCGGTAAAGATCAGGACAAAGATGATGACTGCAAAAGTGGCAACTGTGATTGTTGTTACCATCACGGTACTTATGTGGTAAAGGAAAATTTTAGTTCCAATTTTGATTTTCAATTTTCAATTGGCCAGGCGGCAGTAATGTTGCCTGTTAAAGTGCACCTATTTTACGTGCCGCAGGTAATAGCCAATTTAAAAAGCTGGCCAAGGGCCACCGGGCCCCCGTTTGTGGCATCGCAACCCATTTATATTTATAACAAAACTCTTCTTATCTGATTCGGGCTTTTGCCGTACCCACCGGCCCTGGTTTTTAATGCCCGATTTTTTGCCCGAATTAAATTGATATTGCCGCCATTGTGCTATATGCAGTTCAAGGTCAATTTTATTAATGCATTTGTGTTTGGCGTTCGTTCAGGTTTTAACCGATAGCTCAAAATCATTAAATAACATAACTTAAAAACCAAATACTGTAAAAGATTAAATAGCCATACAGGTTAAATTTGTATTAAAAATAAAAAGGAAAGCTTTTTAACAACTATTTAAAATACTGCCGAACCAGGTGTTAAGGCAGATGATCTGTTTATATTAAATTACTAAAATCATGAAAAAGATATTTTTATTGGTTGCTTTAGTTGCAGCCGCGTTTACCCAACAACTTTTTGCACAGGATAACAAAGCAACGGCGCTTAGCCCGTTATTATCATCTTATTACGGCGTTAAGGATGCCTTGATCAAATCAAACAGCGCGGATGCTGCTGCCAGTGCGGGAGAGTTTTTAAAAACCGTAAATGGGGTTGATGTAAAGTCACTCCCCGCCACAGATGCGGCCGCTTTTAAGCCTTTGCAGGAAAAGCTGGCTTTTGATGCAAGGCACATATCCGAAAGTAAGGACATAGCCCATCAAAGAGAGCATTTTGCTAATTTTTCGGCAAACTTTTTTAAACTGGCCAAGGCGGTAAAATTAACCGATAAGCCTGTTTACTATGCCTATTGTCCCATGAAAAAAAGTTACTGGCTATCGGCAGATGAAGCTATAAAAAACCCTTATTACGGCAATATGATGCTTACCTGCGGCAAGGTTAGTGAAACCATTAGCCCTGCAACAAAATAAATTATTAAATGCTGCCGGGGTAATTCCGGCAGCTTATTTTATTATGAAAAGATACACAGTAACTTTATTGAGTTTCTTTTTGTCTTTTTCGGCCTATGCACAGCATATGGCTATGAAAATGGACGAAAAGGAGCCGCGCAAACCCTTTTACACCAAGGTAGGCAATCGCGAAATATATCATTTATACATTGGCGATACTACTGTAAATTACACAGGCAAAGCAAGGCCGGCTATGGCCATTAACGGCAGCATTCCTGCTCCTGCATTGGAGTTTACCGAGGGTGATACCGCCGAAATATATGTGCATAACCAGATGATGATGGAAACTTCTATCCACTGGCATGGGCTTATATTGCCCAATCGCTATGATGGCGTTTCGTACCTTACCACCTCGCCAGTTGAGGCCGGGCAAACTCATTTTTACAAGTTCCCGCTGGTGCAGCATGGCACTTACTGGTACCACTCGCATACCATGACACAGCAACAAAGCGGTATGTATGGCGCATTTATTATTCATCCAAAACAGCCAGCCGAACAAAAGGAGTACACCTTGCTGCTGAGTGATTGGACCAATGAAAATCCCGACCAGGTAGAACGATCATTACATAACCAAACCGATTGGTACGGCATTCGTAAAGGCAGTACCCAAAACTATGCGGAAGCTGTAGCCGAAGGTCATTTTAAAACCAAGCTAACCAACGAATGGAAGCGAATGGTAGCAATGGACGTAAGCGATGTTTATTACGACCGTTTTTTTAGCAATGGCAAGGCGGTTAATAATGCCCCGCAGTTTAAAAAAGGCGATCATGTGAAACTGCGCATTATTAACGGCAGCTCATCAACCTATTTTTGGCTAAAGTATGCCGGCGGCAAAATTACAATTGCGGCTAATGATGGCGAGGATGTACAACCGGTACCTGTTGACAGGCTGATTATAGCCGTAGCCGAAACATACGATGTGATAGTTACCATCCCCCGCGACGGGAGCTTTGAATTTTTGGCAACATCCGAAGACCGTACCCGGTCAACCTCATTATGGTTGGGGAGTGGAACGCAGTTTAAAGCCAAGCCCTTGCCCAGGCTCAAATATTTTGAAGGCATGAAGATGATGAACGACATGATGGGAATGGATGGCAACATGAAAAAAATGGATGGCATGGTGATGACCAACCAGGTGATGGATATGAATACCGTAATGTATCCCGAAATTACCGGCGACAGCGCAGCTCCAAATGATACCACTGCAGCCGCCAAAAAAATGAGTGATATGCCTGGTATGGATATGGCGGGCAGCACCGATATTGTTACCCTTAATTATGGGATGTTAAAGGCTGCTAAACCCACTAATTTACCAGCCGGCTCGTTAAAGGTTTTGCATTTTAACCTTACCGGTAACATGAACCGCTATGTTTGGACGATAAATAATAAAACGGTTTCCGAATCGGATAAGATCCTGATCAAAAAAGGAGAAAATGTTCGCATCATCCTGTACAATAACACGATGATGCGCCACCCCATGCATTTGCACGGGCATTACTTTAGGGTGTTGAACGGGCAGGGAGATTATTCGCCGCTAAAAAATACGCTGGATATTATGCCGATGGAAACTGATACCATTGAGTTTGCGGCTACGGCAAGCGGCGATTGGTTTTTTCATTGCCATATCCTTTACCATATGATGAGCGGTATGGGCCGCATATTCAGCTACCAAAATTCGCCACCCAACCCCGAACTGCCCGACCCGGCAAGCGCCATAAAAAAAGTATACGCCGATGACCGCCGCTTTTTCCCGGCAGCCAAAATAGGATTGGAAAGCAATGGGAGTGATGGTACCGTTAGCATAGCCAATACCCGGTGGAAATTATCAACCCTATGGCACCTGGGCGTAAACAACCGAAAAGGTTATGAAAGCGAAACCATGGTTGGCCGTTATTTTGGACAAATGCAATGGCTGTATGCATATGCAGGTTTTGATTACCATTACAAAAAATCAAACGACCAGGAAAAAAACCTGTTTGGCCAGCAAAGCAATAAAAACAACCGCCATACCGTGGTTGCAGGGGTATCGTATATATTACCCATGCTGTTTGTTGCCGATGCCCGTGTTGATGGGAATGGCAAATTCAGGTTTCAATTGGGGAGGGAAGATATTCCTTTAACCAGCCGGTTAAGGTTTACGCTGGTGGGGAATACCGATAAAGAATACACCGTTGGCATGCGGTATATTTTTACCAAGTATTTCTCTTTGTCATCGCATTACGACAGTGATATGGGCCTGGGTGGTGGATTAACGCTGACTTATTGAACAGTGTTTGTTGCGCCAAGGAACGTGCGTTTAGCACAGTCGTAGCATTTTTTCACCGCAATTCTGCGGGTAAACAAAACCCCCCGGATGAAATTAAACATCTGGGGGTTGCATATGCTTATATGTAATTCAAGTCATAAGTCAGCTGCCCACATTCTTTTGTACAAGAACTTTCGCTAAGGCGATTAGTTTACTTTTTTAAATCCATAAGACCCTGAGTAATCGGAAAATGCAATCAAATAACTATTATTGAACATAATTTTGATTAAGGCCATCGTCGTTTGTGAATCTAAATTTTTACTTCTCAATTCACCCTTAAGTGGAATCAAATATTTACTAATAATATATTTAATTCCATATTCGTCAAGTTCCTTATTTATCGCCAGATTGTTATTTACCGGAAAACATGAATGAGGATCACAAAGCGCCGAATCAATTTTAATTCTTTTATCGAATATTTCTATTAAAAACTTTTTGTAAGTAATGGAATTATCTTTATTTATTCTTTGATAGTAATTATGTAGTTCGTAAGTGGTTGTAATAAAAAATGAATTTGATTGCCCCTTTTCTGGGATTACTATATACAATGGAGATTTATAATTGGTTGCTAATATCGCAAGATACTTTTCCTTTGGGATATAGCTATATGTCATGACGAATATTAATGTTATAAATATTTTCATTTCAAAACTTATTTTAAGTGCATCAAAAATTTATATTTCCTGCTCATTGAATGTTGGTTTAGCTGCATAAAGTTACAACCATTCTGTTAATATAAACGCCAAACAGCGCCAGATAGCTACAAAAGCCCGGATAAATGTTCATATTCGGGCTTTCACTTCATTACTTAACATATTGCTTATCTATCAGGGGGGTGTTGCAATATTTATTATTTGACATTATGTTCACCTGTTAGTGGGACACAAGGTTGGAGCGGCAGCGAAAAACGCTTGCGGTAATTGGCTTAACAATAACTTATTGAAATATAGATTAATATAATGATTTTGATCACATATCAACGTGTTGATGATCATTTGAACAGGGCTTTAAATAAAGGAGATTTGAATAAATTAAATTTCACAATTATGAAAAAGCTACACTTCCTTTTATTCATATTAACCATGACCGCAGCGGTTACGGTTAATGCCCAGGTTAAAAAAGATACAACTTTCAAAATTATCATTACCGACAAGGGATG
Source organism: Mucilaginibacter sp. P2_A5 (assembly GCF_056404995.1). Classification (NCBI taxonomy): domain Bacteria; kingdom Pseudomonadati; phylum Bacteroidota; class Sphingobacteriia; order Sphingobacteriales; family Sphingobacteriaceae; genus Mucilaginibacter; species Mucilaginibacter sp. P2_A5. The sequence continues at coordinate 30,395 of NZ_JBFUCY010000051.1, forward strand.
GATCAGGGATGCAGGGGGTACTCAATTAGGCCATATTGATAAGGACAATATTGTACGCAACAATAAGGGGCAAAAACTATATTTTATTGATGCCGCCGGTAACGTAATTGACGCCAATGGAAAAAAAATGGGGACAGCAAAAAAGAATGGCTCCTACTATAATATCAATGGCGAAAATGTACTGAACACCAAAGACCTGGATAAAGAAAAATGTGCCATTTTAGATCCAAAGGGGCATAACTTTGGTACTGCCCATTCAAATTATAAACTGCATGCCTGCGCCGCGCATTGTTACTTTTTAGAGCAGGAAAAGAAAAAGGCCGAGGCAAAAAAAGCCAAAGGTTAACAGCCTTTTTTTAACACGCGTTTTGAAACATTCGGGTTGGGTTTTCGGCAGAGAATACCCGGCCTGATTTGTGTTGTAAAAATCCGGGCCCCGGAAAAAGTAAAAATTCGCTTCCCGGTATTTTAGAAATGCGATTGCTATAAAGAGTATCCTGAAGGAAAAAAATCAGAACTGCTTAAATAGAATGATATGGAGATGAACAAAAAGCATGAAGGGATGGATCATCATAAAATGCATGATGGCCACAATCAGCATATGGGAATGTCGCAGCATGACCACCACGCCATGATGATTGCCGACTTTAAAAAGCGGTTTTATGTGGTACTGGCACTTACTGTCCCCATTATGTTATTATCAACCATGATCCAGCATTTCATGGGCGTTAACTGGCAGTTTAAAGGTTCGTCGTACATTTTGTTTGCCTTGTCATCGGTTGTGTTTATTTATGGCGGCTGGCCTTTTTTAACCGGTTTGGTAAGCGAGGCCAAAGCCAAAAATCCGGGGATGATGTTCCTGATAGGCTTTGCAATTACGGTGGCCTATAGCTACAGCGTGGCCATCGTTTTCGGTCTCAAGGGGATGGATTTCTTTTGGGAATTGGCTACCCTTATCCTCATTATGCTTTTAGGGCATTGGATAGAGATGCGATCGGTTATGGGCGCGTCAAATGAACTGGAGTTGCTGGTTAAGCTCATGCCGGCTGATGCGCACATGGTGATGGGTGACAGCGTACACGACGTTAAAACAGATACGTTAAACGCGAATGATATCATCCTGGTAAAGCCCGGAGAAAAAGTGGCGGCAGATGGTATTATACTCGAAGGCGAGAGCTACCTCAATGAATCGATGCTCACAGGCGAATCAAAGCCGGTACAAAAAGTAAAGGGCGATAAGGTTATAGCCGGCTCCATCAATGGCAACGGTTCGTTTAAAGTAACGGTTTCGCATGCCGCCAAAGATTCCTACCTGTCGCAGGTTGTTAAGCTGGTTGACGATGCGCAAAAGTCAAAATCGCAAACCCAGTTATTGGCCGATACCGCAGCAAAATGGTTGACAATTATAGCCCTAATAACGGGTATCGGCACGTTTATGTACTGGTTTTTAACCGGGCAAACCATGGCCTTCGCTATGGAACGGATGGTAACCGTTATTGTTATTTGCTGTCCGCATGCTTTAGGGCTGGCTGTTCCGCTGGTGGTAGCCAAATCAACGGCATTATCGGCCAAACATGGCCTGCTTATTAAAAACCGCACTGCTTTTGAAAATGCCCGTAAAATAACCACCGTGGTATTTGATAAAACAGGCACGCTCACCGTGGGCAAATTTGAAGTATCCAAAGTGGTTTCGTTTAATAAAGAAATTAAACAGGACGACCTTATCCGCCTGGCATCTGCCTTGGAACAAAACTCCGAGCACCCCATAGCCACCGGCATTCTGCAAAAAGTAAAAGACTTAAAAATTACCATCCCGCAGGCACAAAACTTTAATGCCATAACCGGCCAGGGTGTCGAGGCAACGGTAGATGGGAAAAAGATATTGGTGGTTAGTCCGGGTTATTTAAAAGAAAATAAGCTGGCCGTTCCCGGTGAATATAATGCCAATGATACCGAAACGGTGGTATTTGTAATAATTGACCAGCAATTGGCTGGGTACATAGCCCTTTCGGATGAGATCCGCTCCGAGTCGGCAGATGCCATTAAAACCTTAAAGCAGGAAAACATCAGGTCTGTTTTGTTAACCGGCGATAACAGTAAAGTAGCGGCAAGCGTAAGCAAAACTTTAGGCATGGATAGTTTTATTGCCGAAGTTTTGCCTCATCAAAAATTGGATAAAATTAAAGAGCTGCAAAGCAAGGGCGAATTTGTGGCCATGACCGGTGATGGTGTTAACGATGCCCCCGCGCTGGCCCAGGCTGATATTGGTATTGCCGTTGGTTCGGGCAGCGATATCGCGGCCGAAACTGCCGGTATTGTACTGGTGAACAGCAACCCGAAAGATATTGTAAGCCTGATCCTGTTTGGCAAGGCAACCTATCGTAAAATGATCCAGAATTTGATTTGGGCAACCGGGTATAACATTGTTGCGCTGCCCCTGGCTGCGGGCGTGTTATATAGCCAGGGCATTCTTTTAAGCCCGGCAGTAGGGGCGGTGTTAATGACGGTAAGTACCGTGGTTGTGGCAATAAATGCAGGTATGCTGAAAGTGAAAGAATAACAAACCCTGAACCAGGTCCCATCAACAAGCAAAATATAAACCAATATAAACCACCAGAAAAATGAAAAGAATGATGATTGCCCTTATTGCTGTTACCTTAAGTTGTAGCGCTATGGCACAAACCAAAACAACCGACACTACAATGCATAAGATGTCGCACAAATCGATGCACAAGATGTCGCATATGTCGATGGATAAAATGCACGATTGTGTAATGATGAAAGACGGTAAAATGATGGCCATGATGAATGGCAAAACCATGCCCATGACCGGGGCTAAAACCATGACAAACGGTACCATTGTTGAGGCCGACGGAACCTGTAAAATGAAAGGCGGCAAAACAATGAAGTTAAAAGAAGGCCAGTGCGTGATGATGAACGGCGAAATGCCAAAAATGCCGATGAAAAAAGATACTACGGGGCATAAAATGTAGGCTGGATTTAAAGAACGGCTTATTGTGATTTGGTAAGCCGTTTTTTACCAGGCAGCAAAGCTCTTGCGGCAACCGGCAGACATGGGCGGCATGAAAATGTAACTATAAGCTTTGCTTTCATTTAAAACACTGGGCACATTTCACATCTAATCCGGGCGTATCCCTGCTGGTAGAAGCAGGGTCGTGCTTTTCCCTCATACGCCTGCAGGCCTTAAGCGCGAAGGCCGGTATCCGGTGCAATCACTTACGCGAAACGTGGGGATACAAAAAAAACTGGTTGAAATTAGACATCCGGGAGCTAGATATTCATTACTTAGCATGGCGTTGACCGATCAGCGGGCCACAAGGGAGACCCTCAATATTATTAAGTTAATGAATTCACAGGTTGCTCCATCGGAGCAAAACATTTGTAGCACTTGTAAATCAACATTTTTGCGTGCCGTAGGTACGCTTCATAAGTTCCGTACCTACCTTTGGTCTTACAAAGACAATTTATCAGTAAATATTGTTGTTGTTGAAATGGGGGGTCTGGGGGGTGTTAAAAACTAAAAACTTTGTGGAAAACGTTATTATAAAAGGCAGGGTGAACTTTCGTACCTCCTATGTTTTTGAGAACTAAGTGCCGTATTAGTCCCTGCCTTTTATGATTGCCCAAGGCCCAGCTAGAATACTCTCTTTGCTTCAACAAAGGTAATTGGC